>JAABQY010000046.1 GCA_011391225.1 Desulfobulbaceae bacterium | reverse complement strand
ACGAGAAAGATAAGGCCTTCCTCCGCCCATTTGCGAAGATCGATTTTCGACTCGAATTGCGCCCATCGATCTTCCTCAAAAAACTCAAGGTACCGGGCATTATTGACATGGCCGTAAAAATCGGCATGATAGCCACGCACCTTTATTTCCGTCAGATGTTCCATCCGTTCATTTTCCTCTTTATGAAATTCAGGCGCCCTTGCCAAAACTGCGCAAAAAATCCTGCAGTGCATTAGGGTTATTGGACTTAATCGTGCCGGTCATGAAATCCTTCATTCCCGGCCGATAATTCTCCTGCCAGAATCATAATTCCGTCCAGCCCTGTTAAAGGGATTTAATTTTCTCAGTGAGCAGGGGAACAAAATGTTTCAGATCAGCTACCACCAGAACGTCGGCAACATCACCGATAGGGGCATCTTTGTCGGTGTTGATCGCCACGATGAACTCCGATTTTTTCATGCCGGCAAGGTGCTGAATGGCCCCGGAAATACCACAGGCAATATAGAGTTTCGGGGTAACGGTCTGTCCGGTGGTACCGACCTGACGATTATGCTCAACCCACTCGGAATCAACGACGGGACGACTCGCCCCGTATTCCCCGCCCAGGGCCTTGGCGAGAGCGGCAATCATCGCCACATTCTCGGGCTTGCCGATACCGCGTCCGGCGCTGACGATAACCTGGGCTTTGCCAAGATCGACGCCACCGCTTGCCGCCTGCTCGTAACCGGTGAACTGCACTTGATTGCCGCCGCGAGCAACAATCTTTTCAACTACCGGAGTGCCGCTCGGCTCGTCACTGAGGCCAAAGGCCCCGGCCTGCAAGGTCACGACGGTCTTCGCGGTTTTGGCCTTCACATTACAGCGCAGCTTGGAATTGCAGACGGGTACCACCAGCTCTCCACCGACGACGTCTACCACCTCGGAAACCTGGGCGGCTTTTAAGGCGTAGGCGATACGCGGTGCCAGATCCCAGCCATAGGAAGAGTGGCTCAGCGCCACCATATCCGGATTTTCTTGAGCAATGACGTCAAGCACCAGCTGTTTATGGACATCAGGATTGTATTCGCCGACAGTTTTGCCATCCGCCAGATAGAGTTTGCCGTCATATTTCGGCAAGACGCCTTCATCGCCAACCAAAAACATCACGCTCTCGGCATTCATCTTGGCGGCGAAGGCCACCAGTTCATAGGTCCCACCAAGAAGCTTGCCTTCCCTGCTTTCTGCAATAAGTAACAATTTCATTATCGTATCCTCCTATGCCAAAACAGCGGTTTTATCTTTCAGGATTTTGATCAGTTTGTCGGCCATTTCGGCCATGTCCCCTTCAAGGACCAGACCACCGCCTTTCTTTTCAGGGAAATACATCTTTACCGTTCCCTGTCGGGCGTCGATCTTCAGCAGATCCTGAACCGGGATGGACAGCAGCTCTTTCTTCTTGGCCTTCATGATATTCGGCAAGGTGGGGTAACGCGGGGTGTTCATGCCGAGCTGACAGGTAATAACCACCGGGGCCTGCACCTTGACGCAGGCTTTGATACCGCCCTCAAGTTCGCGCTTCGCGACAACGGAGCCTCCATCATAAGCAAAGTGGACGACGGTGGAAACACTCGGCAGGCCGAGCATCTCGGCAACCAGAACACCAACCTGGGCACTGCCTCGATCCTGCGATTGCATGCCGGTAAAGATCAAATCGAAGCTTTTGCCTTTAGCATACTCCGCGATGATGCCGGCGATCTCAAACGGCTCCTTGCCGGCAGCATTGTCGTCGGTAATATGGGCGCCACGATCGCAACCCATGGCCAGGGCCTTCTTCATGGTTTCTTTAACTTGATCGGAGCCTATACACAGCACCGTCAGATCGGCGTCCTTGACCTGCTCTTTCAGCTGCACCGCCTGTTCAACCGCATATTCATCATATTCATTCATCCGCCAGGCAAGGTCGGTCTTTGCATACCAGGTCCCGGCGACGTCTATCTTGAATTTTGATTCCATATCGGGAACCTGCTTTATACATACGAGAATTTTCATGCTCTCCCTCCAGTTGTTATATATTTAATGAATACGTTCCGCCAGTATTTCGGCGATGTCCTTCGGTCGGAGGCTTTCCTCGACGCCGGCACCCTTGACGCCGTCCTCAAACATGGTCAAACAGAACGGGCAGTTGGATACCAGGGTCGAAGCTCCGGTCTCGGCGGCCATTTTCACTCGTACAATGTTGATCCTCTCACCGATCTTTTCCTCGGCGAGGATACGGCCGCCGCCGGCGCTGCAGCAAAACGCCTCGGCCCGGTTTTTATCCATTTCCACCAGCTTCCCGCCGGCTGCGGCAATAAGATTTCGGCCCGCCTCGTAGATGTCATTATGCCGCCCGAGATAGCAGGAATCGTGGTAGGTGCAGGAGAGATCCCCTGCATCAATCTTCAGTTTTCCTTCGGCGATAAGCTGCTCAAGAAACACGGTGTAGATTTCAACCGGGGTCTCAAGACCAAGATCGCGATAATCCTTGGCGAGAGTATTGTAGCAGTGCGGACAGGTGGTGACGATTTTCTTCACCCCGTAGGCCTTTATTTGTTCGATATTTTCTCCAGCCAGGCTCTGGTACAGGTATTCATTGCCCATCTTGCGCATCGGCTCGCCGCAGCATTTTTCTTCCTTGCCAAGGATGCCGACCCTGACGCCAGCTGCCTGGCAGAGTTTTACAAAACTCTTGGCCACAGCAATATTGCGCTTGTCAAAGGAGCCATAGCAACCGACAAAAAAGAGTACATCGACCTCGGCATCGTCGGCTAAAGATTTAATTCCCAACCCTTCGGCCCAGTCGCCTCTTTCGGCATAACCGATACCGAGCGGATTGCCGTTGACCTCGGTGGCCTCCATCGCCGTCATCACCTCTTCGCCCGGGAACTCCCCTTCCATCAGAACCATGGAGCGCCGCAACTCAACGATCTTGCCGATATGTTCGATTGCCGCCGGACAAATCTCCTGGCAAGCCCGACAGGTGGTGCAGGCCCACAGAACATCCTTCCCGATGACCTCAATGAGGTTGGCTTCCGGATTGTTAAAGGCGGTCTCTCCCAGTTGATTGACGACTTTCATCGGTGACAACGGCTTGCCGGTGAGAAATGCCGGGCAACGGTCCTGGCAACGTGTGCAAAGGGTGCAGGCGTCGGCATCGAAGATATCCTTCCAGGTCATCTCTTTGATGCTTGTCGCCCCAAAGGTCTCACTTTCTTCGTTTTCCAGGTCAAGATTCACCAGCTTGCCCTTCGGGCCGAGATCGGAAAAGAAATAGTTGCTGCTGGTGGTAAGAATATGTCTGAACTTGGTCAGCGGGATGAGGATGAAAAAGCCCATTACTAGGAGAAGATGCAACCACCAGGTGAGCTTGTGCAGAAGAAGTAAACCTGCCTGGCCTAAACCGGCAAGAGCCTTGGCAACGATCAGCCCAACCGGGGACCACATGGCCAGAGGTGTGTTCATTTCCGTAACCGCCATCCGCGAACCCTCGATAATAAAGCCGGTAATGAGGATGGTGAACATCAGTCCGTGCATGATCGCATCGTCTTTTTTTGTCTCAAGCCCCTCCGGTGCAAAGAAATAACGACGCACCAAAAGGCCGCCGAGCATGACAATGCACACCAGACCGGCCAGATCGAGAACGATGGAAAACAGCTTATAAAAGGTGCCTTTCAGGAACTTCACATTAAAAAACAGATCGGTGAAATCGGCCTGAATAACAATCAGAGTCGTGCCGATGACAAGAAGGCCAAAGCCCCAAAAGAACAGGCCATGCAGCAGCCCGGGCCATGGCACCCTGGTTACTTTTTTCTGCAGCAGGACGTTCTCGAGCATAATGGCGATGCGCCTGCCCATCTGATCGGTGCGATTGAGCGGCAAACCCTGCTTGTACAGCGGGATTCTTTGCCATGCTCCCCGAACCAGCAGCCCGATGGCTATCGCTGCCAGAAGATACATGGGCACTAAAGTCAAGGCGCCATGACCGACATTCCAGTAAATTTCTCGGGTAAATTCCATGGGTTTCTCCAGTAGCAGTAACTATTTCCTGATTTTCAATTTATTCTTAGCGAGTTAGCGCACTGCCGATGACCATGCGCTGGACTTCGCTGGTGCCTTCATAAATTTCAGTAATCTCCCTTATAAAATGTGTTTACGTAAAGGTCAAGATATTTTCACATGCTTTTTTGTCCCCTGCGCAAAGATAGAGAAAACATAGTAATATTCTCTTTTTTTTATTTGACAGGTCGATGATCAGCATGCTACCTTTGGCAAAATTCATTACGTAAAGGTAAACTAAAAAACAATGAAATTACGCGGCCCAAGATACAGTGCAATACACAGCACGGTAATGTCGGCCATAACGGTGGTTGCTCCAAAGGAAAACCAGCATGAACAAACCTGAAATCAAGCCGGTACAAATCGGTGAACTGGCAAAAGCCCTCGACATCACGACCCGAACAATCCGCTACTATGAAGAGATTGGTCTTATGGGTAAAACAGAGCGGCTGGGCGGCGGTACACGCACCTACTCCAAAGACGAGGTACTTCGCCTCAAGTTCATCCTTAAGCTGAAAACCATGGGCATATCCCTGAAGGAAATGAAGGACCTTTCCGATATTTTTGACATCCACGAGAATGACTTCACAGAAATCACCCCAAAACTCATTGAAATCCTCGACAACCACATTGCCCGGGTTGATGAGAAGATGGCCAGCCTGTCCTCACTCAGAAAGGATATCGTCGATTACCGGATTCGCATGACGGAATTCCTCACCCACCATGACCGTGAGTAACACCTTGGCTATTTCTTCTTTCCCTCAAACTTGACGAGAATCCGACCGAGGAGAGAGGCAGCCAGAATAACCCCCATCCCAAGCAGCACCCGCCGCGACACGACCTGGTGGTGAACAACTGCTACCAGCAGCACCGCCAGCGGCGGCGTCAGATAGCTGAGAAAACCGATGACCACGACATTTCCGCCGGTCATCGCCCGATTCCAGAGGAAAAACGACAGGCCAAGAGGCACGCAGCCGAGATACGCTGCTGAAGCCAGGGCGGCAAGCGACGGCATGGCGTGCGGCATGGACAGGACAAAAAGAATTGCCGATAAAACAGCCGCATACAAGGTAAAAGCGGTCATCGGTTCCTTCTTTACCTTGACATGGGCAAGACCAACGGAAAAACTCGACCAGATGAGCCCACACAACAGTGCCAGCAGATAACCCTGCATATACCCGAGATCAAAAGACAGTTCCTTACCGGCGCTGATCACCAGACCGGCGCCGAACAGCCCGACCAGGGCGGTGATAACAATGGACAACTTGAGTTTTTTGAAAAGCAGCAGCGAGGAAAACACGACAATCCAAAACGACCAGGTGGTGGCAAGAATCGCCCCTTCGGCGAGCGGAGCCTTACTGAGAGCCAGATAGTAAATATAATGGTAAAGAAAAATTCCCCACACCCCCATCAGCGAGGCCTTCAGGCCTGGGAAAAACACCTTGGCGGTCCGCAGGATCAGAAGGTCCTGGATATAAAGAAAGGCAGCGGCACTGACAAAGCTATAAAACATCAGCTCCTCGGTGGACAACTCCCTCAGGCCGGAGCCGGTAGCGGCCGGCAGACTCGCCCAGCAGAGAATGGCCCCGAGGGCGTACAAATAGTATTTCATAGAGAACCCACCGCTAGCTCGTGCAGGTCCGGGCGCCTGAGAAAGGCAAAGGCCTTGACAAAGCCTTCGTGCAGGACCGCATAACGAGCAGAGTTTTCTAACGGATAAGCCAAGATGAAGTTCCAATGCGTCGAAATCACGGTATGCTAAAATTGTCAATTATCTGTTGATAAGAAACCCGGCAAGAGCGCAGTGAAAAGGCGTTGCATGAAGGTTCTTGGCCGTGTTCGCCTGCTCTGTGGCGGCGGGCACATCGCCTGCGGCAAGCGCCTGCACCGCCCGCCTGGCCATGATCTCAGCACTTTCTTCAATCGTCTGCAAGATGGTCAAGTCAGCTTCGCAGCGGCCGCAGACGATTCTGCCCTTCAGTCGAGCGCGACACTGAGGACAATGCTCCATTACCTACGACTCCAAATAGAAGATAATTTCGGATAGTTCATCCATATTCTCCTGGAGAAGGTCTTCATCGTCTTCGGCCAAGGCTTGGCCGATGATCTCCAACAGGTTTATCATGTCCTCACGGTCATCTTCACCGGCCTTATCAAAAAGACTGCGGGCCTTTTCGATCAAGGCCTCGGCCTGTACCCGGCGGCTGTTACGCATGGTCTTCGGTTCGGCCGCATTACCGGCGTCACGTCCTGGCCTTGGCGGCTCTTGTCCCTCGCGATCTTTCTCGCCAAAGAGCTTGCGAATTTTGTCACGGGCCGCGGCCAAGGTATCCCTGGATAAATCGCTCATGACGTTGTCAATGGTGATGGATTTCTCCAGGCCGGTGGCCTTTTCTATGGCGCTGACCTGGAGGATGCCATTGGAATCAAGGGCGAATTTGGCGATAATTTCGCTGCCGGAAGGGCGTTTTGCCAGGCCTTGCACCAAAAAGTTCCCCACCTCGATATTCTCCAGAGCATTCTCGGCCTCCCCCTGATACACCTTGATTTCCACCGCTTCCTGCTGATCGACCGCGGTATAAAAGACCTCACTTCGGGTCACCGGTACCGGGGTGTTTTTCTTGATGATCGGCACGAACTTATCGATGGTAAAGCGGCCGTCAATATCGCCGATGGCGCTGGTGCCGAAGGTATAGGGCGTAACATCGACCAATACCGCCCGAACCTCTTCACCGCTGATCATCGCCGCCTGCAAGGCCGCACCGGCGGCGACGCAGAGATCCGGGTCGACCTCGAACCGCGGCGCCATGCCGAATTCTCTTTCCAGCCGCTCCTGAACAAGCGGAGTGCGTGTTGAACCGCCGACCAGGAGGATCTCGTCAATCTCCGAGGCGGTAAGACCTGCGTCTCTTAACACCAGGTGCACGGCATCCAGGGTCTCATCGAGAAGCGGGGTTATCAGCTCTTCATACTGCTGCCGGGCCAGTTCGATGCTGAAGTTATAGGGCACGCCGTCGCGAGTAAGCAGATATTCTTCTTCGACCAGGGCAAAAGGCTGGATCGACAGCAGCTTCTTGGCATTTTCCGCAGCCCGCCGGATGCGTGCCTTGGCCTGGAGAGGGATGTCGGTAAAATTGTCCTCCTGCAGTTTTGCCATCAGGACCTTTTCAATGAGGGCGTCAAAGTCATCCCCGCCCAGGTGATTATTGCCATGGCTGGCGATGACCTCGATGACGTCGTCCTGCAGTTCGACCACCGAGACATCAAAGGTGCCGCCGCCCAGATCATAGACCAGTACCTTTTTCGCCCCTTTATGGCTGCTTTCATAGACCAGGGTCGCAGCCGTCGGTTCGTTGATTATCTTCACCACATCGAGACCGGCCATCTGCCCGGCCTCGCGCGTTGCCTGGCGCTGGCCATCGGAAAAAAATGCTGGAACGGTAATAACCGCTTTGCCGACAGAATGGCCAAGATAGGTCTCGGCGATATTTTTTAAGTGGCGAAGGATCATCGCCGATATCTCTTGGGGCAGGTAGGATCTGTCGCCCAGCGGCACCGGACTGGCCTGCCCCATAAGGCGCTTGATCGATTTAATAGTTCGCTCCGGATAGACGACAAACTGGTTCATCGCCGGCCCGCCCACCAACAGGTTATCGTGGTCGTCAAGACCGACATACGAGGGCAGGAGTTTGCCGTCCGGGCCCTCAATAATTGTTACCGCACCGTTTTCGTAAATCGCCACTTCCGAGTTGGTCGTACCCAGATCGATCCCGAGAATTTTTTCCGCCATCGCTAGTATTCCTCTTTTTTATTAACAATGACCTCGGCTGGACGGAGACTTTTCTCCCCCTGGCGAAAGCCTTTGCGATTTTCTTCTAGTACCACACCGTTTTCCTGCCGAAGGTCCGAGGCAAAACCTACCGCCTTCATAAAACTCGGATCAAACGGCTCGCCAGTGCTGTTCATTGCCGTAACTCCGCACTGACTGAGCAGGTCAAGCACCCGACTAAGGAGCATTTTCTGACCTTCCAGATGCCCTTGCAGCCATTTCTGGCCTTCCTGCACGCCCGGCAGTAATCGTTGAAAAAAGGAGACTTCCGGCGGTTTACTGTCGAGCCCGGCACTCATCCGATCATACAGCTCAATCAGGCCAAGGATAAGAGTCTTCTGTCCGGCACGAGCCGCTTCTTTTTCCTGCTGCTTTACCTGCTCCAGCATCTTTAATCCATCCTGCCGGGCATGATCGAGGGTGGCAAAAACCGAACGGAAATCATCCAGAGCGCCCTTCAGCTGCCGTGACTCAATGCGTACCTCGTTTTTCAGGCCGGCCAATTCACCAAACAGGGCCATTTGGTCTATGATATCCCCCGGTTCTTCCGGGGTGAAATCAGTATCCAGATAGGCCCGAAATTCTTCTATCAGTTCTTCCCTGGTCTCTTCATCCATACATATATTCCTGTGAATTCATCAAATTATCAGTCCGGCACAAAAGCCCCGAAGATCTGCATCAAGCTGTTTTAGAAACTCCTCGCGGCTGAGCGGATCCTTTTTCGCAACCGACTGGAGAAGCAAACCGGCAATCTCGGCGGGTGTCGGGAGCGCACAGTGAAACAGGCGATACGCCAAACGATCATCTTCCGTCTTGATCAGTTCGTAGGCCCGGTAAATGCGCTGAAAATCATCGGGAAAACGTTCCGGCGGGTAACGCCTGACCATGCCGAGATAGGCCTTTTTAACCTGGGAATCACCCGCGTCTTCCGCCACTTCGAGGGTTTCATAGGGAGTTATCATAGTTCGTCATCAAAAAGATTCAATTGTTTGCCACCTACGGGTTTGGACTTGGGCTTCGGTGGCGATTTTTCACTACTCCCCAGGATCTTGGGTATTTTGAAAGGTCCGAAATCGAAGATGTCGTCATCATCGTCATCATCATCATCATCATCATCATCGAACAAGGAGTTGGAGAAACTCGACCTTCGGCTTTTCTTTCCCAGTACATCTTCGATGTACTCGACAAAGTCGATGCGATTCTTTTGTATCAGTGTGTACAGCAGACCGTCTATTTCATCATAGACCTTCAGCGGCACCCGTTTCTTGCCCTGACGAGTGTCGGCAACCAAAGACCAGACCCTGAACTCCAAATCCTCGGGATATTTCTTTTGTAATGCTGCCGAAGTCTTTGTAAGGGCAGCAATCAGATCGGCCGTTTCCAGAGCCTTGCAGACCAGCAAGCCCTCATCCCGGGACCAGGGAAGGATCGCCGCCTTGGCAAAGGAGTTGGTGAGACATTGACAGACCTCTTTCAACATCAGCCATTGCTCGCCGTCAAAGCTCAGCAGCCAGTTGACCAAACGTAAGAATTCGCTGCGATCGATAGCCTTTGCGGAGTCTTCCACCTGGCGCAGCTGCCGATCAAATTCCTGCTGCCGACCCTTTGGCAGTTTGTACAGGCGCGCCTCAAGGGAGGTAAGAGCATGACCTAAAAGAGGAGAGCCGTTTTCCTCCTTGCCGGCGACAATGTGCGGCAGCCCTTCTTCTTTGCCCTGCAGGAGCAAGACCATACCAAGACAAATGCGGTGGCGACCCCGATAGCGAAGCGCTTTGACCCTGGTATCGGCACTTTGCAGTTCTTTTTCGGCCAGCAGCCATTTTTTCTGGGAAGCCAGTTTGCGACCATGCTCCAGCCGCGATTCCACGAGAAAATCCAGAACGCTGGTGTTGATGGGGTCAATTTCGAGGATGCGCTTGGCGAGACTTGAGGCCTTTTTATGCGCCTTCCTGGCACCGCAGGCCCGCATTGCCGCGACCAGTATGGGCACATTTTCCGGCAGCTCTGCCACGGCATCATTAAGAATGGCATAGGAGCGCGACGCTGAATAATGGCGTTGAGCATACTCGGCGGCCTCGAGCCAGGTCTCTGCATGGCCTGGCTCATACTCAAGACTCTTCAGCAACTTTTCAAGGACACGCACCGGAGAATACGTATACTCATCCTTCTTTGTCAGCTTTGCCTGGTGACGCAGAACCATGGCAATTTCCTTGTACCTCAAGGTATCCGACCAGTAAGAATTGCCAAGATAATCATCCCAAAATTGCACCGCAGAAAGAGTCGCCCCGTCTTTTTCCGCTGCCAGGGCCAACATTCGGTACTTTTCGATGCTCGCAAAATCGGGACTTCGACCAAGAAAACCCTGCGCCTGTTCCTTGCAAAAAGGCAGGATATTTCTTAACATCGTGATCCGCTGCCCTTTGGTAAAGCAATTTTCATGTCGAGAAATGATTTTATAGAGACTGAGCGGTCGGCCATCGCTCCCGGATAATGCCTCAATGACAGGAAACTGCACAGGATTCACACCATATTGAGCACACAACTGGTACTGCTCGTTCTTCGGGGTGGCGGCGAGGTTTTGCAAAAAACCTTCCGGGGTGTCGGCAGTGGCAAGACACCTGGCGGCAACACGGAAATATGGAGAATCCTTGTCGATCTTCCGAAGAACGCTGCACCCCAGATCCTTATCGCTTTGAAAATGCAGCAATCCCGTCAGCATGGTGCGCAGGTCGCGGTAGGGAGAACGGAAGGGAATCTGTTGCAAGGCCTCTTGTCCTAACAACTCATCCCTGGCAAAAAACGTATCCATTGCCGAAAGTGCTGCTGGATAATAACGGGCTACCGGCGAATCTTCAGGAAAATTCTCCGGCCGCAAACCACCGACTCCGGCGAGCAACAGCGCACCGAACAAGGCTTCCAAGCGCTGTCGCTGATCGCTCGCCATGTGTTGGCCGCATTGTCCATACAACTTCACAGCTTCGCCAAAACGGCCCGCCTGCAACAATAAAGAGAGCCTGATGAGCAGGACGTCGGCATTGGGCCAGCGTGCTGCCACTATTTCCAGGAGGACCATCGCCTCCTTGGTCATCGATTTTGCCGCCAGACTCCTAATTCTTCCGAGGTACGCTTGTTCGAGTGCCTGAAGGATCTCCGGGCTTTCCTGCTGTTTCAGTAACTGCTTGAAGCAGAGGATGGCATCTTGATATTTTTCCTGCTGGAGAAACAGCTTTCCTTTCGCCAGCAGCTCATGTGCCGGCAAAACACCCAGAGAGGCTACCTTATGCCTGGGATCTCGACCTTTATTCTTTTTTTTTGCCATGAACAGCTACCGAAATGATAGGTGCAATCACCTTCTGGATTCTTTTGCAAATGGGAGAATCACCTTAACGACGATGGACTAAAGAGACTTTTTCGACAAAAACTTCTGCCAACATAGAGCGCTTTGAAGCAACAGGCAAGTACAAATAAAAAAACCCACCAAGGACATTGTTTGTGCTATACTCGGAGCGTTTATTTGCCAACCTTTCTTTTTAGTTTATCTGGAGGTATCACCATGTCAAACGCTGCTGCAAAGGAACCCCCATCACCAACTGCTGGTCTTGGGCTTGCCGATATTACCATCTGTGAATCCGAGATCTGTTATATAGATGGCGATGAAGGCCGGCTTGTCTATCGTGGCTACGATGCCATCGAACTGGCCAGACAGTCAACCTTCGAAGAAGTCGCCTACCTTCTCTGGTACGGAGCACTGCCGCGACCGACCGAGTTCAAGGCCTTTCTCGCCGGCTTCACCGGCTCGATGGCCCTGCCCGTTGAAACCGTCATGATCCTGCGGATGTTCCCGAAGGCCGCCACCCCGATGGAGGTTATCCGCACCGCTGTTTCCTCCCTTGGCCACTGGGACCCGGACAGCGGCAATACCGGGCTTGACGCCAGCCTGCGCAAAGCCCAACGCCTGGCCCTGCGCATTCCACTCCTCATTGCCGCCCACCAGCGGCTGCGCGAAGGTAAGGAACCGATAAAACCGATTCCCGGCCACGGCATAGCCTTTAACTTTCTCTACACCCTGTTCGGCAAGGAACCTGATCCGATGGCCGAGAAGGCCTTTGATGCCGCTCTCATCCTCCATGCCGACCATGAACTCAACGCCTCGACCTTTTCGGCGCGGGTTACCGCCTCGACCATGGCCGACATCTATTCCTCAGTGACCTCAGCGATCGGCACCCTGAAAGGCCCACTGCACGGCGGCGCCAATATGGAGGTTATGCTCATGCTGCAGGAAATCGGCGAACCCGGCAAGGCTCGTGCCTCTATCGAAAAAAAGCTGGAGAACAAGGAGAAAATCCCCGGATTCGGCCATCGGGTGTACCGCTGTGAGGATCCCCGTGTCGATATTTTACGTAACTTCGCCAAGACATTGTCGAAAAAAGCCGGTGACAGCCGCTATTTCGAGATCACCCGGGAGATCGAGAAGATCGTTGTCGAACGCACCAAGGTGTTCGCTAATGTCGATCTCTACACCGCTTCACTGTACCATGCCATCGGCCTGCCGACGGAGCTGTTCACGCCGATCTTTGCCATCAGTCGAACCGTCGGCTGGACCTCACATATTCTTGAACAATGGAGTAATAATAAGCTCATCCGCCCGCGCGCCGACTATATCGGACCAAAATCTTATTGCTATATTCCGATAAAGGAACGGGCCCGAGGCTAACTCACTGTATTAAAAATGCAAACGACCCTGATTATCCTGGATAGCGTTTCCGACTGGAAACCCTATTATGAAACCGACAGCCTCATCACCGCCGGTGAATACCTGCAAGATGAACAGTTGAGTCGAGAAGAACTCCTCATCATCAATTTATGCAGTGATCTCAGTTACAATTCCGAAGGATATTATTGTTCTTTACTGGCCCAGGCGCGCAAGCACAAGGTTATTCCCTCCGTCGATGCCATCAACAGTCTCGACTGCGATCGAACCATCAAGCTCCAGGGCTTATTAAAAAAAACCTGCCATTCTTGGGTCAGCGGCTTCGCCGTCTTGAATGGCAACAAATCGCCCTGCACTATCGATATCTTTTTTGGCGATTGCGAGGAAGGGTCCCTGAAACGCCTGGCCAAGTTCATCTTTGACCAATTCCCCTTTCCCATGCTTAAGGCCACCTTCTCCGACAGCAAGTTCACCCAGCTTGAACATTTCCGCACCATGCCCCTCAGCGAGCTTGACGATGCTCAGCAAACCCTTTTTGCCAACGCCATCGACCGTTTCAATAAAAAAATCTGGCGCTACCCGAAAAGCCGGAAGTCGTTCGGCTACGACCTGGCAATTCTCCACGACCCCAAGGAAAAAATCCCCTGCAGCAACACCTCGGCACTGAATCTTTTTGTCTCCGAGGCAAAGAAAATGAATATCAACGCCGAGTTGATCACCGCCGACGATTCCTCCCGGCTGATGGAGTTTGACGCCCTTTTTATCCGGCAGACCACTGCGGTCAACCATATAACCTACCAGCTGGCAAAAAAAGCCCAACAGGCCGACATGGTGGTTATAGACGACCCGACCTCGATCATCCTCTGCACCAACAAGGTCTACCTCAAGGAACTCCTCGACCGGGAGAAAATCCCCTGCCCCCGCTCACGCCTGGTCTTCAAGACCAACCCGGCGAGCTACGAGGAACTGAGCCAAGCCCTTGGCGCAACAATGGTGGTGAAAGTACCCGATGGCTCTTTTTCCGTTGGGGTAACCAAGGTTGCTAACAGGGAGGAATATGAAAAAACCCTTGCCGAACTTTTTTTCAGCTCATCCATTCTCCTTGTTCAGGAGTTCCTGCCGACTGATTTTGACTGGCGCATCGGCATTCTCGGCGGCGAATGCATTTATGGCTGCAAATACTACATGGCCCGCGGCCATTGGCAGATCATTCAACACCGGGCAAATCGCATCCCACTCGCTGGTGGATATGAAACCATCCCCCTTTACAGCATCCCCGCTAAAGTACGAAAACTTGCGATCAAAGCCACCTCGCTCATCGGCAAGGGTTTGTACGGGGTGGACATCAAAATAGTTGGTGACCAGCCGATAATCATCGAGATCAACGACAATCCTTCCCTTGAGCACGGGGTCGAAGATAAAATAATGGGCAACGAGTTGTACCGCATCATCCTCAGGGAATTTATCAACAGGTTAAACAGTAGACAGCATAAGTGATGGAACCCAGATTCTTTTTTGTCCCTGCCACAACAAATGATGTCGACCGGCTGGCGGTGCTTGAGATCGATCTTTTCCATACCGACCGGTGCTCGAAAAAAAGCCTGCGGTATCTCATACGACACGCCCACGTTGTCATCGCAAGACAACAAGACACTCTGGAGATCGTCGGATACGCCATCCTGCTCGGCCGAAAAAACAGTCGAAAAATGCGCATTTACTCCTTCGGCATCGTACCCGCCGCAAGAAACCGCGGTCTCGCCGGCAAAATGATCAAAGCGCTCGAAGAGATTGTGACAATTTCACACTGCCACATGCTCACCCTGGAAGTGAGCGACTGCAACAATGCGGCAGTCAACCTGTATAAAAAACACGGTTTTGAACAGTATGGCTTTCGTCTTGGCTACTACGAGGACGGCGGTCATGCTATTCTCATGCGAAAGCGCATCACCGAGGATCTCCAGGGGCAAAAGCCATGATCATACCCTGCACAAAAGTAGTTCACATTGATGAGACTAAAGGCAACGGAGTGGTGGCCACCGAGAAAATCCCGCAAGGCACCGTCACCTGGGTTTTCGATGACCTGGATCGGGAGATCCCCATGGATCAGCTTCTGCACATGTCCCTGCCATGCCAGGAGGCCATCCTCACCTATTCATACCGAAACAATAAAGGCCATCTCGTCTTTTGCTGGGACAACGAACGGTTCATCAACCACAGCTTCAGGCCAAACTGCTGCCTGACACCCTATAAATTTGAGATTGCCATCAGAGACATCGACGAAGGCGAAGAGTTAACCAATGATTACGGCCTGTTCAATATAATCGCTCCTTTTACCGTTGATTCCGAGGGCAGCGACCGATCAACCGTCTATCCCGATGATCTTCTCCGCTACAGCAGCCGATGGGATGCGCAGCTGCATGAGGCTTTCAGCCGCTTTCTCCATGCTGAACAGCCTTTACGGCAGGTTTTTTCGCCGGATACCTTGAAGCTTGCCGAATCGATCGCCCGTGGCGAAACTGCCATGGCATCTCTTAGAAATTGTTACTATAATGAAAAAAGCTCACCTCAGCCGGGGGATATTGCGGTGACCACCTTCACTCCCCCCCTCCCACCCACTTCACCTCGAATGCACCTTGGCAGTAGTTCCTGACTCGAGAACACCTCCTCTCCGCTTTCTCGTGTTTATTTAAAATAAATATTTTCTCTGCTCCACCTCTCTTTTTTCCGGGAAGCCCTGTCTTTTTTTGCTAGGCTCTCATTGCCATAGACGGCTTCGAGACAACACGGTATAGTCACAGGAATTACTCCTCAACAGACGTAACACTTCAGCCGAGCCTATCTCTGATGTCCCATTTTTTCATTTCCCAGATTCTCATCGGAATTGCTATCTGTTTTGATATTCTTTCCTTTCAATTCAAGGAACGTAGGAAGATAGTGGCTTGCCTGTTAGTTTCCTGCACTCTGATTTCCATTCACTTCATGCTGCTCGACCATTGGACCGCAGCCTGCCTTGGCATCCTTGCGGCGTTCAGATTCACAGCATCGATGTTTTCCACCTCAAAAAGACTCATGGGATGCTTTGTCTTCACCACGATCGCCATCTCGGCCTTTTCCTACGAAGGGCTGCTCAGCATCCTGGCCTGCACCGGCGGCTGCTTCGGCACCGTTGCTTCTTTCTGCAAGGAGGACAAGCAACTGAGACAGCTGATGCTGGTCGGCACCAGCCTGTGGATCATCCACAATTACCTGGCAGGCTCCCCTGGGGCGGTGCTCATGGAAGCGATTTTCATCGGCAGCAACCTTGTGGGTTATTATCGCTACTACATTCGTCCGAAAAAACAAGTGCTCACATAGAGTGCCTTTTTGCCCCATTATCAGTAAAGATGTTGCATAAAAGGGTTCTGCCGAATTAAATATATCTTTGGCCTAATGCCATTTTTACCCCCAATAAGAGCGTTTTCGGAACCGGGGTGCAGCAGCAACTGAGCGAGCAGTCTTCTCTGGGATTGGCGTTTCTCTACCTGCTGGGTGACGATGCCTACACAGCCGAACCAGCTTTGCTCTCCGGCAGCTATGAAAACCCGCAGATGTTTTTTTTCGCAGTTCATTACAGTTATCGGTTCTAGCTGGATCGGTTATATATATGCTGACACTTGCCCATAGACACACAACAACATGAAGCATTGAAACTAATTGAAAAGAGGTATAATGCTATATATAGCGGTCAAGTGTGAGGGAAAGCTGACTCGAAAACCACAAATAAAAGGAGAACGACGGTATGGATGTACATCAAATATTGTTGGATAAGGTCACCGCTCTTTTAAAGCAGCACGATGCGGCGTTTGCCGTTCAAGACGTCAAAGGGATTATGAAGACATATGTATCCGGCCCCCAAATTTTCTTGATGGGAACCGGTCCCGGGGAAATTTATCGCGGAACGGAAGGAGTTGAAGGGGCATACAATCTGTTTTGCACAAAATTCGAGAAAGGCACGGTGGAATTTAACTATAATTGGGTCTCAGCAGGTTCTATCGGTGATTTAGCCTGGTTTGCTGCTGAGTACACGATTAAAGGTAATGTAAGTGGTGAGACAAAAGAGCTCGAACTCAACGTTTCTGGAACCTTGCAGAAGCAAAAAGGCAAATGGAGCATTCTGGCTATGCATTTTTCCAGATTAGGTGTCATGGCAGAGCCGAATGGACCAAAACCGTAGTGATGAAAAAGCTGTCTTGAAGAAAAACGTTGAAAATGAATACAGATCAAAATACCGCGAAGGGAGCAGTCGATTTTTTCACTGCGGTCTTCCAATCGGAGGTCAGTCATGGAAAATGAAAGAGAAGCTCAGGATTCTGAAGAAATCAGTACCGGCGAAGAAAAGTTATTGAGTCGAAGGAATTTTTTAGACGGTCTCGGCAGATGGTCTAAAGTTGTCATTGGCGCCACGGTACTTGGCGGTTCTTTAATTACTGCCGATCATGAAGCTAACGCTGGAGCTGGCTGGGCTAATCGTGGTGGAGGCGGTGGCGCTGCCTGGGCAAATCGGGGAGGCGGCGGCGGAGCTGCCTGGGCAAATCGTGGCGGTGGTGGGGGTGGCGCTGCTTGGGCAAATCGGGGAGCTGCCTGGGCCAACCGTGGAAGCGCTTGGGTCAACCGGTATTAATATCAGTTGGATGCCCACGCAATGAAGCCTGTGCCAGAGATGATAGCGGACAATGTTATGAATACTATCATCTACAACATCCCGGTATCTTTGATTGCAGGTTTTCGTGAACGAATAATGATCATCCGCGCAGATGATGCGACGGCTATTGTCGAGAACGTCAACGATCAGGACTTGGGGCGTATTTCTTTTATCAAGCTGCTTTCCCTGAAGGGGGAAGTCAGCAGCCTCATAAACTGGGGGCAAGGAATCCCGGTAGAATTGATCGTTTCGGATACCAACCGGGATCTTCCCCTGCTGTATCGATACACCCCCTTGCTTGCCAGCCACCCAGTCAGGGTTTCAGTCCCTCTCGTGGCTGGATTTGGCAACATTGTAAAACTGGCTGTTTCTCTGAACTTCGCGGTCAAACTCGAAGGCGGCCAGCCCGATGCATCGTTGGTTGATGAATTGCAGCGAATTGCCCATTTCTATCTCCATCAGACAATGGTTTCCGAACCTATCGAATTTTTCCACAGTCTCTTCTTGGCGTTCTACCGCCGAAATCCTGTTACTCTCTGGGCCATTCAGGAGGAAGATCCCTCTCTTGTCCGCTATATCACTGACAGTGGAGAAGAGAGGATGCCCGGTCGGTTGGCTGGAGTGGAAGTCAATGAGAATTTCTCTGCGTTCATGCTGGACATGCAGAAAGGACTGGCCGCCGAAGAGGGCGAGTGCGCTAAATGCGAATTCCTCATACATTGCCAGGGATATTTTAAGTGGCCACATAGAGAATATAGCTGTGATGGTGTGAGGGCGCTGATGAACACCCTGCGGAGTGCTGCAGAGGAGTTGCGGGCAGATGTCGCCTCGTTTTATTCTCCGGGAAAGAGTTTGCGGCCATGAGCGGATCTCAATTCTCACTCATCCTGCTCCCTACCCTGGGATGCAATGCCGATTGCGATTACTGTTTCGAAAACAAAACCAACCAGCATCTTACACTCGATAATCTCAAGGTGCTTATCGAAAGGGTGATGGACTTCCTGGAGCGCAAGCATATTGGGCGATTGTCCATATACTGGCAAGGAGGGGAGGTTATGACCCTGCCACCGGAATGGTTCGAACAGGCAAACAGCATCATTAGGCAGAGTGCTGAAACTCGAAAGAAAGAGGTGCTCAATTACATCCAGTCCAACATGATTGGCTATAGTGAGAAATGGAACACAATCCTCTTCGAGATGTTTGCCAACAGTGTCGGATCTTCCATGGATTTCCCCAATCTCCACCGCCGACTGACCGGTGGCAGACCTGCGGAATATGAGGCTATTTGGGCTCGAAAAGTGCGGGAAGCAAGAGAGGCCGGGATCAGGGTGAGCGTTATTGCCATACCCAACGAAAAAACTCTGCAAATGGGTGCGAAGCGATTTTATTCCCATTTTGTCGATGAACTGAAAATTACCGAATTCCAGGTCAACACACCCTTTCCGGGAGGCCCGGCTAACCAGGTGAAGGATGGATATCCACTGGATTCCGAGAAGTTGGGGCAGTTTCTTTTGGATCTAGCCGCGATATGGGTAGAAAAGGGTTTCGGCAAAG
>JAABQY010000045.1 GCA_011391225.1 Desulfobulbaceae bacterium | reverse complement strand
TGCTCATGGTCATATCTTTAATCTCGGCCACGGGATTCATCAATTCACTCCGCCGGAACAGGCAAAAATTGCTGTGGATGCGGTACATGAACTGAGTTGCCGATAATTGTTCAAGCGATAGCCACCCTGACATGGATACACCTATGACCAAATCCATCCCTTCTCCCAGCCAGTGCCGTATTTTTTTCGATCAATTTGCCATGCTTGACAATATTCGCGAGCACTCAATCCTCGTTGCCCGTGTCGCCGGTACACTGGTCGATGGTTTGACGCAAGCAGGGAAATGCCCAGGCCCTCTGCCTAACCGCGAGGAGACAATTGCCGGCGCACTGCTCCATGATATCGCCAAAACCCTGTGTATCAAAACCGGCGGCAATCACGCCGAAATCGGCAGGAAGATATGCGTCGACCTTGGCTATCCGGAAATCGGCGAAATTGTTGCCGAACATGTGGTGTTGCATCACTTTCGTGCTGATCTCTACCAGCGCGGTCTGTTCGGCGCCAAAGAACTGGTTTTCTACGCCGACAAGCGGGTGCTGCACGACCAGGTAGTGCCTCTGGCCAGTCGTCTTGATTATATTTTAAAACGTTATGGCGATGACAATCCGCTGAAGGAAAACCAGATACGCCTGAATTTCAAACGCACCTTGGATTTCGAGAAGTTCCTCTTCGACTTTCTCGACTTCAAGCCGGAAGAAATGACACATCACCTGACAAAAGAAATATTTTTGTTCACAAACATGTAGCAGTGATGCCGATAGATTTTGTCAATATAGTCCGGAGTCTCTATAATTATTGTCTGTCTCGACCTCGACCAGTGTGTTTAAAATAGTGATAGAATTGATCAGACTGCTTGACACAAGCTGTTATTATTGGAATAACATTATCCGACAATAAAGATCCCGCACATCAGACTACGTTGTAAATGTGACTCTTGGAGGTCTGGCGGCAACAAAGCGTCAATTCCTGCTGTTCGAGGAAATTCTCTGGCAGCATATTTTTTCACAAACTTACAAGGAGGCGTTTTATGGTACAATTTGAGCGAATCGTTCCAGCAGTGGTTGCAGCGTTGTGTTTGACCGCAGGCGTTGCAGTATCCGGCACATTGGCCGATGTCAAGACCAAGGGCTTCGTTCAGGCCGGCGTCAACGGCGAGCTTTTTGGTTTCGGCAAGCCCGATGAAAAAGGCGTGTGGAAAGGTCTTGATGTGGATGCTGCCCGAGCCGTAGCCGCAGCGATATTTGGTGATGCGGAAAAAGTCAAATATACGCCGCTGACTGCCAAGACCCGCTTCACCGCTCTGCAATCAGGAGAAATTGATGTTCTTACCCGCAACGCCACGCAGACCCTTGGCCGTGACACCGATCTCGGCCTCGACTTCGTTCAGGTCAACTACTATGACGGCCAGGGCTTCCTCGTTCCCAATAAACTTGGGGTAAAGAACGCCAAGGCACTTGATGGCGCCTCCGTCTGCGTACTTCCCGGCACCACCACGGAACAAAATGTTGCTGATTATTTCCGTCAGAACAAGTTGAAGATGAACCCCGTGGTCATCGAGAACAATGCCGAATTGGCCAAGGCCTTCTTCGCTGGACGTTGCGACTGTCTGACCTCCGATGCCTCGCAACTGGCCGGCATCCGGGCGGTAGCCCCCAATCCCGCCGACTACTCGATCCTCCCGGAAATCATCTCCAAAGAACCTCTCGCCCCGGCCGTACGGCATGGCGACAACCAGTGGAAAGATATCGTCAATTATGCAGTACTGGCAATGATCGAGGCCGAAGAACTGGGAATTACCTCCAAGAATATCGACGAGATGATGACCAGCACCAACCCGGTAGTACAACGATTCCTCGGCGTTACCCCAGGTAACGGCAAAGCCTTGGGCCTTGACGAGAAATGGGCTTACAATATCGTCAAGCAGGTTGGCAACTACAGTGAGAGCTTTGAGCGAAACGTCGGTGTCAGCACCCCGCTTATGCTCAAGCGCGGTCTGAACGCCCTGTGGAATCAAGGCGGCCTAATGTATTCACCTCCTTTCAAGTAACAAACTCCAGAGGTCATGCCCGGTTGCTGCCGGGCATGACCTCTTAAGCCGTCGTTCAAAAATAAGTCATCTATTTCCACCTCATGAACGGCACTCTTTTCACTCCCCCTTTGAGAGGGGTAAGGGGCCGTAAAGAAATGGGATAAATGGTAGAGGTTAATTCTTAACGGCCCCTAAACAGGTGAATATGGACACGACAGCACCAGAGCAAATCCCCTTTCTGCGTGACCCTGCTAAACTGGCGATTCTCTACCAGTGCCTCACCGTACTTGGGGTTGGACTTCTCAGTTATTATCTAGTCCATAACACCCTGGCCAACCTTGAAAGACAGTCAATATCGACCGGCTTCGGCTTTTTCGGGAAAGAGGCGGCGTTTGAAATCGGCGAAAAACTTATCAGCTACTCCGCTGCCGATTCTTACAGCCGGGCGCTCTTCGTTGGTTTCCTCAACACTTTGATCGTCTCATTTATCGGTATCGTCCTTACCATTATTTTCGGAACGATCTTGGGAATTGCGAGGCTTTCGACGAACTGGCTGCTCGCCAAACTCTCGGCCATCTACATTGAGGTATTCCAGGATATTCCCATATTACTCCAACTGTTTTTCTGGTATGCCTTCTTTTATGAGATGCTGCCAGGCCCGCGCCAGGCACTTAACCCAATATCCGGCCTCTTTTTGTGCAATCGCGGACTCATATTTGGTGTACCGCAGTCGCATGTGGCATATCTCTATGCCTTTGTGGCCTTGGGCGTTGCCTGTCTGCTGATCATTTTTCTTCGCAAATGGTCAGCAAAACGCCAGGCCGCAACCGGCCGGATCTTTCCGATAGTAAGAGTCTCATTTGCCCTATTCATCAGCTTCCCCTTGATCACCTGGTGGCTGGCCGGCGCACCCACAGCCATGAATGTGCCAAGCCTGAGTGGGTTTAATTTCAAGGGCGGATTATCCATCAGCCCAGAGTTCACGGCGCTGTTACTCGGTCTTGTGTTGTACACCTCGGCCTTTGTCGCCGAAGTCGTCCGAGCCGGTATCCAATCGGTCGGCAAGGGCCAGAAGGAAGCGGCCATGTCCATTGGACTGAAACCGGCACACGTACTCAATCTGGTTATTCTGCCCCAGGCACTGCGAGTCATTGTGCCGCCCCTGACCAGTCAGATGCTCAATTTGACCAAGAACAGCTCACTGGCGGTAGCTATCGGCTACCCCGATTTTGTCTCGGTTGCCGGCACCACCATCAATCAGACAGGCCAGGCCATAGAAGGCGTTGCCCTGATAATGCTTGTCTACCTGGCTTTCAGTCTGTCGACGTCGGCGATCATGAACTGGTACAACAAAAAAATCGCAATCGTGGAAAGATAATGGCAACCATAGAAAAGACTGCCGACAGCATACGGCCCCCGGCCACCAGTATCGGCGTTATAGGTTGGATGCGGGCCAATCTCTTCAACGGTTGGCTGAACTCCATCCTCTCCCTGCTGGTTTTGTATCTGCTTTGGTCGACAGTTCCAGCTTTTGTCAAATGGGCGTTTATCAACAGCAACTGGTTTACCACCAGTGAACAGTGCAAGGCAGGAAGTGGTGCCTGCTGGTCGATCATCACCGCCAATATCCGCTTTATCCTTTTCGGCTTTTATCCGCACCAACTGCAATGGCGACCATTGCTGGCCGTGGTTATTTTAATACTGCTGCTTTTTTTCAGCCAGAACCGCAAATATTGGAAAATTTCCCTCGCCTATGTTTGGCTCCTCGGCCTGTTTTCCATGGGCCTGCTCCTGAAGGGCGGCCTATTCGGCCTTGAGGCCGTTGACAGCGACAACTGGGGTGGCTTACCACTGACCCTGCTGTTGGCGGTGTTCGGCCTTACCGCTGCGTATCCGTTTGGAGTGGTACTGGCCCTTGGGCGGCAATCGGATATGCCGGTCATTAAATCCTTTTGCGTTGTCTATATCGAGCTGATTCGAGGGGTGCCGCTGATCAGTATGCTGTTCATGTCGTCGGTGGTTTTTCCGCTGTTTCTCCCGGAAGGGGTGACCTTTAATAAAATCCTCCGGGCGCAGATTGCCATCATTCTCTTTACCGCCGCATATATTGCCGAAGTTGTGCGCGGCGGGCTACAGGGAATGAATAGAGGTCAATATGAGGCGGCCGAATCCCTTGGGCTGAATTATTTCCAGACAATGCGCCTGATCATTCTGCCCCAGGCCTTGAAAATTGTCATTCCGCCTTCGATGGGCATTCTTATTTCGGCCTTCAAGGATACCTCTCTGGTGGTAATCATCGCCCTCTATGATCTGTTGAAAACCACCCAGACCACACTCACCGATCCGAAATGGATGGGCTTTTCCGCCGAGGCCTATCTTTTTGTGGCGCTTATCTATTTCGTCTGCTGTTATGCCATGTCCAATTACAGCAGGCGACTGGAGAAGGAACTCGACACCAATCTTTAACCATTACAAACAGTTAAGCCGTGGTATAGCAATAAGTAATTCGTTTATATGTCATGAACGGCATAAGGGGCCGTAAAGAAATTGTTGAAATGGTAGTAGTTATTTCTTAACGGCCCCTAATTAATCAACCGTGATCAGAACCCGGGAAGAAAACAGATGAATCCGCAAGAAGCTGGACAAAAGAATGTCAACACAACTCCGATTATCACCATCGAAAGCATGCACAAGTGGTACGGTGAGTTCCATGTTCTAAAAGATGTCAATCTGACAGTCGACAGAGGCGAACGTATCGTTATCTGCGGCCCTTCCGGCTCGGGAAAATCAACCCTGATCCGCTGCATTAACCGTCTTGAAGAACACCAGAAGGGCCGCATTGTCGTCGACGGCACCGAGCTTACCAATGATCTGAAAAACATTGAAAAGATCCGCACCGAGGTGGGCATGGTATTCCAGCACTTCAACCTCTTTCCCCATCTGACCATCCTCGAGAACCTAACCCTCGGGCCGATCTGGGTGCGTAAGACACCAAAGAAAGAAGCGGAAGAAATTGCCATGTACTATCTGGAAAAGGTCCGCATCGCAGAACAGGCCAAGAAATTTCCGAATCAACTCTCCGGCGGACAGCAGCAAAGGGTGGCTATAGCCCGCTCTCTCTGTATGAAACCGAATGTCATGCTCTTTGATGAACCAACCTCGGCCCTTGATCCGGAGATGGTGAAAGAGGTTCTCGACGTCATGATCAGCCTGGCCCAGGACGGCATGACCATGCTCGTCGTCAGCCACGAAATGGGCTTTGCCAAGAGTGTGGCGCACCGGGTTCTGTTTATGGACGGTGGTGAAATTCTTGAACAAAATACCCCGGAGGAATTCTTCAACCACCCGCAGCATGATCGGACCAAGCTGTTTCTCAGCCAGATCCTTGATTGATTGCGGATGATCTTCCTGCCAGAGAATGTTGCACCACAACCCTTTGTGTTTACTTGAAATTCAAGAGGTGGGGCTAAGCAAATTCTTTTGAGGTCTGGAGTTATTTCCGATCAGGTGGGTAAGTTTATGGGTGGTGACAGCCTTTTGCCGGTATTTAATGATACAAATTTCTAAAAACAACAAATTTGCTCAAGAAAACGAGCCCCAGATAATAGAGCAGCTATCGATCTGATCCTATAAGCTTTTTCATAACCTTGAATCGGACCAGATCGATGAAATGAGTTCAATCCTAGCTGTTTATTGCTTGATCGGCTCACCAAACGGATTGAGACGTCCAGCGGGCGCCAAATCAACAGTCACATACAGATTGGCCTGGGTTTTGCCCAAGAAGTCGTTAATGTCTTCGGTCAGAACCACCATACACGTTCTATTAGGTTTGGTAAAAACAAGCATGGTATTTTTATAAGATGCGTCGCCCATCAACTTCCACTTGTGATTACGCATGGAAGTAATTAAATAATCGCGTAAAGAACCGATCAGTACCCTCCCCCTGTACACATGTATTCCGCCTTGGAAGGAATCGGTGCGCATAGCCATGCTTTCATCGGTTTCTAGAACCATTTCAATCGGCAATTCGATATCACCGTAACTCTCGACCATCGTTGATACCGGAGTCAACTCATCGTCTCTAATGGGCTGAGCAGTAGTAGGCCGGCCGGTGGAACAGCTGGAAAACATGCTGAGCATGAGAAGTAAAGCACATCCACAACCAATTTTCTTTGCCGCTAAATTCATCTGCATACTGTATACTCCCTTGTGAAAATTATTATATATAGAACCTTTCACTTCACACCGAAAAGCTGTCCTGACCTCAATAGTTCAGAAAGCAAACCTTGATTATTGAGGAAAAATGTAAGAGATGAATAAGAAAAGACTTTTTGCTTTATACCATACTCTTCCAAGAATTCGAACTGTTTTACGTGGATTGAACCCTTTCTCCCGCTACATTTTTCAGATATGGAGACAGATGGCATGACTAATGTTTACAGTGCTACATGCTGATACCAAGCACTAATCATTGAATAATACATATTTAGTTATCAATTTTATAGGAGTACCAAAACGGTGGCTGATCAAATCGAGAATCTTACGATTATGAAACTCCCCATTCGTCTCGGCCAGTTTCTCAAACTCGCCAATGTGGTTCAGGATGGATTTGAATCAACAATAAGAATACAAAATGGCGAAGTGAAGGTGAACGGCAAGGTAGAAACCAGGCGGGGCAGAAAGCTCCATACGTCGGACGAAATAACTTTTGGCGGCAAGACGTGGTGCATTGCCACAGCCTATTAACGGCACAAGCGGAACCGGCATAACCGAGAATTCTCCGACCTCGGCTTATTCTGAGCTCAACCTATGTTTTCTTTACAATCAAGCAGAAATGGCCGACTTGCCATTGTTGGATCGCCTGATAAACTCGATCAAAATTTTCACCCCAAACCCAGATGGACCCTTTGGTATATACGTTTTTTCGGTAAAATCCCATGCTGTTCCCGCGATATCCAGATGGGCCCAGGGAGTTTTACCGACGAATTTGTGCAGGTATTCTGCCGCCGTAATGCATCCAGCCGGTTTTCCACCGGTATTTTTAATATCCGCTATCTGTGACTTGATCTGCTTGGCATACATATCTCCAAGAGGCAAGCGCCAAAGAGGTTCAGCACAGGCAATACCGATTGCGATAAGTTTATCCGCCAATTGATCGTTGTTGCTCAACAAGCCGCAATAGTGGTGACCGAGCGCAAAAATCACCGATCCGGTAAGTGTCGCAATGTCTATGACACAATCCGGTCGAAATTTTTCAATGCCATACGCGAGTGCGTCAGCAAGTATCAGCCGACCTTCGGCGTCGGTACTTTCAATTTCAGATGTAATTCCACCGTAATGAGTGATAATATCTCCAGGCTTGAACGCTCCGCCACCAGCCATATTATCTGTAGCTGGAACTATCGCCACCACCCTAACGCCTGGTTTTTCGCGACCAATGGCCTCCATTGCCGAGAGTACTGCAGCCCCACCGCACATATCATATTTCATGTCCATCATGCCCTGGGCAGGCTTAAGGCTGATACCTCCGGAGTCAAAGGTGAGGCCCTTGCCAACTAAAAGTATGGTTTGCCCTTTCAGTTCTGGTGTATATTCAAGAATTGCTATTTTAGCCGGTTCCTCAGAACCTCGATTGACGGCAATAATTCCCCCCATACCAAGCTCAACCATATCTTTTTTTTCAAGAATCGTACAACGCAGTTGCTGCCTCTCCGAAAGTTCCATAGCATACTTGGCAAAATGCGAGGGAGTCCAACCGTTGCCTGGTTCATTTGCCATATCCCTTGCAATCGTGACTGATCTTGCGATGTTACTCGCTTTTACAGCGTTGCGACGAATGGCTTTTACATGAGTTGTTGCCAACAATTCTATTTTAGCTAGTCCCTGATAGGTTTCCTCTTCTTTTTGAAGAGTCTTGTACTTGAGAAACTGATAATCGCCAAGAAGGATGCCTTCGCTTAAAAATTCGCCATAGGCAATTTCCGCCAATCCACCATAGGCAGGAATATAAATCCCAACATTTTTTGCTTTACAGCTTTTACATTGGGTCGCAATTATCCCCCCAGTGGTGCGAAGCAATTCGTTTTTAAAATGTATGTCGGTAATATCAGCCAACCGTCCAACCCCGACCAGGAGTAGTCTCCGGCATTGTAACTTTTCAACCAATGAGCCAAAAGGAGGATATAGAAGAAGCAGCTCATCTTTTTTTCCGGAAAATTCCTTGTATTGCAGCAGAGAATTGAGAAGTGGTCGAAAAAGATCTTCTCCGATAGTGACCCCCTGTTCGTCAAGAGCTACAACAATTGCTAAAAGGTCTCCCGTATAGTCTTCAACTTTCTTTGTGGAAACTACAAGTTTTGTGCTTTTCATAGAGTACCCGAAGTGGATTTCAATAAGATTTTTTTTCTTCGCCCTTTCTTATAAGGCAAAGTACAGTATAATTCAAAAATCGTTTTGAGAATTTTAAATGCTTTCCTCATCAATCAGCAACTTGAAACACTTTGACCTAGTGCAACTTCAGGCTGGTACAATGTTTGTAAAATGGAGTTTTACGCAGTGATCCAAAGCCTTGTCATATCCGTTACTCTTGCTGTGGTGGTTTCCGCAATATGCTCGCTTTGCGAAGCAGTTCTCTATACCATTACCAGCAGTCAGGTTGAAATGCTTAAAAAAGGAGGTCATGCCACCGCCGAACATCTGCAAAATCTTAAGTCGGAAATTGACGAACCCATTACGGCAGTACTTACTCTGAACACCATAGCGAACACAATCGGGGCCTCGGTGGCCGGTGCGTCTGCGGCAAAAATTTTTGGCGATGCAAACCTGATCCTGTTCTCCTCTTCTTTTACTTTTGCTATTCTAATATTTTCTGAGATATTGCCGAAAACCATCGGAGTAAATTACGCTTACAAACTGGCACCCTACGTCACCTACCCTTTAAAAACGATGGTTGTTTTCCTCAAACCCATCATCTGGCTCAGTCGAACCATAACCGGCTTGTTACCAAAGAAAGCAGAAGAAACAATCTCCGGAGAGGAGCTTCAGACCATTGCCGCTCTTTCTCGTGAATCCGGTGACCTCGAGGAAAACGAAGAAAAGGTGATCAACAATATCATCGATCTGAAAAACAAAATTGTCAGACAAGTAATGACCCCGAGAACGGTAACCTTCTCTCTCAACGAGCATATGACTGTCGGCAACGCCGTCGCAAAGTTGACCGAACTGAGCGTTCATAGCCGGATTCCCATCTACAACAGAGGGCCAAATAACGTCACCGGCATCGTCATGCGAAAAGACATTCTTCAAGCCGCTGCGGAAGGCAAAAACAAATTGACCCTGGCACGGTTCAAACAAGCAGCACATTTTGTCCCGGAGATGGCCAGGTTGAACCGAATTCTCGTCGATTTTTTTGACCGCCGACAGCACCTTTTCATCGTTGTCGACGAATACGGCACCATGACCGGAATCATCTCCATGGAAGACGTTCTTGAAGAAATAGTTGGCATGGAGATCATAGATGAATCAGATAAAGCTAAGGACATGCGTGAGCTCGCCCGTGCAAGAAATTTAGAATCCCGCAGAAATCTGAAAAAGACCAGCAAGAATCAGGGACTCAGCTGAGAGCTGTAGACATGGGGAATGCCTCAAATGTTCTTACAACCATTTTTTTCGCTTAAAAAACAAAAGGGTCGCAGCCGAGGAAAGAAGCATAAGAACAATTGCGAAAGGGTAGCCCCAAACTTTTTCTAATTCCGGCATATACTTAAAGTTCATACCGTAAGCACTGGCAATTACGGTAGGAGGCATGAAAATTACCGTCACAACAGTGAATATTTTAATAACCCGGTTTTGTTCAATATCAACCAAACCAAGAAAGGTGTTTTGCAAAAATTCAAGCCGTTCAAAATTGAATGACGTATGATCAAGAAGTGAGCCGACATCCTTGATCATTATGCGCATGTTGGCATAATCTTCTTTCGGAAACATCTTGCTCTTCAACATGGATGAAAGAATGCGTTGTTTCTCAATTATGTTTTCACGAATTGCTATCGTAGATTCCTGCAAGGCTGTAATTTTTAACAACAGCTCCCGGTTGTTATCCTGAGCTGCAGTCATTTCTTTGCTGATTGCAGAAATTCGATCAGTAATGCTTTCAATAAGATCTGCGTCAAAATCAATGCGGGTTTCAAGTATGGTGAGAAAGACATCATCGCCATCAATCGGCTTTATTACTGTGAGTTTTCGATACGTTTCAGAGAGAGATCTGTATTCATGATATCTTTGGGTGATGAGTACTTTGTCCTTGATGATAAACGATACAGGTTCGTTTGTGAAGCTATCACCATCTTGAACTAAAAAATTGAGGTTAATACCGATTTCTTCAGCAGTCTCGACATATTTGGAACTGCTTTCGATCTCCTCTCTTTCATGTTTTGTGAATAATTCAACGTTGAAGTCTTTCTCAACCTGGTACTTTTCCTCACCCGTTGGATTGATGAGATCAACCCAAATAATATTCGATATGCTGGACTGACTATTGCCACTTTGCATTTTGATAAATTTGTTTTCCAGAAAAAAATAATTAACCATAATTGTTCTCCAAAAAAATTATCAAATCCCGACAAAAACCGCCAGTTCTATTGAATTAAAGAAATAACGAGGTCTTTTGTGCGACATAACATATCGCCAGACCTACCAGCATGGCGACTAACCCCATGGCCCGCAACTGATTTGGGTTGATTTCACACAATTTTTTCAGCCAATTTTGCATGGCTTCAGGTGCTGCCACATAAGGCAACCCTTCAAGAATCAAAACCAGGCCGAAAAGGAGAGTGAGAAGTTTCATAGCCGACGTTTCTACCAGAAGGCTTCAATTTTTTCAACAGCGTCGTTGTTAGCGCTACGCTTCCAGCCTTCATCATTTGCATGAATCGATGCAATTGCATTGCTTTTTCTGGCCCGCACTAATATTATGGCTCAGTCATTTAGTCAATTGATATTGAACTTTTTTTTCCACAACAACTATGTATCAAACTCTATAAACCGATATGAGTAACGCAAAACCGAGTAAATATAGTGAAGCAGGAGTGGATATTGATAAGGGCAACGCTTTCATCGAGGAAATCCGGGATATTGTATCTTCTACACATCAGCGCGGTGTTCTGGGTGGAATTGGCGGATTCTCCTCCCATTTCGCCATCGACATCAACAAATACAAAAAACCGGTTATCGTCAACTCGACAGACGGCGTGGGAACGAAGCTGGTAATCGCCCAACTTTGTAATAAACATGATACGATCGGCATCGACTTGGTTGCTATGTGTGTTAATGACCTGATCGTTGGAGGTGCCACGCCCCTTTGCTTTCTCGACTATTTTGCCGTCGGAAAACTCGATCTGGTCGTAGCTAAAGAGATTATTTCAGGAATAGCTGAAGGTTGCCGGCAGGCACACTGTTCACTAGTCGGTGGCGAAACTGCTGAAATGCCTGGCATCTATAAAAATGAGGACTATGATCTTGCCGGATTTGTCACCGGCATTGTCGATCGCGATGCAATTATTGATGGCTCGGATATTCGTGTTGGAAACAAAATTATCGGACTCACCTCCAGCGGACTGCATTCCAACGGATATTCTCTGGTGAGAAAAATTTGTTTTACTGATCACCAGTTGACTGTCGATCAATACATCGAAGAACTGGGATGCACTCTCGGTGAAGAACTTTTAAAACCAACAAAAATCTATGTACAAGCGGTCCTCAATGTTCTGAAAAATTATCGATTAAACGGCATGGTACACAACACCGGCGGCGGTTTTGTCGATAACATTCCAAGAATCCTGCCGAAAGGGTATAAAGCGGCTCTTCATACCGGAAAATGGACAGTGCCGCCGATTTTTTCATTTCTTCAGCGCCTGGGAGATATCCCGACAGAAGAAATGTACCGTACCTTCAACATGGGGATCGGTTTGCTCGTGGTCGTCGACGAGGAAAAAGCAAACGATATTTGCCACCATTTTGAAGCGGTAGGCGAAGAACCTTCTATCATTGGCGAGATTGCCCCAATGGGAGAAAATGAAACCGCACAGGTCGAAATCTTCGAATAGCCACAAAAAAGAGTTCTACAGCAAAAGTCTGCAAAGAACAAAAGGGTCAAGGCAAAGAACACAGCCATGACCCTTTTGTTATTCGGTTTCTGCACCACAATCGCTCGTGCTACCCCTGATTTTTTCCAGGGCATGTAAAAGTACAGGGAGCACAACTTCAAGGTTTTCCTTGGCGGCTTTGAGGCTCCCAGGCAGATTGATGATCAGACTGCCTTTGCGTATGCCCACCTTCCCCCGGGATAACATTGCCCTTGCTGTTTTTAAAAGGCTTGCGCTGCGCATGGCCTCTGCCATTCCTGGGATTTCCTGTTCAAGCACTTCGTTCATGGCTTCAGGAGTAACATCTGACGGAGACACCCCGGTGCCTCCAGTGGTAACGATGAGAGGGACCTCCATATCATCGGTAAGCATCTTTACATGGTCGATAATCACCTGTTTCTGATCCGGGACAACCGTATATGATTGCAGAATATATCCTTCCGCCGCAAGCCGCTCTTGTAAATATGCTCCGCTGGTGTCCTCCCTCTCGCCCCGTGCACCTTTGTCACTCATTGTCACCACGGCAAAGGTGTAGTTATTTTTCTTGCCAAACGTCATATAAATTCCCTATCAACTAACTGTTCTGGGCATTAGCCTCGGCAATGATTTTTTCGGCGATCTGCCCCGGCACCTCTTCGTAATGCGAAAACGAAATACTGAAACTGCCAAGTCCGCCCGTCATCGATGTCAGGTCAGTGGCGTAAGATTGGATTTCAGCCTGGGGGACCTGGGCATTGATAATCTCCATTCCGTCATTGGAATCCATTCCCATAACTTTTCCTCGCCGGGAGTTGAGATCACCCATGACATCGCCGACGTTATCTTTGCCAACCCGTATCTCCATATTCACATAAGGTTCCAACAAGATAAGTCCGGCCTCTTGGGTACCTTTTTTAAAGGCCAGAGAGCCAGCGATCTTGAAGGCCATCTCCGATGAGTCCACATTATGGAAGGAGCCATCCACTAGAGCAATTCGTATGTCAATAACCGGATACCCGGCAAGCACCCCTTTTTCCATGGCCTCTTGAATGCCTTTGTCGACTGCCGGTCGGTAGTTTTGGGGAATAACACCACCGACAATCTGATCAACGAATTCATATTTTCCGCCGGGAAGAGGAGAGATCTCAATCCAACAATCGCCGAATTGACCTCTCCCGCCGCTTTGCTTCTTGTGTTTACCCTGCACCCTGGCAGTGCCTTTGATAGTTTCCATATAGGGGATTTTGGGGGTAGTCAGTTCCATTTCTACCCCGAATTTTCGCTTTATCCTCGCTCCGACAACATCGAGATGCACCCTTCCAACACCGGACAATAGCACCTGTTTTGTCTCCTGCTGCCGGGTAATTCGTAAGGTTAGATCTTCGTCGAGCAATTTACTGATTGATGAAAACACCTTTTCCTCGTCACCTTTCTTGGCGCTAATGGCAAAAGAGATAACCGGTTTCAAGGGTTCGGGGGCAGTAAAAATGATCGGATTTGTCGGATCACAGAGGGTATCACCGGTGACAGTCTCTTTCAGCTTGGCAACACCGATAATCATGCCTGGACCGGCAAAATCGATCGGTTTCTGTTCCTTTCCCTCAAGGACATACAATTGGCCGAATCTCTCAGAGGTCTTTTTAGAAGCATTATAAAAAGTGTCGCCCTTCAAAACACCACTGAAAATTCTAAATATTGTAAGCCGACCGGTATAGGGATCGGCCATAGTTTTGAACACTAGGGCGGAAAACGCTGCATTCTCATTGGGCTGAACTTCTACAACAGCGCTGCTCCCATCTTTGGTTGCTGGAATCGGTGCACGCTCAAGCGGAGAAGACATATACGTGTTAATGACCTCAAGAATAGGTGTAACACCTTTGTTGTGAGTCGCCGAACAAACACAAATGGGAGAGATTGCAGCTTTTGCCAAGCCACTTTTCAAGCCTGCTGAAATCTCCTCATAGGTGAGCTCCCCTTCCTCAAGAAATTTTTCAATCAGCTCGTCGTCGGTCTCTGCCACCGATTCCATCAGAGTTTCTCGCAACAGGGCTACTTCATCTTCCATTTCTACAGGTACATCGACAGGTTTTAAATTCCCCTTATCGCCATCGAACAGATATGCTTTGCCACTGGCGAGATCCACATATCCCTTGAAATTATCCTCCGCACCAATCGGCAGATGTAAAATAACCGCATTGAACGGCAAGGATTCTTTGATTTGATCAACCGTGCTCAAAAAATCAGCGCGCTCCCGATCCATTTTGCTGATAGCTATAACGGTAGGCAGGTTTCTTTGCTTGATTATCCTCGAAAACTTAATAGTCTGACCTTTGACCCCTAGCACAGCGCCGATCGTGAAAAGCGCATTGTCACAGACATAGGAGGCAAATACTGTTTCGTTGAGAAAGTTGTCATCACCCGGAGTATCGATTAAAAAAACATTATGCTTCTTCCAGGTGTAATTATGGAAGCTGGAGTTTATTGAAATTTTTCTGCTAATCTCCTCTTCTTCATAGTCCATTGCAGAACTGCCGTCATCCACCTTACCCAGCCTGTTGATTTTGCCGGCGCTGTAAAGCATAGCCTCTGCAAGGGATGTCTTCCCGCAATTACCGTGACCTATGATTGCAACATTTCTTACTATATTTGTATCCTGCATTCGTATCTCCTCAAAACCGACGATTTTTCAATGCTCTCTCCAAATACCAAAAAAATCCACTTGCCGCCCTCCTTGTCCTTCCAGACGACACACTCATATATTCAATTTCAAAATACAAAGTCAAGAAAGAATAGCCGAGGCTAGTGGTTTTAAAAGAAATAATTCCCAGAAAAAAAATGACTGAAAGCAAAAAAATGATTGTGTGGCATAATTATTACGATCAGGGTAATCTGCCGAAGCCCTGTGTCGGCTGTAAAAAATTCCAGGAAAATACCCCCATTGACAGAGCAAACAAAAAACACCGGAACCATTGCAAAATCTGCCGCTTCAGTAGGGACAGCGGTAATGTGCAGCCGTGTTCTCGGCCTAGTGCGAGAGCAGGTCTTTGCCGGGTTGTTCGGTGCGGGTTTTGTGTCTGATGCCTTCGCCGTAGCATTCAGAATCCCTAACCTTTTACGAGATCTCTTTGCTGAAGGGGCACTATCAGCCGCCTTTGTCACGGTCTTTTCTGCTTACGATAAACAACGCACTCAAGAAGAAACCTGGCAGCTCGCGGCCAATGTCCTCAACTTTATTCTTATTCTTCTGAGTATTGTTACTTTATTGATGTTTTTCTTCGCCGGAGAAATTGTTTCCCTCCTCGCTCCTGGTTTTTCTCTCATCAACGGGAAAACCGAACTCACCGTAAAACTCACTCGGATAATGTTGCCTTTCCTAGTCTTTATTTCCCTCTCCGCCGTGGTTATGGGAATTTTGAACACCAAAGGGCGCTTTTTTATTCCAGCCATTGCCTCGAGTTTTTTTAATCTCGGCTCTATTATCGGCGGCACCACTCTTGCTTACGTCCTTCCCCGTTATGGACAGCCGGCAATAGTCGGAATGGCCATCGGAACTCTTATCGGCGGGTTCCTGCAACTCGCCATCCAGATCCCGACTCTTTATAAAACCGGCTTTCACTATGCGCCGGTGATACGATTCACCGATCCTGGCCTAAGGCGAGTCATTGGCTTAATGATACCGGCAATCGTTGGTTTGTCGGCTAGCCAAATCATCCTTTTTATCAATACCAATTTTGCCGCTTCCTGTGCGGAAGGGTCCGTTTCCTGGTTGCTTTATGCCTTCCGTTTGGTGCAACTGCCAATCGGTGTATTTGGGGTAGCTCTTTCTATAGCCATGCTTCCTGTTCTTGCCAAACAGGCTGCTGAAAAAGACATCGCGGCAATGAAAGACACCATAGTCTCATCACTCACTCTGGTCCTTGCCCTAACCCTGCCGGCAACGGCCGGTCTCATTATTTTATCGCAACCAATCATCCGCTTGATTTTCCAGCACGGCGCCTTCACCTCCACCGCCACCCTGGCTACAGCCGATGCGCTCTGCCTCTACGCCATAGGTCTCTTTGCCTATTCAGCAAACAAAATCCTTGTCCCGGCTTTTTATGCCCTCGACAAAACCAAATACCCGGTTATTGCCAGTTTTCTGGCTATCATCACCAACATCGTTATTATTCAATTGACCATTGATACCTATCAGCATAGGGCTATTGCCCTCTCTGTATCCTGTACTATGCTTATCAATTTTTTGTTTCTTATGATTGTGCTCTATAGAAAGCTGCAGGGATACTCCCTCACTTATCTTGTTAAGGGGTGCATGAAGATCTCTATCGCAACCATCGCTCTTTCTGGGCTGTTGCTGGTGAGCCGGTATCTATTGGCAAGTTGGTTTACTGGAACCATTGGCCAACAGGCAGTATCCCTCTTTCTCGTCATACTCTGTGCAGCAGTCCTCTACACCGTCATTCTGGACAAGCTTGGTTTGGTTGAGTTCAACATCCTTACTGAAAAAGTAAAGACCAGATTCAAGAAGAAATAGTTATTACAATCAAAATATTTATGATAGTGACGCTATTCTTTATTACGCAACGCCTCTATCTCTTTGCGCAATACTGCTATCTCAGATTGCAATTTCTCCAGATCGGAAACCCTTGCAAGCTGCATCCTGCTTAAGGTTGCTTCGACTACCTTATCTTTTAATGAGTTCAATCATCGGGGATTCCTCCGCTAAAGTTGGTGTATTAGACGTTTCGAGCAAAAAAATCCGCTGCCCGCCGCTTGGCCTGGTCGATTGTCGTGCTGGATTGAATTGAAGAGGCCAAATGGTGACCAAAAGTGAAAGGAGCAGCATAGTATGTGGTAAATTGCTTCAGCCGTCCTAACTGTCTTTCCGGTGCGAATCGTTGTTCTAAGAAGGTAACAAACTTAAAATAAATTTCAACATCTGACCTTGGCCGGCAACGTATCGGCATTCCATAAATCTCTCTGGCAATGTCGGCACACAACCAAGGTTGCTCAACTGCTCCCCGGCCAATCATGAGCCCATCGGCACCTGACTGTTCCAGGCTCTTCCTCGCATCATCAACGCTAAAGATACCACCGTTAATAAGTATCGGGATGGTAACAGCATCACGGATCTTGCCAACAACTTTCCACCTAGGTCTACGACAAAATTTTTCACCGTTCAATCTGGCATGTACAGTGATCAGATCAACCCCTTCATCCTCCAACAAGTGGCACAATGCTTTGAGGCAGAAGTCATCCAAAGTGCTTCCTAATCGTATCTTTACGCTTACTGGAAGGTTGGTGCAAGCACGTAGTCTGCGAAGCACTTTGCACATCTGCGGATGATTCTCTGTAAGAGCCAGGCCGGCGCCCTGTTTTCTCTGCTGTGGGGCAGGGCAGCCAAGATTGAGGTCAACGCCTTGCGCCTGAAAATCATGTAATTTTTCTGCGGCCCGCTCGATAGCTTCTTCGTCTGAGGTCACTAATTGGTAAAAAAGAGGAAACTCACCGGGGCTTCTGACCAATAAAGGAGAACAACGTTGATTGTCATGAGGTAAACGCCCAGCTTCCAGCATTTCAGTAAAAAGGAGCCCGATTCCACCCTCTTCCTGCACAAGCGTTCTTAAAGCGGAATGTGACAGCCCCACCATGGGTGCCAAAGCAATGGGCGGGAATATTTCCAGGCCTCGAAGCAATAATTTGCTTTTCAATATTTTTTCAGTCACGGCAAGCTCCCCTGCAGATGCCTTATCCCTTCACGATTGGCGCAGGGCCATGATTATTGAAAAGGCTGTATCTTCGATTTTTTGCGAAAGTTTCACGTGTACAGAAAAAGCCTTTTTTGCTTTATCGTGATATCTTACACCCACGATAACTCCACTCCATCCGGCCAAAATTTCCCCTTTATTAAGTTGAATTTCCGAAAATATCTGCCTGCCAAGCATTAATTTGGCATTTTTTTGGTTAGAAATTTTGACAATAAATGCCAATCCACTTCGAGAAACATCTATCAATTCGCCTTTAAAACTCCTTTGTCCTTTATTGCCATAGGGGGCAAAGATCACATTTTGGGTATAAAGTGCGACAGAAAAACGTGGATATTCCCGCCGATCATCCCTGGACAGCTTCAGGAGCGCTGGCACCTCAGCATATTTATGACAATATTGCCGCAGTTTTTTCCCCATGTCGGGAAATTTTTCGGCAATATTGAGAAACCTCGTGTGATCAAGAACCTGAAAATGTACATCGGAGAGAGCTCTCAGGTTAACTGTCCATACCGAAGCCGAAAAAAACTGGTCACCCCCTAAAATGCTGCCGGGCCCCATACGCTTAAGAAAGTTTTCATTTCCCCCCGACAAACAGCTGAGACTCACGTACCCTGAATTCAGAAAATATAGCACGTCATCTGTTTCTCCTGCCTGCACAATTTTGTCATCCTTCCGGTACTCTTCCTGTCGCATTACGGAATAAAGAGCATTGAACTCATCCTTGCTCATTTCCTCATAGAGTTCACTCCAAACGCCAAGGTGATGGCTTGACGTGGTCTTTTCTTCCTCTATCAATTCACCAAGAGCTACCGCTTCGGTAAGAGCCATGGGGTTGATGTCTAAAAGTCTGTCCCGCAATTTCTCCGCCAAAAAGAAATTCTTGGCCCTAGCAGCGGAGAGACCCTGATCGTGTAACAATACACCGGCACCGTTCATGTCTCCAGTTCGAACAAGCTTTTGGAGCTGGTCTTCAATGCTTGATAA
>JAABQY010000044.1 GCA_011391225.1 Desulfobulbaceae bacterium | reverse complement strand
CAGCCTGCCATACCGGCCACAGCTCTTGCTTTTATCGGCGGCTCGAAGGCGATGCGCTGGTGATTGAGGGAAAAAAAATCTTTGACCCTGACATCGTATATGGAAGAAACTGACAAAAAGCACGGAGAAAATTGATAATGAATCAGCTAAAATTAGGATTACCCAAGGGCAGTCTTGAAAACGCCACCATAGAATTATTTGAGAAAGCCGGATGGCGGATCAACCCAGCTGCGAGAAATTATTTTCCAAAGATAGACGACCCAGAGCTTCTGTGCTCGATTTGTCGGCCGCAGGAGATGTCGCGCTACGTCGAAGGAGGCATGCTGGACGCAGGAATTACCGGCAAGGATTGGACAATGGAAAATAATTCCGATACCATCCTGGTGTGCGATCTGGTCTATTCTAAAGTCAGTAAGCGGCCTACCCGCTGGGTGATTGCCGTGGCCGGGGATTCGGCTATCAGGACGATTGAGGACCTCCGGGGCAAGAAAGTCTCCACCGAACTGGTAAACGTCACCAGACGTTTTTTTCAGGAAAGAAATATTGAAGTAGATATTGAATTTTCCTGGGGCGCGACCGAAGCAAAAGTAGTCTCGGGCCTGGCCGATGCCATTGTCGAGGTGACGGAAACCGAGAGTACCATCAGGGCCCATGGTTTGCGGATTATTCACGAATTGATGCAATCGAATACCCAGTTCATAGCCAATAAGAGTGTCTGGACTGATCCCTGGAAGAGAGAAAAAATCGAAAATATTGCCTTGCTTCTGCAGGGTGCTCTGCGAGCGGATCGGATAGTCGGTCTGAAGATGAATGTTTCCAGTGCCAAGATTGAAGATATTGTCGCCATCCTCCCAAGTATTAATGCGCCAACCGTGGCAAGTCTTTATAATCAGGACTGGTATTCGGTGGAAACCGTGGTTTCAGAAGACATAGTCAGAGATCTGATCCCAAAACTGAAAAAACTTGGAGCGGAAGGTATCATTGAGTATTCCCTGAACAAAGTTATATAATTGAGGCAGGGAGGCGGGTTGCTCTCTGAGCCATGGGCTGGAAAGATCTGTCTTCGTCAGCCTTCCTTATTAAAATTCATTACAGGAGATATGTATCTCTATGGATTTTTTTAACATCGAGTTTCTCCTGAGTGCCCATCATCTCAATCAGCTTCCTCCTCCGGAGCTGCCAGAAATTGCCTTTGCCGGCAGATCCAATGTCGGCAAGTCGAGCCTCATAAATACCCTCATCGGCAGGAAAAGTCTGGTAAAAGTAAGTGCCAGGCCGGGAAAAACACAAGGTTTGAATTACTTCCGCGTCGAAGAGCAGTTTTATCTTGTCGATCTTCCCGGCTATGGGTTTGCCAAGGTGCCGAAGGTCATGCAAAACAGCTGGCAATCCTTGATAACTACCTACCTGGAAACGCGGCAAACGCTGAAATGCGTCGTGGTGATTATGGATATTCGCCACGAACCAAAGGAACAGGATACCCAGCTTGTTCAATGGTTGAATGAAAAGGCCATTTTTTGCCTGCCAGTATATACCAAAATCGACAAAATATCCGGCAGTATCCGCGAAAAGAATGCCAGGTTGCTTGATGCAGGACACAGCATTAAGGTGGAAGAGAGAATCCTTTTTTCGGCAAAAACCGGACAGGGGCGTGCCGAGCTGCTTGAGGCGCTGACCGTTCGCTTAGGAAAATGCCGCTTGCCCTGAGGAGATTATATGCAGGAGCTATCTAAATCGCAAAAAGCGCGGATCGCCATACGCACGTTTAAAATACTTGCTGATTCCATGACCCTTCAGGGTTCCTATAAACCTTCCGGGAGGATTGGCGAAAAATTGGCTGAGGCTTTGAAACAGCTCAGCCCTGAGATTTATGGCTCAATGTCGGATAATCGGGTCGTCGAATTGCAAGGTTTGCAGTATGTCTTCGACCGAATGCCCAAAGGGATAGAAAAATGTACGCGGATCACCCTTACCGCTCAAGAGGACTTCCATGACACTTCTTTCGCAAAAATTATTCCCTTAAAAAGAAGACGAGTATCCTATGCGGTATCGGAAAAAGAGTATTGTTTTGTCATAACTACCGGAAAAAGTGAAATATATGATATTCTCACCCATATCACTTTCCTGAATATCGAGGCCTGGAAGATATATCGACAGGTCTGCAGTAGAAGCGAAGGAGTGAGTACCGAATGGACAGAATTGGAGCGTATCGTTGCCATAGAAGAATCGTTGGTGGGCGAGGAACTTGAACAGGCCATTTGGAATCTCTCCATCATTCTCGGCAGGACCTACAAAGAGACACGGGAAGCCTACGAACACCTTGAAAAAAATAGGCAGGAACACAATACCAACAGCAGTCTGTTTACGATTATTTATGGCGTTGGCAAACGGGTAATTGAAGAACAGAGTTCTAAAAAAAACGAACTCGTTGTTTATTTCACTCCTTCTTTACACGAAATGATTGATCATCAAACCCATGCTGCTCTCTGGGCAGAGGCTTTGAAGGCGTCTCTTTGTCGGCTGCATCTTGAGGAGCGGCCGATCCATGTGATCAGCGCCAATATGCATTCCATGCGCAATCTGCTGTATGGACCTGGAGCATTGGCCGACTGTGGAGAAGCGGTTCCCGATGATGTGTATGCGATGGTCCGGGCGATGCGCGGTCAGGAAAAAAAGATTCTAGAATATGCAACCAAACATGGTTTTACATATCAGACAGATGGATCGGGTTCTACCATCGATATTAATATCATTGACCTGTCGCAACTCGATCAGCAGCATCTCCATCCCTCTCTGAAAATGAACTCTCATTTTCTCACTGAAAATCAGCCAGTGCTTATCGTTATTGATTATGCTTTTGGAACCCAGGCATTTGATATTATGGACGAACTGCTTAATCCAGATAGTCGGCAAGGAGTAAATAAATCTCTTGATATAAAGTCTATTTCCATCATGGGCAAGGCAGGTGTACTCCCCGGGAAAAAAGGCGATATCATGCTTGCCACGGCCCATGTAATGGAGGGCACTGCCGACAACTACATTGTCGACAACGATCTTTCGGCCGCCGATTTTGATGATACGGTCACTGTGTATATTGGCCCGATGGTCACCGTTCTCGGCACCTCTCTGCAGAACCGTGATGTGCTCGAACGCTTTCATTCCTCGGCCTGGCGGGCGGTGGGTTTGGAAATGGAAGGCGGGCATTATCAGCGGGCGATAAGTGGAGCGATAATTCAGGGGCATATACCGGCCAAGATGAAAACCAGATACGCTTACTATGCCTCGGATAATCCCTTGTTGAGCGGTCAGACACTTGCCTCAGGGCCGATGGGTGATGAGGGAATCGTTCCCACCTACATGATCTCTAAAGTTATTCTTGAAAAAATCGCCAATTTATGACACTCCCGGCAAAGAGTCCTACGCGGAGCAACCTGCTGTTCAACTTTTCGCCATGGATGTTGGCGGTTGCCTGCACTCTTTTGTTGTCGCTGCTGGCCTTGTTTTCGGTCAGTAATTATCAGCGGGAAAAGGAATTGATGGCGGATGCCATGGTGCAAAAGGGTCTTACCCTATTGCGTTTTATCAACAGCTCAGCGCGAGAGTCGATGCGTGATACCCTTCGTTCTTCGGAGACCTTCATTCGCTGGGAAGATCAGGTCAAGGCGGCTATGGAGCAGGCAGTTGAGCAGCCCGGTGTTGAGTCGGTGCATCTCATTGACCAAGAAGGGGTGATTGTTCTTGGGGCTGGAGTGAATTCCAGTAACAGCACCATTGATATGGCGACATCGACATTTGTCAAATCTTTAAAAAGAGAAAGCCTACGTCCGTATATTGCAGGGAGCATCGAGGATAAACAAGGCGGTAAAATAATCCAAAGGTTTCAGATTGTTGCCTGGCAATTGCCGCCGGATATTTCGGGCCATAGAGACCTCATGGAGCGAAATCCTGGCCGAGGTCAGATGATGCGAAGATTTGCAAACCATCCTCAGTTTGCCGCACTGCAAGAAGAGATGAAACGTATGATTGATAAACATCTCATATATGTCGTACAGCTGGACTTTGAGCAGTTCAATTCGTTTCTCAGGCGACAGTTTCTGCAGATAATAATTCTCTCCATTGTCACCCTCCTGGTCGGTATCGGCGGGGCTCTATCCTTTATGACGCTCCGAGGTTTGAAGGGATCGCAGCAAAGCCTCGGGGCAATGCGGGCATTTACCGATATCCTCATCTCAGCATTGCCTATCGGCCTTATTGCCACTGACGATCAAGGGGTGATTCAAGTCTGTAATGCTGAGGCCGGGGAGGTTCTCTGTATAGATAGGGGGCGTATCCAGGGGAAAATACCGGAAGTTTGCCTGCCTCAAGGCCTTGCTAAAATGTTTTCCGGAAATGACCACGCCGGCAATGATGAACGGCAGAAAGAAATTATTTTCGAATTTCACCCAGGAAAACCGATGACGCTGCAACTCGCCTCAATGGTTGTGCTGGATAATGATGGCCGTTTGGCCGGCGAGGTCCTGCTCATTCGCGATCTCACCGCAGTGAAACTCCTTGAGAAAGAACTGCAACGCAGTGAACGTTTAGCGGCACTGGGGAAGATGGCTGCCGGTGTGGCCCATGAACTGAGAAACCCCCTAAGCTCGATCAAAGGTCTGGCGGTCCTCTTGAAATCACAGTTATCTGTCTTTGGCAGTGGCGTGGAAACCGCCGATGTTTTGGTGAAAGAGGTGGAGAGGCTGAATCGCAGCATCGGCGAATTGCTTGATTATGCAAAACCCGGGCAACTGATGCGGGAAATGACGGCAATAAGCGAAATAATTAAAAAAACGGTCTCGCTGGTGCAAATTGATGCCGAATCTCACAAGATATCAATTGTTCTCGGACTTGCCGAGGATCTTCCTCTGGTGTTTATCGACCGGGATAAACTCAATCAGGTCGTATTGAATCTCCTTTTAAATGCCATACAGGCAATGCCGAGTGGCGGCATCTTGCGTATATGCACGGAGCGTGTTAGGGGGGGGATCGCTGTCAGTATCAGGGACAATGGGCTAGGCATTTCCCCGGAAAATCTTTCGCGGGTGTTCGACCCCTATTTTACGACAAAAAGCAATGGAGCAGGGCTGGGGCTTGCTTTATCGGCGAAGATTGTCGAGGAACACGGTGGGGCGTTGGAGATTTTTAGTACTCCAAACGAGTATACTGAGATTCGGTTCATGTTGCCGATTTGATTTTACATCTCTTTTCTATGGCTTAAACAAATAGTTGCATGATTTATTACGAAGATATTTTATGAAGGGACATGTTCCGCTCAAAGGGGCAGCGCAGAGAGTCTCGTTGATCGGCACTCGAATCTGGAGAGAAGGGAGTTGGTTTTTATCGACGGAACAGCCAAAATAGCTGAAACTATAGCGTAAAAATGTCCTGGATGGGAGTCATAAACAAATGAATTCATAAGGCTACCAATAGCCACCGCAACAACCACCCCTTGCAACAAATATCTTCTTGGCGGTTGGATTTTGAAAGAGGAGATAAACTGAGCACTGAGAAGGGTTATGAATACAAACAAGCCCACAAGACCGGTCTGAACAGAGATGAGCAGATATTCGTTGTGCGGGTTATCCGTTGTTTGGGTGTCACTGCCCTTGATCAGATTTTCCTGAACCGTCCCGAAAGAGCCCGTGCCATGGCCGAAAATTGGCTTCTGTTTGATGAGATCAATACTATTGCGCCACCAGTCGAATCGCATGCCGAGTGAGGTTCTTGAAGACTCAGCCTGATAACCCTTCATCTCGTCAACTGCCTCATTTACCCTTGAAGAAAAATTTCTCGAGGTATTAAATGTGACACCAATTACCAAGGCCAGAAGAAAGGTCGCCGCCAACGATTTTTTCCAGGAAAGTCGCTGGAGAAGGGTGAGAAAAATAAGGGCGATATACACCAGCATTCCTGTTCGGCCCGGGGCGATATAGAACAGGTTGACGGTGGTGAGAAGAAAGAGCGCCAGCCACAAATAGAAATATTGTCTGGATGCGAACATCCGTTGCAGGCACCAGAAAGCCAGGACGGCCATGAATAAGCTGTGGGTGATGTGGTACACTGCTGAATGGCCGAAGCGCTCGGAAGGAATGATGGAAAAAAAGATTCCATAGGAAATGAAGAGAAGGATTATGCAGCCGGTGACAAAGCTGTTCTCGGCCAGCTTGGCGGCCCCTTCATTGTCCTTGAAAAGTGAGATAACCATAGCAAAATACGCCAATTCTCGATATTTTTTTAAAAATGCCAATGCATCGTTTAATGGGGCTGGACTATAGGTGATCCCGATGATGAGCAGCAGAAATAAAGCAAGTGCTAAGCTTACCGACGCATTCTTTTTCATCAGACGAGGGAGTAAAAGAATGTCGCCGGACAGCAGCCAGAAAACCAACGCGAGAGTTGCCATCGTCCCCATGAGGGCGGTGGACAAGGGGATGAAAAAACAGGACAGAACAATGCAGAAAATCCCTGCTGTGTTGGCCATATTGCCAAGATGTTTGAGTTGCTTCATTTCCCGGGCATCGTTATGTATATTGCATGTTGTATAGCTGCTCATATTCGCCTTTTTGAGCAATTAAGGAGTCATGGGTGCCCTGTTCGACGATAGCGCCGTCTTTGATGACAATTATTCTTGTGGCATTTTTAATTGTTGAGAGACGATGGGCAATAACAAAGGTTGTCCGATTTTTCATGAGATTCTCTAAAGCGTTCTGGACCTCTCGTTCCGATTCGGTATCAAGGGCTGAGGTGGCCTCGTCAAGTATGAGGATCGGGGCATTTTTCAATATTGCCCGAGCAATGGAGAGGCGTTGACGCTCACCGCCGGAAAGTCTTGCCCCTCCTTCGCCGATAACTGTGTCAAAGCCATTGGGGAGAGCAAGAATGAATTCAAGTGCATAGGCCGCTTGAGCGGCATTGCGAATCTCTTGGTCTGAAGCCTGTTGATCTCCATAGGCGATGTTGCTGCGTACGGTATCGTTAAAGAGGATGGTCTGCTGTGTTACCATGGCAATCTGACCACGCAAAGAGGCGATTGTGACATCCCGGATATCTGAGCCGTCAATTGTGATACTCCCTTCCTTTAAATCAAGAAAACGGGGGATGAGGTTGGTGAAAGTGGTTTTGCCGCCGCCGCTCGGACCGACAATCGCCAGGGCTTCGCCAGCCGGAACACTAATATTGATATTTGACAAAACCGCAGCTTCGTCATTGTAGCGAAAGGAAAGGTTTTTAAATTCAATTACCGAAGTGAAGGGCGCAAGCGTTAGAGCACCTTTTTTGTCCTCTATCTCCGGTTCGATATCAAGGATGGCGAAAACCCGGGTGGCGGCTGCCAGGCCCTGTTGGATTGTTGAGTTGATGCGGGTAATACCCTTGACTGGCTCATAGGCGGCAATCAGCGCCACGAGAAAGGCAAAAAATGTTCCAGGAGTAGCGCTACCTCTGATTACTTCATTGCCACCAAACCAGATAATTACAGCAATCGCCCCTCCGCCGATAAACTCCATTAACGGATGTTGCATACACCGGAATTTGGCATCTTTCAGGGTGAGAACAAAAAGCTTGCTCACCTGCTGATAAAATCGATTTCCTTCATATTCTTCCCTGGAAAAAGCCTTGACGATGCGGTTGCCGGTGATCGTTTCGTGGAGGATATTCGAGACGTTCGCCACTTCTTCCTGGGTAGAGGTACTGAGTTTTCGAAAAAGGCGGCCGAATTTCACTATCGGGTAGGCGGCGATTGGCAAAACGATAAAAGAAATCAAAGCCAGCCGCCAATTCATGAAAAAAACTACACCGAGGAGAATAATCACCTGAAAAAAGTCCCGAACCGAGCCAACTAAGGCATTCGATACAGCTTGTTGCAGAAGGGTGACGTCAGAAATTATCCGCGACATCAAGGTTCCAGTCGGCATCTTGTTGAAAAAAGACAGCGATTGTTTGTGGATATGGTTAAAGATCTGCAAGCGAAAATCGCGAATGATTGACTGGCCAACCTGTTCCAGCAAAACGGTGTAGATATAGTAGGCAACGCCTTTAAGGAAAAAGATAACAACCACGACAAGAGGCAGGATCTTCAGAAAAAAGATATTCTTTTCCATGAAAATTTTGTCGAGCAGATCTTTCACCAGGTAAGACTGTGCCCCCGTAAAACCGCCGACGGCGATCATGGCCAGCATAGCGATCAGAAGTTTCTGCTGATATGGAACGATAATTTTATATAATCGCTTAAGGATTTCTTTGTTGGTCATGAGTGGATGGGTATTTGAAAAATGAAAAAGGCAGTGGGAAACTAGAAAAGCTTTCTACTGCCGATAACGTGAGATTTTTTTGTTGAGGACGTTTCTAGTAATACACCAGCGATCTCGAATACTGAAGTGGTTTTTTATAAAAATATCTGTCTGATCGATCGCTTTACCGAAGGATAATCTTTTTTGCTCCACAGACGATGAAAAAGACTGAACCACTGTTCCGGATATGTCCTTATGAAAGGTTCATAGAGCCGGAGGCAACGAGAAGAAATATCGACAATATTTTGATCATTTATAGCATCATAACGCGGTAGTAGAACTTCGTCAAAATCGATGTGGAGTTCCCCGTCTTTCATATAATAGACACTGGTGAACATAGGGGCAGCGGTTCTTTGGTGGAGTATTGCCGCCCCCTTGGCACAGGCCAGCGGGCGGTTGAAAAATAATACGCTGGCACCGCGAGTGGAGTAGCTTTGATCGAGGCTGACGATGAGCAGCCTGTTGTCATTAAGGGCCTTTTCATATGCCTTCATACCGTCATAACTGCTCAAGTGCTCAAGGCTTGTGCCATAGCGCCCGCGTTGGTGAACAAAAAAATCATCGGAAAGAGGGTTACTCTGCTTTTGGTAGATAAGGCTTGTAGGTAACTTGGCAATGTTGAACCAGGCAAAGTACGCTTCAAACCAACTGGCATGAATGGTTGTAAGAATTACTCCCTTACCACCTTGCAGTGCACGATCAAGTTTTTCTCTGCCAGTTATCCGGGTGTTTTTTACCAGCTTGGTGAAGCTTTTTCGGTGAAGAATAAAAACCAGACCAAATGTCTTGGTAAATTGTAGGTATACTTTTCTCAAGAGGCATAACTTTTCATCATGGCTAAGATTCGGGAAAACCGTGGAGAGGTTGTTGTAAGCGACTTTGATGCGAAAGGGGAAAACCACCCATGCTAAATAGCCAAGAGCGGAGCACAAAGCGAGAATTACTGGTACAGGGAGGAGGTTTATAAAGAAAATTACCGAGCGGAGAAGTAAGTATTCAAATTTATGTTTAATTTTCATGGAAAGTCAGAATGCACGATGTTTGCGCCTTGCAATAGAAAAGAGGCATTTTGTGAAAGAGGAGATACTACTACACCAATCCCGTTCTTTAAAAAAGCTGTTTTTAGCGGGAACTGGAAATATCGGTTTGACCTAAGCTGCTGAGATACAAGACCATCGTTTTCCGTCATATTCCATGGATTCTAAGATGTTTGCCAGCCAATAAAAATTAACCTAGGCTAAAAATATGGGGACTAACTTCAACGCCAAGGTTTCGCAACTGGGATTGATTGTTATACTTCCTTATTAAGTTCAAAAAGTCATCAATTTAGTAAGATAACTTTTTTGAGTGAGCTTCAGGCAGTTTTTGCCGGTTGAAAGAACAATAATCGCGCAGAGTAAAGTAAAAGGTATGAACAGGTACAATCGAATTCTGAAAAAAACCATATTCTTCTTCTGGCTCTTCATAGGTTTTTCATTAACCACAACAAGCCAAGCTGTGAAGATAGCAGATACCACGGTATGTTTGCCGTCGACCTGGCCCTCGGAAGTCAGTGATTTGGCGGTTGACCCCGATTTGCACCAAGGTGAATTGGCGAACGGTTTTCGATATGTTTTAAAACAGAACCAAGAACCGAAAAATCGGGTGGCGGTTTATCTGTATGTTAAGGCAGGATCCTTAAACGAAACTGAGCAGCAAAGAGGCTTGGCGCACTTTATTGAACATATGATGTTTAAAGGGACCGACAATTTTCCGGCGGGGAATCTTGTTGAATATTTTCAATCGATCGGTATGAACTTCGGAAGTGATGCTAATGCTCACACCACCTTTGACCAGACTGTATATAACCTCATCTTACCGAATGGTTCTGAAAAGGAGCTCAACGCAGGTTTTGCGGTTATCGCCGATTATGCCCGTCGTGCAAAGCTTCAGGATGACCAGATCAACAAAGAGCGGGGGGTGATTCTCGCAGAAAAACGAGCGAGAGATTCGGCATCTTATAGAACGCAGGTTGCAAGCATGGAGTTTGCCTTTCGCGGGACACGACTTGCGGAAAGAATGGTCATTGGGCTTGAAACGACCTTGCAGCTCGCAGATCGCACAAGCCTGAAGACCTTTTATGATTCATGGTATCGTCCTGAAAACATGATTTTAATCGTCGTTGGTGATATGGATCCTCAGATGGCAAATGAGCTTGTCGAGAAGCACTTCTCACAACTCTCGCCGACCGGTTCAACGCCTGAATGTCCTACGTTCGGAAGGCTGATGCGCGAGGGTGCCGAAGCTTTTTATCATTATGAGCCGGATTTGGGCAAAACCAATGTATCGATCGAGTCTTTCTGGGATTTGCAATTACAGGGCGATTCCCTGCAACTGGAAACTGAAGAGGTAACAAGATCGATGGGCTCAATGATCATGGGCTATCGGCTGCAACGGCTTCAGGAGGAAAAAAATGCACCCTTTTCGCGCGTCGTCTACAACTCGGGGGATATTGTGGAACGCATTGGGTTTGGGAGCATTTCTGCCCAAACTGACAGCGGAAAATGGCAGGAAAGTCTTGTGCTTATTGATAGAACACTTCGTCAGGCAATTGAATATGGCTTTACTGACCAAGAAGTTGCACGAGCGAAAAAAGAGATACTGGCCGACCTCGATGCCCGAGTTCTCACCGCAAAATCCGAAGATTCTCGGAAGATAGCCCAAAAAATACTCAGAGCTCTGAAGAGTAATCGGGTGTATCAGTCGGCGGAACAGGAAAAAAACTTGTACGAGCCTGTAATTGAACAAATTTCCACACCACAGGTAAATCACGAATTTCAGACGGTATGGAAACATGGCAACCGGTTGGTATCGATTACCGGTGACGCCCAGTTGGGAGATAATGGCCCTCTGCTTATTACCGACCACTATCGACGAACAACGCAGGAAAACATCGAAGGTCCTCCTCGGCAACAAAGCGACAGCTTTCCATATCTACAGGTTTTTCCAACACCGGAGAGTCCACCGGAACGATTTTATTATAAGGACATTGATGTCGAAAAGCTGGTTTATGCCAACGGCCTTATTGTTAATTTGAAAAAGACCGCTTTTCAAAAAAACAGTGTCCAAATGATTGCGAATTATGGCACTGGGGCGCAGAGTGAACCGGCGCCGGGATTGGCCATGCTGGCACAAGACACCATCAATATTTCCGGCTCAGGAAAACTTCCACAATCGTCGATTGATGCCCTTGTGGCTGGCAGTTCTGTTGAGTTGCAGTTCCATGTCGGTGAAAATGCCTTCACCTGGGGTGGAAGCGCCTTGGGCAAAGATTTTGAGTTGTTGGTGCAGATGTTACACACCTTGCTTTTCGATCAGGGGTTTCGGAAAATCCAGTTTGCCAATGTCATGAAAAAAATTGAGATGATGTATCAGAAAATCAGTCATGAGATTGACGGAGCAATGATTCTTGAGGTTCAACCCTTCCTGGCGAGCGGTAATCAGCATTTTGGACTGCCAGCCTGGAAGGATATTGAAGAACTTGATTTTTCTGTTGTTGAAAAGTGGGCACGGTCTTTTTCGCAACCAAAAGATTTAGAAATCTCTATCGTCGGTGATTTTAATGGAGATGAAGTCAGAACTCTTCTCGATAAATATTTCGGTGGAGTAACGCTGCAAAGTGCGCAGGTTGCCAAGGCGCTGGCCGTGCACTTTCCTGTGGGTGGAACCCTCAAGGTCGACGTCGATACCTCCATTGACAAGTCGCTTGTTGTCATCGCCTGGCCTACCGAGGATTTTTGGGATATTCAGCGTACTCGAAGGTTTCATATGTTGGCCAGTGTGCTCATGGACAGGGTAAGGAAAGTTGTCCGGGAAAAATTAGGTGCTGCATATTCTCCCTCCGTCTCAAATTTCAACAGTCGGGTCTATTCCGGATACGGATATTTGATTGCCCAAGTAATCGTCAAGCCTGGTAGTGAAGATGTGATAATTAAAGAAATATTGCAGATTGCCGACCACCTGAAAGAAAATGGCATAAACAGCGATGAACTCCTGCGGGCGAAAAGACCAATGATCACAGCTATCACCGACAATATTAGAACCAACCAGTACTGGTTGTCTTCAGTCCTCACCCTCTCCAGCAGATATCCGCAGCAATTAGAGTGGCCACAAACAATTCTGAGTGATTTCTCGTCAATCGAAGAACAAGATTTGACTCTGCTCGCACAGCAATATCTTGTCAACTCGCGGGCGGCAGTGGTCACAGCCATACCCAACGAAATATCTCATAAAGCGGTTGCAAAGAAAGCGGTTGTAGAAAGGCAGAGTAGTGAGGAACCTTTCAAAAATGGTTTCAAATGAGGAGTTTTTATGCTTGAAATATTTTATGATTTTATGTGGGCATTAGACAATGAACGTGCTATATAATTTAGCTTATATCTTGAAGAATAGAGCGAAAAAGTTCTTTCATATTCAATGAAGGTTTGCCATGAACCCATCAGAAAAAGCTCCACAAATCTCTTATGGTTTTCGGTTTGGTCAGATGAAGAGAAAATACCGGAGAGTTGGATTTTGCGGCTTTGTAGGTGACCTCGCTATTGGGAAATTAGTTGTTGGAGGTAATATTGAGGATCTCTCTATCGGCGGTTTTAAGATTACTGGTATTCCTCTTTCGTTTGGCGCTGAGAAACATACCTACTCAGCTATTTTGTCGGGCGGCGGGAAGCACTTCCGATTGCTGGCAAAGCCCTGCTGGAAAAAACAGGGATCAAGAAAAGGGAGTGTCGATCTCGGTTTTAAAATACTCGACGCCCCTTGGGAGTGGGTGAAGTTCACCATGAACGAAATCCCGGAATTTGACTATGAAGATTCCTTCGGCTTTCAAGCCTGACGGATGATGGTGCCTTTTCTAGGCAGAATCAGTACGGCTTAAAATGCACAAATCGTTGAGGAGTAATTCCCCCAATTGTATAAGAGCAGGCTTATGCCCCTTTTTTTACAGAAAGATGGTTTATAATGTCAGCCTGATAGGGCAGTGGGCGTAAATCCCGCGTGGATCGTCAAGGGTGGTCAAAGCCTCTAATTTACTTGCCAAAACCTTTTTCACCTTTTTTACCAGAGGGTGCTCGTTGGTATTGAGAATGGCAGCGAGTGGTTCTGTATGGGCTGAAAAGAATTGCAGCATTTGCTCCTTGAGGGTGGCCGTCGGGCGAATATATTCAGCACTGTAGTCAGTAACGCTGGCGAGATTAGCTGCTGCATCAATGGCATCTGCAAATGATCCGAGCTTGTCAACGAGACCAAATGCCAGAGCTGATTTGCCGTCATAAACTTTGCCTTCGGCGAGTTCTCTGACGCGTGATTTTTCAAGTTCCCTGCCAGTGGCGACGATTTGCAGAAACTGGTCATAACTGTGGGCAATTGACTGTTGAATTGCGCTTTTTAATGGTTCCGGCAGGGGTTGAGTGAGATCAAGGCCAGCCGCCAGAGGGGTGGTACCTGTGCCATCACTATAGATCCCAAGGGAAGATAAAGTTTTTTCAAAAGTGGGGATGGCCCCAAAAATGCCGATCGACCCGGTGATGGTGGTCTCGGACGCCCAAATTTCATCAGCATCGGCTGCTATCCAATAGCCACCGGATGCGGCTACTGCGCCCATGGAAACAACCAGCGGTTTGCCTTTTTTTTGCAAGAGAAGTAGTTCCTGACGAATGATTTCTGACGCAAATGCTGAGCCTCCTCCCGAATTAATCCGTACCACAAGAGCCTTTATCTGCTTATCCTCTCTGGCCTTTTTAATCAGTGCTGCCAGAGAATCCCCGCCAATGAGGCCGATTGGCTGTTTTCCTGGAAGAATAGTACCTTCGGCAATGATGAGGCCGATTTTATCTCCTTGCCAATCAACGTGATCATAGGAAGGGAGGATGGAGTCATAGTAGGTAGCGGATCCAATAATTGATGGTTTAGCCTCGGTCGTTTTCGTCAGGGCAATCAGGTAAGCGGTTATATCCGATCTGTTCGACAGTTGGTCAACCAGTCCGGTTTTTAGAGCGAGTTCTGCCGTGTCTCCCTCGGTACTTTGTAAGGCCAGGGAGATGTTTGTTGTGTAGTTATCTATGGTTTCTTTTGATATTTTTCGTTGTTGCAGTACATCATCCTTGTAAACCTTCCAAAGGGCCGAAAGCCAGATGTCATTCTGCTTGCGATCTTCCGGTGACATGTTATCCCTTGTGAACGGTTCAAGGGCCGATTTGTAGGTTCCGACTTTGAAGATATTATAGTTGATCGCCAGTTTTTCCATAGCCTCTCGGAAATAGAGGCGAAACACACCAAAGCCGTGGAGATCCACTCCGCCCATGGGGTTAAGAAAGATCTTGTCGGCATATGATGCCAGATAGTATTGCGATTGACTGTAGTAGTCCTCGGCGGCAATAAGGGTTTTTCCAGATTTCTTAAAATTGACGAGGGCTTGGCCGATACTCTGTAACTGATTTAAACCAGCATTTTCCATATGTTTAAGATTGAGAAGGAGAGCGACGATTCGATCGTCCGTCGCGGCATTGTCGATAATATCGAGGATATCCTGCAGGGCAGTTTCCGGTTCTGGCGCTTCTGGATCAACGGAGTCTCCAAACAATTTTTCAATGGAACCTAAAAGCTTTTTCTCCTCAACAATATCGCCGAAAAGGTCAAGCCGGAGGATACTTTGGGACGGAATATGTGAAACTTCTTTAGGAATAATTAAAAAAAGGAAACATACCAGAATTGCCAGCAGCAGCACGTTAAACAGAATGTTTCTGACAATGGTAAAAAATCTTCCTACATATTTAAAGATATTGAGAATTGCAAGAATAAGATCTTTCATACGAGTAGTTACCTGAGATTCCTGTGATTGATCAGCAATATTGCTGCCCCTCTTTTTCTATGGGAGAAGCGTTTCTGCTTGGTGCATGTATCTTGTAGTAAATAGAAGTGCTTGTCCTGATACCCTTCCTGATAGAAAAGGGCAGACATTAAATCCTGAATAATGATAACCATAATGTTTGCAACTACAACAGAACAATGCCACCTCTGAATGAATACCGAACTTCGCGCTTGGAAGGAAAAAACGGCAACAACACCTCGGTTTTTTGCGGAATGCCCGTGACAATCAAGAGTTTTCCCCGGAAGAAAGCTTGGTCTTTTTGTTCGACTGAAGGGAAAAAAGCGTCCATATCGTTACGAATGATTTTTCGCCTGCACATCCTCTGAAATCTGCCTCCAAAAACATCAAAGAGTGTTTTAATCTGTAATTATTGGTAAAGTCACCGCAGGAAATAACGGCTCAACAAATTCATTACTAAGGCATACCTGGGTGAATTTCAAAACCTTCTTTTTCAGCTTAATGGATTAACATGGATAAAAGACAGATTATCGAGGCAAGTCTCCTTTTTGGAGGACTCCCGGCCCAGCAACTTGAAGACATAACGCAAATTGCCGTCGAGAAAACATTCCAGCGCGGAGAGGCCATATTTTTTGAAGGCGACAAGGGTATCGGATTCTATATGGTCGGTGAGGGGCGAGTAAAGATCTTCAAGGTATCACCTGCCGGAAAGGAACATATACTGCATATATTCGGGGAAGGAGAACCTTTTGGGGAGGTGCCGGTTTTTTATGGCCAGCCTTTTCCGGCAAGTGCTGAAGCCTTGATGAAAACCCGCACCATTTTTTTTCCGCGTGACCGCTTTATCCGATTGGTGGAAACCAACCCGGCAATTGCCTTAAATATGTTGGCGGTCCTTTCCATGCGGCTACGCAGATTTGCCAGCCAGATCGAGAGCCTTTCTTTGAAAGAGGTCCCCACCCGGTTGGCCAATTATCTTATTTATTTAAGTGAAGAACAAGGCAAGAACGATGTCGTTGAGCTTGATATCTCCAAAGGCCAGCTTGCCAGCCTCTTGGGTACTATTCCGGAAACTCTATCAAGGATTTTTGCCAAAATGACTGAAGAGGGCTTGATCATGGTAAACGGTCGTACAATCACTCTTCTTGATAAAGAGACCCTCTCCGAAAAAGAATAATTGCCGAAATGAAAAATATTCGAGATATTTAGAAAAATGTTCGAAAAATCAGTGCTTCAAATAGCCGGGTATTCAACTAACGCTTGACTTGAAAGGCGTATTTCATTACGTAAGGACACTTCGTTATTTTGTCTGTTGATATCCAGCCACAGTGCATAGGCCTAAAAAAGCTGGTCACCCCCTAATTAACTTTTAAACACACGCAAACTGCTTGGAGAGCGCAATGCCAAAGGTGCAGGCTCATCAGCCGCTGGTCTCCGTAATTATTCCCGCATACAATCATCAACGATTCATTGGCGCGGCAGTTGACAGTGTTTTGCAGCAAACCCTGTCCGACCTCGAACTGATTGTCATCGATGATGGATCTACCGACAATACCGCTGAGATTGTCAAAGGGTATAGTGATTCGCGTCTGACCTATTTCCATCAGGAGAACAAAGATGCATATAACACCATCAACCGCGGTCTTTCTCTAGCAAAAGGGCAGTATGTCGCCATCCTCAACTCCGATGACGTTTATACCCTGAATCGTCTCGAGCAACTACAGAAAGAATGCGAAGAGAGAAAAGCCGAGTGTATTTTTACCGATGTCATACCCATTTCCGATATTGGCCTTGAATATTGTGATCCGAATTTTGGATGGAATATTTGGCATTTGAAAAACAGAACCTGGTACTTCACCTGTCGGGATATCTATGCCGCCTTTTTAAAAGGAAATTTTATGGTTACTACCTCAAATCTTTTTATGACAGCACAGGCTATGCGCACGGTCGGTAAGTTTTCTGCCTTGAGATATTTGCATGACTACGATTATATCTTCAGACTCATGTTGGCCTTTCCGGATGGGGTACATTATCTGGATGAGGAAAAGTTGCTGTATTACCGGATCCATTCCGGTAACACCCTGGGTGAGGCTGCTATAACCGGAAGACAGCAGGATCAGGATTTGATAAAGAAATACATGATGGCAAAACTCCCCGAACAATATGGCAAATATATCCTTGCCGGGGCAGAACGCTTGGTTGAACTCGGCCAGGAACTGCATGAGGTCAAGAAAATTCTGGAACCGCAGCGAACGCAAGGCGTACGCCCGGCTTTCAAAGAGTTTGTGAAGAATTTGGAAACCTGGATTGCCAAAAAAAGTAGATAAGAAGCTATGGATTTTACAACGTACTATTCATTGACATCCCTAGTACGGGCTGGTCGTTTAAAGGCAAGTGATAAGGAAGTGGTCTCCTTTGATCTTTTTGACACTCTTTTTGTCCGCCGCATTCACAATCCCGACCTAGTGAAATTGCCGGTTTCCAGATATATCTCTGAGCTTGCTGAACAACAAGGTCTCCATTGGCACTGGCATAAGGTCCAGCAGCAAAGGGACAAAATTGAACAAAGACAAAGGGCGGAGACTGGAACGAAATTTGCTGATCATGAAGCGTGCTATCCGCTTTTTATGCGCGAGCTTTTAATTGAAATATTTCAAAAAGCCTATGACGACGCTCTTCTCGACAAGGTTACCGGCTACGAACTTGCCATGGAAAACTCCATGTTGGTGCCGCGCCGAATCCTCGTCGACTGGATAAAGGAACTTGTCGAGGTCGGAAAGAGAATATTTATTATTTCCGATATGTATTTTCCTGCATCTCACCTGCGACAATTGCTCAAATATGCAGGACTGGAGGAGTTCATTGAAGAGGTAATCTCGTCCGCTGATACGTATTTGGCCAAGGCCTCCGGCAAAGCCTTTCCGATGATAGCCGAAAATTTTTCAATCGCATCCAGTGCTTGGTTGCATGTCGGTGATAATCCGATTTCCGATGGTCTGCGGGCCGGAGGAGCCGGAATCGAAGCGATGATTATTCACGATCCACGCGAGGACCAGCGCAAGTCGATAGTTAAACGCTATTATAACTACAGTGATGGAAAGCCTTTTTGGCGCGGCAGAGTCTTGCAGCAACTCATGGCACCCCTGGAGGCCGAGAATCAGCAGAATTTAGCACTGTACTCCGAAGGGTATAATTTTCTCGGACCATTGATTGGCGTGTTTATTCAAGAAGTTGCCAGGTTTTGCAGGGACAAAGGCATAACCAAGATATTTTTTCTGTCCCGAGAAGGCTGGACCTTCAAGCGCTACTGGGAAAAGGCTATGCCCGCCCTCTACCCCGCTGGAGGATTGCCGGAAATCGAGTACCTGTACGTCAGCAGGATGGCCCTTGCCGGGGCTTCATGCGCCCATCAGGGGCTGACCAAAGCCAATGCCGACATAGCCTTTTTACCTTCCGGAAATCGTGACTTTCGCGACGTTTGCCGAATTTTCTGCCTTGAGCCGGACGCTTTCACAACCCACCTTGCTAAATTTGGACTGACAGCTGACACCTGTCTCAGCCACGTCCATGAAGGCTACGATCCCGAGAATCGTAAGAGGTTTGAGGCACTGCTTGAGGATGAAGCTTTCCAAGAAGTGGTAAAGTGTCAGGCACAGCCACCCAGTCTAGCTATGCAACGTTATTTCACTCAGGCTGGGTTGTTTGATCATAAAAAAATTGCTCTGGTTGATATTGGCTGGTTGGGAACGATTCAGCGCTTTCTTTTTGAAGCGATATCTCATCGGCCAGACTGTCCCACCTGTTTC
>JAABQY010000043.1 GCA_011391225.1 Desulfobulbaceae bacterium | reverse complement strand
GCTCGACGCTACCGCCGTCATTGATGAACTGCTTCGTGCCGAAAAAAAGGGTAGCCCCTATACCATCGCCATCCTTGATCTGCAAATGCCCTTTCTCAACGGTTTTGAACTGGCGGCAGGGATTCGCGCTGCAAAGCTTGTCAATGCAAATATCCCCCTTCTGGCCTATACCTCCTCCACCGAGAGAGTTGCCCAGAAATGCAAGGATGTCGGATTCACCGCATTTCTCACCAAGCCTGCCCGCCGAAAAATCCTTCTCCGCACTCTCTCAAGAATCCTCGGCGCCAAAGATGACGATCAAGAACATCCGGAGGGAAAAAAGCTCGTTACCCAATATTCGCTGCGTGAGGAGATGAAACAATCGGTCCGCATTCTTCTAGCCGAGGATAACCCGGTCAATCAAAAGCTGGCTACTGTCATGCTCTCAAAGGCCGGTTACAAAATCACCGTCGTTGCCAACGGCAGGTTAGCAGTCGAGGCCATTACCGCAAAGCCCAACGACTTTGACACCATCCTTATGGATATCCAGATGCCGGACATGGATGGCTATGAAGCAACCCGCCAGATACGCCAACAGGGTTTCAAGGATATTCCCATTATTGCCATGACCGCCAATGCCATGAAGGGCGACAAGGAACTCTGCATGGAGGCGGGAATGAGCGATTATATGACCAAACCGATCAAACGGGAGATTGTCTTTCAGATCCTTGAAAAATGGCTCAACCTCACCAACTGAACCACACATTGGCATGATTATATCAAAGGCGTCATCCACCACCCGCCGCTCCATGCTGAAGGCCTGGGCGGATGCACAAAGTGACAAATCCACATCGGCGCAAGGGTTACTGCGCATGGTCGTCCGGCTCATTCTCATCACCGCCGGAGAATTTTCCCACAACGCCCTTTCCCTCCGCTCAGCCGCCCTGACCTATACCGTCCTGCTGTCTCTCGTCCCCATCCTGGCAATGAGCACCGCATTAGTAAAGGGACTGGGAGGCGACGACCAACTGCGCAAGGTGGCGTACAGTTACATAGAAACATTGATGGACAAAAGCGATGACTCAGTCAGTCATTATAAAACCGCCCCCGACTCCGGCGAGATCCTTCAGCCGAAGGGAGACGTAAAACTCACCGAGCACCTCCGTTCCGCCGTCGATCAGCTCTTCAGTTATGTTGACAACACCAATTTCGCAGCCCTCGGCTCCATCGGTGTTATCGGCATTCTCCTCAGTGTCATTTTCGTCCTCAGTTATATTGAAGAGGCCATGAACGACATCTGGAAAGTTACCAGCGGTCGATCGCTGTTGCGAAAGATCGCCGATTACCTGACGCTGCTCATCCTTTTGCCGATCTCCATTAATGTCGCCTTTGCCGCCAGCGCCATGTTACAAAGTCCGTCGATGATCGCAAAGCTTGATATCCTCCTTCCCTTTGCCTGGCTCCAGACCCTCCTCCTCAAAGCCTTACCGGTGGCCGTTATAACGCTGACATTTTATGTGATGTACATTTTCTTTCCCAACACAAAAGTAAAGACCCTCCCTGCCTTGCTTGGAGCCGGTCTGGCCGCTTTCCTTTGGACTCTGGCTCAGAATATTTACATTGCCCTGCAGATCGGGGTGGCCAATTACAATGCCATCTACGGCTCTTTTGCAACTCTACCACTTTTTCTGGTGTGGATCTATCTAGGCTGGCTGTTCATCTTGACTGGAGCACAGGTGGCCTATGCATGTCAGAATATAGCGAGCTACAGGCTTCTGCCCCTTGCCGCTGTCCCGTCTCTGAAACTTGCGGCGGCCTTTGATATCATGGATTGTATTGTCTCAGCATTTGATGACGGCAAGGCGATCACCTCCGAGAACCTAGCCGAGTATCTGCCGGGCTCCCAAAGAGCGGTCACCACCGAGGTTGTGACAAAACTGCGAGAGGCCGGGCTGCTCCATGTTTCACAAAGCGATAAACGCCTTTTGCCGGCATCAACCGGCAAAGGCTTTAATTACCAGGAGGTTGTCGCTGTTATCCTCGGTACCGACACAACCGATACTGGTGGCGGCGCCAGGAGCACCCGGGCCATGGCGGCTGCCGCCTCGGCAAGCAACACTCCGGGACAAGACGCTCCGAGCATAATCGACCCGCTGGAACCTTGATGATACAAACTGAAAATGGGCTTCGAAGGTGTAAATTAATGGTTGCCTCAGCTGGTAATTCGATGTAATTCCAGCATGCCGCATAGCGCTGCACAAAATATTTCCGACCTCCATTTCCCACGGACAACTGGTGAATATCATGATAAAGTTCTTACTACTGGCGGTGTTCATCCTGAGCGCGCTCCCCACTTTGGCGAGTGAACCTTTGAAAATCGGCCTGCTGCCGATTGAAGACTCGGTGCCCTTCTATATTGCCGAAAAGGAAAAATTATATGCTCGGGAAAACCTTCAGGTTGAACTCATCCCCTTTCAAAGCGCCCTCGAAAGAGACAGCGCCCTGGCCGCCGGTGCGATCGACGGGGCAATCGATGATCCAATTGGGGCCATTCTTTTTGATAAGGGTCAAGGGCGTCTGAAAATCACCTCGATCTGCCTGGGTGAAAAACCCGCCGAAGGGGTTTTCGCCATCCTTGCTGCTCCCGGATCCGACCTGATGTCGGTAAACGACCTCAAAGGTGTGGAGATTGCCGTCTCCAATTCGACGATCATCGAATACGTGACCGACCGAATACTTATCCAGCAGGGCTTTAAAACAGGAGAGATCAAGAAGCTTGAAGTGGTGAAAATGCCCATCCGCATGCAAATGCTCCTCTCGAATGCAGTCAAGGCGGCAACGCTGCCGGAACCCCTGACCTCAATTGCCGTCGGCAAGGGCGCCAGGGTGCTGGTCAGCGATGCGACAAGCGCCGAAAGCCTTTCGCAAACCATTATCGTCTTCCGCTCCGAGGTGCTGAAGGAACACAAGACCGAGATTGCCGCCTTCTTTCGCGCCTACACCGGGGCAGTACAGGCCATCAACAGCGACCCGGAAAAATTCCGTGCTCTTTTTGTTGATAAAAGTCGCATTCCGCCGTTTCTCGCCAAGACCTATCCGATTCCTGTCTTTCCCTTGCCGGCTCCGTTTAGCCCTGCTCTCTATGAGCCGGTCATGACCTGGCTTACAGCAAAACAGCTTGTCGCCAACATTCCGTATACAACTATGGTGGCCATAGATTTCATGAATGGACGGAACTAGAGGATGATCACCGCCGCATCGGCATATCTCAACTTTTCCCACGCGGGCAATGATCATCCGGTCCTCCGCGACATATCCTTTCAGGTCGAGCGGCAGAGCAGCTGCGCCATCATCGGACCATCCGGTTGCGGCAAGACCTCGCTGCTCTTTCTTTTGGCGGGACTGCTACAGCCGGATAACGGCAGCATCACTATCACCGGACAGCCGCGTAGCGGAACAATTTTGCAACATTTCGGCCTCTTTCCCTGGAAGACGGTGCATGAGAATATCGGCCTTGGCCTGGTCTTAAAAGGTATGGGAAAAAAGCTCATCCGAGAGAAGGTCGAGCAACTCCTCATTGAAATGGGACTGAGCGGATTCGGCAGCCACTATCCCGGCCAACTGTCCGGCGGCATGCAACAGCGGGTGGCCATGGCCCGGGCTCTGGCGGTTGAACCGCAGATTCTTTTTATGGATGAGCCCTTATCATCTCTCGACGCCCTCACCCGGGAACGCTTACAGAACCTCATTCAGGAAATACGGCAAAAGAAAAAAATCACCATCGTCCTCGTCACCCATTCCATTGAAGAGGCGGTTTTCCTCGGTTGCCGCATCATAGTACTCAGCGGACGACCGGGCCGAGTTCTGCGCATCGTTGACAACCCGGAGGTCGGCAGCGCCGATTACCGGCAAAGCGACAGCTTTTTCCACCGTTGTGTCGAACTCAGGGAAATACTCAAAGGGGAGGATTATGGGCAGGAAACGTGACATTGTTCTGGCCGCCCTCATTCTTCTTGGGATATGGGAAGTTTCTGCTCTGCTACTGCACTCCATGGCCCTGCCGGAACCATGGATGGTGCTGCTCGATACGGTCGGGAAAATCGCTGACGGCAGCCTGCTCGACGACTTGGCGATCAGTTGCCTGCGGGCCCTTCTCGGCATTGCCCTGGCCCTGGCAACCGCCGTGCCGCTTGGCCTGATGATCGGTGCCGAGGAAGGCTTGCGCCGCCGACTTTCGCCTTTTATCTACCTTCTCTACCCGGTGCCGCATGTGGTGCTACTGCCGCTCATCATCATTCTTTTCGGTATCGGTAATTTTTCGAAGATCTTTTTGATCGCCCTGATCGTCTTCTTCCAGATCCTTGTCACCACCCGCGACGCCGCCAAGAACATCCATCGCAACTATTTCCTGGCCATGCAGACCCTCGGGGCTTCGCGCCTGCAGATCTACCGACATGTCATCCTGCCCGCCACCCTGCCGAAGATCCTCACCGCCATGCGTATCTCCATCGGCACGGCGGTAGCTATCCTCTTTTTTGTCGAATCTTTCGCCACCACCAAGGGTCTTGGCTATATCATCATGGATTCCTGGGGACGGGCCGATTATGTCGCCCTCTATACCGGCATCTCCTGTATGGCTGCGCTTGGGTTTGGCCTTTACCTTCTCCTTGATCGAGTTGAACGTCGGGTTTGCGCCTGGACTGAGACAGATTAAGCCTGTTCTTAAAATCCCGGCAGAATAAATTTCAACGTCACTTCTCCGGTCTCTTTATCTAGGGTCACCATCTTTCCGCTCCCCCCAGCAATTCCCAGTTTTTTGCCGGTAGCCATCTCCAAAAGACCGCTGATAAAACCCATACCCTGATTGAGAACTTCTTCCATTTGCTCGGCGGAATGTTTTGCTGTCGTTTCTTCGCGGTCTTGAGGTTCCGATGGCTCGACAAGATTATCAAGCGTCTCCTCACCGATAAAATCGACCTCCGTATTCAAGACCTCGGGGTTGAGGAAGTGCGGCGTATCTTCCGCCAGCTCTTCGGCGGGCAGCGACTGGATCACCTGCATTTCAGGCTGTTCGCCAATCATCTCCCGCAGGCGGTTGACCATTTCCTGGCGTTTTTCCCTAGAAAAGAGCACCTCGTCCTTGCCGCCGTCAAAGACCCCGCTGAAAAGATCTTCCTTCAGCTTGATCCCGGCCATAATGCGCTCTTCGATACTCTGCTTGGCAATCAGGTTGATGACATTGATACATTGGCTTTTCTGGCCTATTCGGTTGATCCGTCCGATTCGCTGATTGAGTTTTGCCGGATTCCAGGGTAACTCGAAATTGACGACGCAATCGGCTGCCTGAAGATTGAGGCCGGTGCCGCCGGCATCGGACGACAGGAACACCTTGCAGCTCGGATTATTGGTAAATTCATCGATCAGCAGTTGCCGTTTATTGACCGGCACCTTGCCGGACAATTCGACAAAGTCAATCCCGGCACGGGAAAGCTGCTTGCCGATCAGCATGTTCATGGTCGTCCATTCGCTGAAAATCACCACCTTGCGACCATTGGCGATGACCACCTCCTCCATGATGGTCGACAGTTCGGCAAGCTTCGGTGAGATATTGGTTTCCCGGTCGATGAGATAGGTGGAATCACAGACCTGGCGCATCTTCAGCAGCAAAATCTGGATGCGGCGGATATCCATCGGGGTGAGGAATTTCTTGTTGAGGAGAGGCAGGAGAAGCTGCGAATAGCCGGCATGGATTTCCGCCTGCTCCTGGTAGAGATCGATGTAGTAGTTGTTGACGATCAGTTCCGGCAACTGCTCAAGCACCTCTTCCTTGCGGCGGCGAATGACCAGCGGCTGCAGCTTTTGGTGCAACTTGTCGAGACCAACATAGCCGAGTATATCGCCTTTTTTCCGGCGGTTGAGGAGAAAATGGTCGGCAGCGAACCGCCACAAGGGGCTGAGCAGATCGGGATCGAGAAACTGCATCAGCGAATAGACATCTTCGAGCTTGTTCTCAAGCGGCGTGCCGGTGAGGATGACGGCATGCTGGCGCGGCAGGCTCTTGACCGCTTCCGCCGTCTTGGTCTCGAAGTTCTTGATGCGCTGCGCCTCGTCGAGGACAATGACATCAGGCTTGAACCTTGCTATAATGGTCACATCCCGGAGGACCGCCTCATAATTAGTGATCTTGAACAGGCTGGAATCGCACCGATACTGCTCTTTGCGCACCTTCGAGGAACCGGCGATGATACAGGCCTTTTCCTCGGTGAAGTTCTCGATCTCCCGCTGCCACTGCAGTTTCAGGGAACTGAGGGTGACCACCAGCACCTTTTTGAAGCCGAAAATCTCCTTCTTGGCGGCACACAGGCCGATGGCCTGCAGGGTCTTGCCAAGCCCCATCTCATCACCGATCAGCACCGCCTTTTTATGGAGGCCAAACAGCATGCCCTCCTGTTGATAGAGATAGGGTGCCACCTTGAGATAGCGGGTAAAATCAGGCGGTGGCTCGGCAGCGGCTTGGCGCAGTTCGAAATCGATAGCGAGATTGTTCAGTTTACGCAGCACCGGCTCCTGGACGCGAACCTGCTTATACTCCTCAAGTTTTTCCAAATACGGGATAAAGGCGGCGACATCGTCTTGCCGGAAAAGCTGCCGTTCATCAAAAAGCTCGGCCAACAGCTCGGCGAGCCGGCTACCCATGCGGCCATTCGCCTGCTCATGATAGAGTCGGGGACGACCGGCCTCACTATCCCAAAAGATATCGATATAGGGAAAGATTTCCTCGTCGAGACGCTTGGCGAAGTCTTTTTTTTCCACTAAAAATTCGCTGAGAAAATGCAGATGTTTGCAGGTGCCGAGCTGGTTGAAATGGAAATCGGGACAGGAGCAATGGCCGATCCCGGCCTGGGGATCGTGCAGCGTTACCTGATATTGCCGCCCTTTGGTCGTGGTAACCAGGTGGTCGCCTTTCAACATCTCGCCCTGAATGACCTGTAAGGTCTCCTGACGGCTCCGTTTCTGCCGATCTTCCAAGGCCTGGGCGCGGATCTCCGCGGCAGACAGGAAATCGCCCTTTCCCTCCTCGGCTCCCCTTCGCACCTCCCCCTCTGCACTCTGCTTTTCAAAGAGCTCGAGAAGGATAGCCACAACATGCTTGCAACCGCGTCCGGGATAGGGGCAATCGCAATGCGTGGTAATCGCCCCATTGATAACAATTTCGGTGCGGTAATTGCCGTAGTTGCCATCAACCTCATACACCTGCCGGCCATTGCTGCAATGTTCCGCAATACGACGAAAGGCACCATTTCGTTGTAAGAATTCACCGCGCTTAAAAATTAACGGCGAATCGGCAATCTGCCGGATGTTCTCAATTTTCAGCGACGTCATGGGAGGTCCTCTGGTGTATTTTGTCTGGAGATTACCTAGCAGGGAACACGAATCAAACCAATCTTGCTACTTTTTTTCTAATTTACTGCTCTTGTGAGAAATATTTAAGATCTGCAATATAGGATGGGGCATATCGGCAGACACTTATATCTCTTCAAGAAACTAAAAGAGGGCGTTTCCCTCCGCTGAAAGGTCGATAACGGAACCAGGAGATGCAACCAACTATTAATAAACTGCCGGCACTTCCTGGTCAAAAGACCTCAACCTCATCCTGATAAAGATACATCTCATGACCCAAAATACCCTTCAAGTTATCCTGGGTGAGTTATCACTTTACTCACAACGACAGCAAAAAGCCATATTCGCTGAATTTTACCGCAGATATCCCGGTCGTTTCAGTAAAACCAAGCTCCTCGAATTCCTCAAACAGTACCTTCAGATTGAAGAAAATTGGCAAAGAGGGAGTTGGCTGCAATCGTAAGAGCAGTTGCCAGACAGAAGGCAGATTTGCTCATTCAGTTGCCCTGGAAAAGGTATTTTTCCCTATCCGGCAAATGGGTACTATCCGGGACTGCCTGGATATATTGAACTACCCCTTGTTTGTCGACAAGGAGTACCGATCGTGCCAGCAGGCGCGAACTCTCAATGAGCAAGCATGTTGACCGTTCGCCCCTCTTTATGGTTTTCGCTGACGACAAAGAACATCGATACAGGCGAGGCAAAAATCCGGCAGATCGTCGGGCTTACGGCTCGAGACAAAATTGCCGTCGACAACGACCGGGGCGTCTTCCCAGATCGCCCCGGCGTTTACCAGATCGTCTTTAATTCCCAGGGAACCGGTAACCCGGATATTTTTATAGACGCCGGCCGATATCGGCATCCATCCGCCATGGCATATCGCCGCCACCATCTTGCCAGCCGCTCGAAAATCGCGGATCAGCTGCAGGACATGTGGGTCACGACGGAGCTTGTCCGGCATGAACCCACCGGGACAGAGTAAACCGTCGAAGTCGGTCGCATGCATCTCGGCAATTGCCGCATCCGAGGCACAAGGGTAGCCATTCTTGCCGGCATAGACAACGCCGGCGGCAGGTCCGGCCACCACAATCTCGGCCCCCGCCTCTATAAAACGGAGTTTGGGGTACCACAGTTCGAGGTCTTCGTAGAGGTTCTCGACAAAACATAGGATTTTCAGGCCTGCCAAAGGTTTGCTGTTTACCATGGGTTTTCCTTATAAGCGCTCGATGAAGAGGCGGTGCTGTGGCAAGATACGAATGAGACTGCGCAGTTTCTACCTGCCAGTATAGCATTTTCTCGGGACAGCGGAAAGGGCCATAACCATATTGCCGCCGGCCATCCCCAGTCAATTATCGATCTCGGCGAAAAAAACGCACATAAAGCTTCGATAAGCACCATTGACTTAATCTTATAGATCCATCAGCCGATACCAGGATAATAGAACTTGCAAGAATCGACTTTCAACAAACTGGCACGCAGGGTGTGGATTATGGAATACAGAGTGCGACGAGGCAACAGCATTGCCCAAAATAATACAATGATGGACAATAACTGGCACACCCTGAAGAAGAATACTCCTCAGGCGATGGGACGTTCGAACGCGAACAACAACAGGGTCGTTAAAGAGGGAACAGTTCTCACCAATCAACCAAAATCAGCATTTGCCGATGCTCTTAAGTCAGCTGAGGGCCAGGTAAGCAGCAAAAAGCTAACGAATGGGGCCGCCAAAGCACAGGCCGGGCCAACAGCTGCGAACGAGCGAACCCACACCCTGAAAGCTGGAGAAACCGTGTGGGGGCTGGCAACCAAGATATATCATGTCAATCCGGATGAAATCCTCAAACTGAACAACATAACCAACCCTCGGACGCTGCAGATCGGCCAGACCTTGCGTATTCCTGAACCGCGAAAGCAAGTCGGCAAAGAAGAAGTGGTGGCCAGCTGGTATGGCCAAAGCCACCACGGCCGAACGATGGCTAACGGTGAGCCCTTTGATATGAACGCTCCGACCATCGCTCACAAGAACATCCCGTTCGGCACACGGGTCCTTCTCGAAAATCCCCAAACCGGCCAGAAGGTGACAGCGACGGTCACCGATCGCGGCCCCTATATTCAAGGTCGGGATGTCGATTTGAGTTACAAACTCGCCAAGAGTCTCTCCCTTGATAAACAAGGTGTCGGCAATCTCACCATGCAGGTACTGTAACCAAGACGACAAGCTTGCAAAACCATACCTCCACCTAAAACCCTCGCCCCTATCGCCTAACCCCTAACCCTCCCACCCAAAATCCCTCCTTGCCAGTTTCAAACAAATGTTTTATTCTCCTGTTTTAATCAATAATCAGAGAGTTGGAGAACCATGCCCGAGCAAACCGCCCCCACCAAGGAGAGAATCCTCGCAGCCGCCGGAGAAATCTTCGGCGCAAAAGGCTTTAAGGATGCAACCATCCGCACCATCGCCTTGGCCGCGAAGGTCAACGTTGCCGCCATCAACTACCATTTCCGCGACAAGGAGGGCTTGTACGGCGCCGTCCTTGAGGAGGTTTTTCACATCGGTTTCACCCGTTTTCCAGCGACCATGGACCTTGAAGAAAGTTCCAGCTCGGAGCAGCGTCTGCGGGCATTTATCCGGGCCATGTTCCACAGGCTGCTGAGCCGTGAGGGGTGGGGCGGCATTGCCGGGAGGGGACGACTTATCGCCCGCGAACTGCTCGCCCCAAGTCCTGCCTTCGAAGCGGTCCTTGACCGCTATATAAAGCCGCATAAAGACCTGCTGGTGACCATTATCAGCGACATCATGGGTACGAACACAAACCCCGGCCCGGAAAAACTCATGCCCTGCGCCATCTCCATTATCGGCCAGTGTATCTATTATGCCATGGCCTCGCCGGTCATTAAAATAATCTATGCGGGTAACGCGCCCACCGAAGAAAATCTCGACAGGCTGACCGAGTTCGTCTGGCTTTTTTCGCTCGGCGGCATCGCCAAGATTAAAGACGCGACCCTTTAACCATGTAAGGAAGCAGTATGAAAAAACGCTTGCGCATCATTATCCCGCTGGTCATCGTTGTTGTTGTTGTCGGCATAAATCTCTTTAATTATCTAAAAAACCGCGAAGACGCTACCGCCATCAGGTTTTCCGGAAATATCGAGGTCATCGAGGCGCAGATGAGCTTTCGCACTCCCGGCCGCCTGGCAGAGCGTCTGGTTGAGGAAGGCGATACGGTACAAGCAGGGCAGATCCTGGCGCGACTCGATAAAAGTGACCAGACCATAGCCGTGGCCCAGGCCGAGGCCAACCTGGCTTATGCCGAAGCGGTCCTCGCCGAACTCCTGGCCGGCAGCCGCGCCGAGGATATCGACCGGGCCGTAGCCCGCGTCAGCCAGGCCCGCGAGAGTCTCACCGAATTGCAGCGAGGCAGCCGTATAGAGGATGTTGAAAGGGCCAGGGCCGAACAGGCCGTTGCCAAGGCAGCCGAGCAGTCAGCTATCGTCCAGCTCAACCAGGCAAAGACCGACTTTGACCGCTATACCAACCTGTACAAGGATGGCAGTGTCAGCAAGACCGTTCTCGAAACCTACCAAACCGGCTTGAAAACTGCGGGAAACCGGGTAAATGAAGCAGAGGCCCGGACCAGAGCCACCAGTGAAGGGCTCAGTCTGCTGAAGGCCGGACCGCGCATCGAACAGATCGACAGGACGGCGGCGGCATTGAAACAGGCGGAAGCCGAGTACGCCCTGATCAAGGCCGGATCGCGCAAGGAGATTGTCGATCAAGCAAGAGCCAAGGTTCGGGTGGCGGTGGAGGGTGTCAACCACGCTCGACAGCAACTCAGTTACACCGAACTGCTGTCGCCCCTGGACGGAGTTGTTCTCAGTACGGCGGCGGAGGCCGGGGAATATCTCAATCCCGCCTCGCCGGTGCTCACCTTGGGGCAAATCGCTAAACCGTGGTTGCGCGCCTATATCCATGAAAAAGATCTGGGGCGCATCCAGCTGAACCAGGAAGTTAAAGTGCACACCGACTCCTTTCCCGACAAGACCTATGCGGGCCGGGTGAGCTATATCAGCAGCCAGGCGGAATTCACCCCGAAAACCGTGCAGACCTTCGAAGAGCGGGTAAAGCTCATGTACCGCATCAAGGTGACCCTTGCCAACCCGGAGAACGAACTGAAACCCGGCATGCCCGCCGATGGGCGCATTGACCTGTCCGGTCGCTGAAGCGAGACTGCCAAATGTCGCAAGTACCCGCCCAGCACCAGGCCACCCCGGCCATCGTCGCCAACCGGTTGACCAAGACCTTCGCCGCGGTCACCGCAGTAGAAGGCCTTTGCCTGACTGTTTTCCCGGGGGAAATTTTCGGCCTCGTCGGCCCGGACGGGGCCGGGAAATCAACGAGCCTGCGAATGCTCGCAACCATCATGAATCCCGACTCCGGCTCAGCTACCGTAGCGGGTTTTGACATTGCCAGAGATGCCGCCGGCGTCAAGGACCACCTCGCCTATATGAGCCAGAGATTCGGCCTGTACCAGGATCTCACCGTTGGTGAAAATATCAATTTTTATGCCGACCTCTACGGCATGAGCCGCAAGGGCAGGCAGGCCCGCATCGAGGAACTCCTTGACTTCAGCCACATGCGGCCTTTTATCCAGCGGCGGGCCGGTGATCTGTCGGGGGGCATGAAACAGAAGCTGCAACTGGTCTGCGCCCTTATCCACACCCCAAAGGTCCTCCTCCTCGACGAACCGACCAACGGCGTCGATCCGGTAAGCCGCCGCGATTTCTGGCGCATCCTCCACCGCTTGCGACAGGAGCAGGTCGCCATCCTCCTCTCCACCGCCTATCTCGACGAGGCGGAACGCTGCGACCGGGTCGCCCTCATCGATCACGGCAGGCTTCTGGCAACCGGTACACCTGCGGAAATCAAAAGGCTCATGGATGGTCGGATCATCTCCATCAAAAGCGCCAGAGCCCGGCAGATCGTCAGTGCTTTACGCGGCCTGCCCCTGGCAAAAAGCGTCAACCTGTTCGGCGATACCGTGCATCTGGTTTGTGCCGGGGGAGATGTCTGCGAGGAGCAGGTCGTCACCCTTCTTCACCAGGCAAATGTCGAATATCAGCAGATCCGCGCAACCGAGCCGTCGCTTGAGGATATCTTCGTCAGCCTGCTTGGTGATAACGTGCAGGACGCTCAGCCGGCAGGAGTGGACAAGGTCGTTGTGCACGCCGGGGCGGCAAAAGATGGTCAGCCGGCCGTGCAGGTGCAGCACCTGACGCGTCGCTTCGGCAGCTTCACCGCCGTTGACGACATCAGTTTTACCGTACAGAAAGGCGAGATCTTCGGTTTTCTCGGCCCGAACGGCGCCGGCAAAAGCACGACCATCCGCATGCTCTGCGGCCTTCTCGGCCCGACCTCCGGCAGCGGCATAGTCGGCGGCTCGGATATCCGCATGGACACGGAGCACATCAAGCAGCACATCGGCTATATGAGCCAGAAATTCTCGCTCTACGAAGATCTCACCGTCACCGAGAATATCAATTTTTACGGCGGCATTTACGGCCTTACCGGCCATCGTCTGGAAGAGCGCCGTGATTGGGCACTGGCCATGGCCGGTCTTGCCGAACATACAACCAGCCTTACTTCCATCCTCAGCGGTGGCTGGAAACAGCGACTGGCCCTGGCCTGCGCCATTCTCCACGAGCCGCCGATCATCTTCCTCGACGAACCGACCAGCGGCGTCGACCCTTTAAGCCGGCGGCGCTTCTGGGATCTCATCTCCACCATGGCCGAGCAGGGCATCACCGTTTTCGTCACCACCCACTATATGGAGGAGGCCGAGTACTGTGACCGCATCGCCCTGATTTACGGCGGGAAGATGATCGCCTCGGGTTCGCCCTTGGAATTAAAAACCAAGGCCATGCAGGATAAAATCATCGATCTGCGTTGCCCGGACCCGCAGGCACTCATCGGTCCATTGAAGGCCCTGCCGGAGATTCGCGATGCCTCCCTGTTCGGGGCAGGACTCCATCTTGTCACCAAGGATGCCATTGCCGCCGAAGCGGCAGTGCAGCGCTCCCTGGCGGAGCTTGGAATATGCGGAGCGATTATGGAGACCATCATGCCGAGCATGGAGGATGTATTTATTTCGCTCATCGAGGAAGTTGACCGGCGTAATGGCCACAACCTCAGCGAAACCGAGGCCCGGCCATGAAACTGCGTCGACTGGCCGCCGTAGCCCGCAAGGAATCCCTGCATCTCCTCCGCGACTGGCGCAGTCTGACCCTGGCCCTGGCCATTCCGCTCCTCCTCATTCTCCTCTACGGCTACGCCCTGACCCTTGACCTGCGTAACGTCCCGACCGTTGTCTGGGACCAGGGGCGCAGCCCGGAAAGCCGGGAACTGCTCAGCCTTTTCGGCAACTCGCCCTATTTTACCGTCAAGGCCTATCGCAACAGCTACCCTCAGTTGCAGGAGGATCTCGACCGGGGCCGGGCCATGGTCGCCATCGTCGTCCCCAGCGACTTCGCCGCCAAGGTCCAAACCGGAAAGCCCGTGCAAATCCAAATTCTCGGCGACGGCAGCGATGCCAACACCTCGCGCCTGGCAATGAACTACGCATCCAACATCGGGGCGATCTACGCCCGCACCGTCACCGCGGAACAGATGCTGCTGAAAGGTCGAGGCAAACTGCAGCAGCCGGTCGAACTGGCGGCGCGGGCCTGGTATAATCCCGGACTCAGGAGCCAGAACGTCCTTATTCCAGGGATCATTGCTCTCGTCATGATCGTCGTTGCCGCCCTTCTCACCAGCACAACCATTGCCAAGGAGTGGGAGACCGGGACCATGGAACAGCTCATCTCCACACCGTTGCGCGGTCCGGAACTGATCTTCGGCAAAATCGTTCCTTATTTTTGCATCGGCATGATCGATGTGGCGCTGGCCGTCCTCATGGGCAAGTGGATCTTTGACGTGCAGATCGTCGGCAACTCGGCCCTGCTCTTTGCCATGTCCGCCCTCTTTCTCACCGGTGCCTTGTTTTTCGGGCTGATGCTCAGTATTAAACTGAAATCCCAAGTGCTCGCCAATCAACTGGCGATTATCGCCGGCTTTTTGCCGACACTTCTCCTCAGCGGCTTTGTCTTCGCCATCGAGAACATGCCGATCCCGCTGCAAATTCTCACCTACATCGTTCCGGCCCGCTACTTTATCGCCATCCTCCGCGGCATCTACCTAAAGGGCATCGGTCTTGAGATCCTCTGGCTGAACGCCCTGTTTCTGGCGATTTATGCATTGATCATGATTGTTGTCGCCAACCGCAACTTTACCTTCAAACTGGAGTAGGCCATGGGTCGACGGCTTTTATGTATGCTGGTTAAGGAATTTCTGCAGATGCTCCGCGACCCACGCATGCGGGTGGTGGTCTTCGGCACGCCGGTCATCCAGATGACCATCATGGCCTTTGCCTTGACCACAGACGTTACCAATATCCGCATGGCTGTCCTCGATCTCGACAAAACACCGGCCTCGCGGGAATTCATCAGCACCTTTACCGCCGGCGAATATTTCCGCATCTCGGCCTCACTGACATCCCAGGATGAAATCACCCCCATACTTGACCGCGCCGAGGCCCGGGCGGTGCTGCAAATTCCGAAAGGTTTCAGCCGCGACCTGCGCTACGGGCAGACAGCGAAAATCCAGCTCCTCACCGACGGCACCGACAGCAACAGCACATCAATCGTCCAGGGCTATGTCGGATATATTCTTGGAGAATACAACGACCGGATGATGAAAAAGCGCTTGGCAATTCAAGGCATCACCGAGCCGCCGGTGCAGATCGAAGTCGCCGGCCGCGCCTGGTATAACGCCAACCAGGAGAGCCATTTTTATTATGTGCCGTCGCTTATCGCCACCATGCTCTTTATCTTCAGTCTGCTGCTGACCAGTATCGGTATTGTCCGAGAAAAAGAGATCGGCACCATCGAGCAGGTTATGGTCACGCCGATCCGCCGCATCGAATTCATCCTCGGCAAGACCATCCCCTACATGATCACCAGCTATATCTCCATGACCTTTATGCTGGTCGTTGCCTACATTGTTTTTGGGGTATATGTGCGGGGCAGTATCGCCCTCCTCTATGGCCTGACCGGCATTTATCTCGCCGGCAACATGGGCATTGCCCTGATCATCAGCGGCAGCGCCCGTACCCAGCAGCAGGCCCTGCTCACCAGCTTTCTTGTGCTCATGCCCTCGGTTATGCTCAGCGGCTTCATGTTCCCGATTACCAATATGCCCGAGGCGGTGCGCATCGCCACCTTCGGCAACCCGATGCGGTGGTACCTCGAGATCCTCCGCTTTATCGTCATGAAAGATGTCGGAATTACCGCCCTGTGGCCGGCAATCCTTGCCCAGACCGGCCTGACCCTGACTTTTCTCACCGTCGCCGTCGGGCGATTTAAGAAAACTTTGTCATAGCCTATCCGCAGGTCTTGAATTCCCTTTCATATCCCAATATCAAGCTGTTCAAACAATTGTGCTTCATATCTGCTTCGAGGAAAGGCCGCAGCAACAGAGCGGGGGCCTTTACATAATCATCGGCAGTGAGTTTGCGTATTTTTCATCTTTCACATTTTGTCAAAAACTTCCGGATAAAGCTTTTTGGCGCATTGGGGACAAAGACCATGGGAGAATCTGGCATTGGAATGCTCTTGAATGTAGCGTTCCATCTGCACCCAATTTCCCTCGGCATTTCGTATGTTTTTACAGGAAGAACAGGTAGGAAGCAATCCTGATAAAGTTTTAATCTGGTCAAACGCATCCTGAAGTTGAGTGAACACTGCATCTCTTTCGCTGCCGTACCTCTTCCGCTCGGCAATTTCGTTTGACAATTCTATAGTACGCTCAGCAATCCGTTTTTCCAAATGTTCATTCGATTTCTTTAATTCTTCACTGATCCGCAAAAACATCTCAAAAATATAGTATAACACTACAGCATATGCGAGACAGCGCTGGACATGCCAAAACCACCAGTCATAACTCCAGATCATTGAAAACTGAAACTCTAACCCTGATAAGCCCAACATGAGAAGCATACAGGTAAAAAAATACGACTCCTTTTTATTGGTACGTAAAAATTCGCAGAGAAAATAGAGGGCTGCGGCAATTGAGAGAATGCCGGAGAGGACGTTGATGCCTATGGCGAAAGGGGTAAAATGCCCGTCCATTATCATCAATGGGAAAAAATTGCGATACTTGAGAATCACCGCCCCTAGCAGGATAGAAACAGTCACTATTGCCCAATGTGTTGTTTTTATGTTGGTAATAGGCCGAAAACGACTTGGCAGCCATACCAGGGCAAACCATATGCTGCCGCACAGACTCGCCAGACTGCGAAGCAAAATAAACCCATAGCCAAAGTTCGACACAGCATGGCAGGTGTCGAGAATGCCCATCATCATAAAACCCATGGACAATAAAAAATATTCCCCATTCTCTCTCTTCCGGTCTTGATGCAGTTGCAGAAGGAGAAGCGCCATGGCAATGGCCGCCATCCCGCCAAAGGCCTCAAGCGCCGCATGTAACGGATCATTCATTAGTTGCAAGTTGTACCAGATTGTATTGCATGCGAAACTGATAATGAAAGATCCAAACAAAACTATGAGGAGCAGGAAGAGCAAAAATGGTCGTCTGATTTTTCCGATTATCATTGTATCTCTTCATCCGTTGCAATCGAATTGAAAATCTCGGTGAAAATGAATCGCCCAACCGCACAATACAAGAGATATAGCGACTTTGCCTCTAGTCTTTTCTATGGGTCAATAGACCATGCCTTTTATGGCAAGTCGCAACACACAAATGCGCTTCCAGCCTCGACCCACGCTCAGTACCCACCGCCGTAAACAAAGGGGTTATAGCCATCTGCTACCATAATGATCCAGGCTGTGGCGCAGGTGCTGGGAAGCGGGTTGGCATACCAGCCAAAGGGAATCAAGTAGCGTTTGCCGGCGTAGAGGTAGGGGCGGGTTTGCCCGAGGGGCAGTAATTGGCGGAAATCCTCGGGCTGGCCGGGGTATTCGACCCTTGCACAGGTATCGACGCGCATTTTTTGTAGTGCCGTAAGCATCGATTGTTCCTCCGGCGCGAGGGTCTCTACAAAACCCTGCGCCTTCACATACTGCGAGGATTCAGGCGGAATGGTCTGATAATGGGCTATCATACTGCGCAGCATGGTAATTGCCCCTGCAGTCCATTCCGTGGAGAGGATACCTTGCCGGTAATTACCGGCGGCATCGATGCCGTTGCCATCCTGATCGGAAAATCCCACGCCCCACAACGTTTTGCCGATGCCATAGCCACCCCACGCCTTTATCTGTTGCCAGTTTTTATTGGCGGCACCAAAGCCAAACCATACATCAATGAGCTCAGGCCCGAGGGCAGCGACGCCCCAGGTGTTGACATCGACGGCTTTTACCTGCAGATTCGGCCGCCATTTGTCGGCACTGCTCGGATCGTCGGCACGTCCCCCTTGGACAAACTCGCCACCATACCAGGCCGAGTTCCTAAAGAAAAAGAGCAGGCCAAAGGTGGTGCGGTTTTTCGGGAGCACGCCGCCGTTGATCATCGCATTGACCAGCTGTAAGGCGTCGGTTATCGTCTCTTTATCCTTGGCACTTGCATTTTTCTCATGCGTTGCTATCGCCTGGAGGGTGGCGCCAAGAATTTTCAGGCCCGCATACAAGGAAAAGTTGTTCTCAACTGCCACCTCGTAGGGATCGACCAGCTGGTCTCCCTGGTTGACGACTGTACCCGCCGGGGCATAATAGACAGCGCCCGACTGCGATTGCATAGCCGCAAAGGTCGGCAATATTTGCAGGGCATTTTGCACGGCAGGATCGTGCAACGGTACAAAGGCCGATTTCCGATCGATGACGTAATGGATATAGGCGGCCTGCAGCGGTCCCACTAAAAATGCCCAAGCATTTTCGCCGGTGATCGGCTTCCAGTCAGTCCAGGTGACCTTACCGGTTTGATATTCGGGATTCTCGGCCGGCAAAGAACCTGTTGCAATCTGGTCAGCATACGAGGTTCCCATAAAGGGATCAGGGGACAGCCAATTCTTCGGCAGCATGCGAAAGGTGTAGGCCTTTCTGGGATCGTTGATGACCTGGTGATTGTAGACGAAGAGCTTACCGGCCGTCACGGCGCGGTTTTCGCCGGCAACGACGCGGCTGGAATTGCCGTTGTAGCCCTCCTCCAGCAGGGAATTCTGATTGTTGACCAGGGCGTAGGCATCCTGGTTGTTCGGCAGGGGAAATCGATTAATGACCTGGCCGAGCATCACGGCAATTTGCCAGGTAGCGGCATCGTAGATGTTTGTGCCGTTGTGCGTGTTGACACGCTCGGTCTGCAGATCGCCGGCAGGTGATTTTTGCGGGGTCAGCGTGTAGATTTGCGGATTGTAGATATCGGTAACATTGCAGGTATTGCCGGGCAGTCGACAGACATAGGCCCCCCAGTATTCTGGGTTGTCGGCAAAACTCAAAGGCAGTTGCCGACCTTGGAGTTTTCCGGCTGTGGCTGTATAGAGAACCCCGCCTGCCGTGCCCCGGTCACTGACGAGAAATCTATAGCTGGACTCCAAATCGGAATCAAGAGATTGCGCATATACCGAGGGCAAGGCCA
>JAABQY010000042.1 GCA_011391225.1 Desulfobulbaceae bacterium | reverse complement strand
CATGATTAGACATGATGAGAAGCGGATAGAGTCTTGCTCTCGGACTGGATATTCGCTCGTCGTGGTTGTGACTCTTTTCCACCCATTTGGGAATCGGGCCCCGCTCCTTGTCGTCGGGATAGGCCTTGGCCAGGGCTTCGGAGTAAAATTCGAGTTTTCCACTCGGGGTGTTGAGTTTATGTTTTTCCGGATCAAGATAGAATTGGCGAAACCCGGGCGGATCCTTATCCCAATCTTCGGCAGTTGAATAGATCCAATAGCTTTTTTCCTTCAACTGCTCCCAGGACACCAGCTTTTCTCCGCCCATATAACCCCAAATGGCCTTTTGCAGATCGGCGGTAGTTTTGCCCTCGGTCATTTGTTCTTCCATTCCCGGGAACTGCTTGGCTATTTCAAGGACGCATTGGGCATCGCTTTTTGATTCGCCGATCGGTTCAATGGCCTTCTCGGTAAGCATGATATTCGGCTGCATGGTGCCCTGGCGGATATTGGTGACAATATCGTCAACCTCCATATGGGTATTGGCGGGCAGGACGATATCGGCGTAGAGACAGTCGTTTTCAAACCAAGGGTGTTGGGCGACAATACATTCAATCTTTGGGCTGCCGAGGGCCAGTTCGGTTTCGTGGCCGAAATTCCAGCAGGTTATACGGCAGGGGCTGTCGGTCCAGATCATGTGGATCGGCGACCCTTGTTTTTCCGGGGCGATCGGGAAGGTGTATTCGCAGAACTGGTCGGCGGTCAGGGCGTTTTGTGCGCCGGTGCCGCGGAACTTTATCGGCTCATCGGACAGAATCGCGTTTTGGATGAGGGTTTTAGGGATTACCTGGTTCTGCCACGCGGCTACCGAGCTGTACACCGGCAGGGCGAGACGTTCTTCAATTTCCGGGTTCCAGAAGAAGGTGCCGCCGAGGCCTTCGGCGCGGGGTAGACCGAAGTAGGTCCATTGATGCTGATGTACACCAGGACCGCCGAGGCCCTGCATGCCAAGCAGGATGCACTCAAGCCTGGCCGGTTCGTGGGAAAAGGGTCCGCGGATGAAACCACCGCCGAAATAGTGGGCGATGGAGGTGGTTTTGGCCCCGAATTCTCGGGCCAGGGCTTTTATGGTCCAGACGGGGACGCCGCATTTCGCCGACGCCCATTCCGGGGTTTTCGGGATGCCGTCTTCTTTGCCAAGAACGTAATCGGCAACTTTGTCCATACCGACGGTATGGGTTGCGACATATTCTTTGTTGTAAGTACCTTCGGTCAGCCACATATAGATGATCGCCAGTTGCAGTGCGGCATCGGTATTGGGCAGGATGGGGATCCATTTGTCGGCATGGATGGCTGCGCCGTAGTTGCAGTCAGGGCAGATGTACACCTGCTGGATGCCGACCTCGGTGAGGTAGTAACAGAGGCGGCTGGCGAACTGACCAACAAAACCCCAGGGGGTGGTCTCGGGGTCGCAACCCCAGAAAAGTACCATGTCGGCGTGTTCGACGGTGTCTTTAACGATATTGGCGGCCGGGTACATGATGCCTTGGGCCCCTTGGCCCCAGACATGCTTGGCTCCCCAATACCAGCCTTCCCAGCTGTCAGGATTACGAACCTGGAGAGTAAAGCCGCCGAGGTATTCCAGAAGGACGCCGGGATGGCCGTGTGGGGTGTTAATTGTTTTACACTCGCCATGCCCGTCACCCTGCATGAGGATAGCATTGTAGCCGTATTTTGCATGCACTCTTCTAATTTCGTTGGCGATGGTGGTCGCAGCTTCGTCCCAGGAAATGCGCACAAATTTACTTTTACCGCGATTTTGCGTGTTACGTTCACCGTTCGGATCCCAGTCCACCCGCTTCATTGGAAAGGGGACACGGTTTGGCGAATACACACGTTTTTTGTAGCCAAGAGAAAATGGTCCGGGTAGAGATTTCCAAGTGGGTTCTAGGATTTTGCCGTTTCTTTCCATCTTCCACTGACGGACGTCTTCTTTTTTATATTTCCATCCATAGCGCAACGGCCGGACCCGGACAATCTTGCCATTCTTAACGTCTACCATTCCTTCAGCGCCGCCGCCAAAGTAACCGCCGAGGCCAAGAGACCTCAGGACAGTTTTGTCTTTTGTTTTAACTGAATGCATCTATACAATTCTCCTCTGGTTGAAGATTCACAGTTTGGGCTAAGCCGACGGATCAACATTATCGTAGGAAGAGCAAAAAACGGATTGCGCAGCTTCCGCTCAAGATGGAAATGCGGACCGGACCTTTTACTTTCTCGATGAACAACTCGCGCATGGCCTTGGTAGTCGCGACAGTGATTTCCAGCATATGGTCAAAATCCTTCTGATTATTTTCCAAACGGACAAACGGGAAAGGAACAGGTCGGGCAATTCAGGCAGAGCCCACCGTGGCCGAGAGCGGCTATTTCCTGTCGGGTAAATCTTTCTCCGGCCAGCACCCTCGGGTAGATGAGGTCGAGGACGGTGCGAGCGGCGTACATACCGCAGGCTGGCACACCAAGTACCGGAATGTCGCCCAGGTAGGCAACCATGAACATGGCTCCAGGTAAAACCGGAGAGCCATAAACGATATTTTCAACCCCGGCCTTTTGCAGGCCGAATCGGGTGCGGTCGTCAGGGTCAACACTCATGCCGCCGGTGGTGATCAGCAGGTCGGCTCCCTGCGCTACCAAGGTGCTGGTAGCGGCGGCGATCATCTCATCATCGTCCGGCAGGTAGATGACAGCGAGGATTTCTCCTCCGAGTTCAGTGACCTTCTTGGTTATGACCGGTTTGAATTTGTCCTGGATAAGCCCATTGTACACCTCATTCCCGGTAATCATTATTCCGACCTTTGGGTATCTGATCGGAGACACACGCAAAACGCCGGCTGTTGCCCTACTGGCGGCAAGTACAGCGGCTTCGACAAGTTCTTGCGAAACCATCAGGGGAATAGCTCTGGTGGCAGCGACGATGTCGCCTTTTTTTACCATGCTATTGGTGTGCCGGGTAGCACACATTACCTCGCCGAACATATTGAACTGCATCAGGGTGTCGACATCTACCTTGAACAAACCATCGTGCAGAGAGCGCAGGCTGATTTTACCTTCCCTGGGGGGTTCGTGCCAACCTACGCCATGGCCGCAAAGAGATGTGGCAAGAGCGATCGCAGCCGCATCTTCGTGCATTTCACCGGCATCGGGACGGATAATGTAGAGGTGGTTTTTGCCGAGTCGGCGTAGATGATCCAGATCACTGTCTTGCAAAATATGGCCTTTGTGGAAAGCAGCGCCCTTGAATTCACCCGGACGGATTTCCGTTATATCGTGGGCCAAAGCATAACCGACGGCTTCTTCCAGCGCGACGACCTGTTTCATTGATAACCTCCGCAGCATCGTTATAATAACTTGAAAGTGCGATGCATCGTTGCCTCGCTCTCAGCAATAATTGCATATTATATTACATACAATATAGATCTTGTCAAGAGAGATGGGTGTCGCTGGCGAGGATTTTCGCTTCACATCATGAGAAATGTGAGACCGTCCTCTGTAAGGAAATTTTTTTACCGGAGGGATTACTGGAACTGACGAGCATTCTTGCCAAAAATTCAACCCCAGGAGCTTCTTGGAAGAACGATGCCTCAAGATTATTGACATAATATTCAATATATAATAAAAGACGATGGCAATTTTCTGCCATTGACTCTCTGCCGGTCGAAGTCAATACGTGGACGGTTCATAAAGAAAGTCATTTGATTGAAAAGAAGCTGTTATTTGTTAAATGTCGCAATAACTGCAAGGGCTGAAAGATAATTTCGGCAGCCCATGAAATTTTGTATTCAACGTGAGAGAAAAGGATTGTGAAAAAATACAGCAATCTGACACTAAAGGTTTACCATCGCATAATTGAACTGATGCTCAATTATGAAATCGTTCCTGGGCAAAGGCTCGTATTTATCGATTTGGCAAAGCAGCTTGGGGTGAGCCGTACGCCGGTCAACAATGCCTTGAGCATCCTCGCCCAAGAAGGATACCTCGATTTTGTTCCGAATCAGGGGTATTCAGTACACAAATTGACGAGAAAAGAAGCAGAAAATCTTTATGAGTTGCGGGAAGTGCTGGAGGTCGGTTTTCTCGGCAAGGCGATTCGCGCTATGACCGAAAAAAAACAACGTAACTTTGAAAAATGTAAACTTGATTATGAGGATGCCATTTCCAGTCGTGTCGATCGGAGATTGTTCATTCTCGATGCGGAATTTCACGCGGCAATCATAGATATGGTCTGTAACGATGTCTTGTCGGTACGATATAGAGATGTTTGTCGTAAAATATTTCTTCGTTTTCGTACAGAAGACCTGCAATCTGCTAGGATCATTGAGATAAAACGCGAGCACCACGAACTGTATGAGGCGATTTGCCACAAAGACGTCGAGCGAGCGAAGGAATTGGTGCGCCAGCATCACAAAGCGTCACAAAAAATGTTGTTCCCTATCATCTTTCCGGCGAATTAATCAAGACCTCGGGCCTGGCTGCTCCCTGCAAATCCGCCTCCTTGTAAAGGACTATGCCGGTATAAAAGCGAACATCTGCCGTATATCCATCCGTGTTAGTATAGCTTTTCTCTCTACAAATATTTTGTGAAGACTCCTCCGTGCCGACGAAGAGGACCGGTAAATATGAAGCAAGTCCGAGAGATAAAAACCACAAAAATTTGCCTTGATAATAATTTGAATTCTTAGTTAAATAAAACTGATAATGATGGCCGAGTATTTTTGGTATTTCTTTTAGACCAGTTGAATTTTGCTATCATTGATGTGTAAGATTTCCACTCTCCCTGAAGAAAGTAATTCAAGATTATCATCTTACAGGAGGTTCAATGGACGCCGCACAAGAAAGCAGTACTCCTACCAACAAAAGCTACACCCTTATCTCTGAAGTAGATCCCCCCAAAGGTGTCAATCTCGGCGCTTTTCTCAATACTGCCTTGCAGGTTCGAGGCCGTGTTGATGGCGTTCGGGTAACCGATTGCGAACATGCCATAATGCGTATGTCGCCGGTTGCCCCCTGTCTGGCACTGAAGGGAAAAGGTTTTGATCCGGAAATGATCATAACCGGCCGTGATCGTAACCGCATTTCCTTTCAGGCGGACCTCCTTTCGGCAGCCGCTCTGGGAATCAAAAAAATTATCATCAAGGAAGGTCATGATCCGGCCGAGGGGGACCAGCCGGTAGCTAGGACGAGCGGCGATCTGAACCTCGAATCGATGCTGCAATGTGTTGCCGCACTCAACAGCGGCAAGGATCTTGCGGGCGAAGCCCTGGATGGAGCTACCGATTTTCATATCGGAGTGGGGATCGAGCTTTCCGATGATGTTAATTCCAATCGGGAAAGGGCGGAATATTTCAAGAAACTCCAGGATTATGGAGTGAACTCAGTCACTTTGGGACCGACCTACGATGTAAACATTATCGAACAGTTTCTCCCCTTCGCCGAAGATGCCGGCATACAGCTCTTTACTTCGGTGATGTTTTTGAAATCTGTGACTATGGTGCGCTACCTCAACAACCTGCCGGGAGTCCCGTCGATTCCCCATGAGTTTTTGAAAAAGATGATGCAGGCCCCGGTCAAGAAAGATGCCGGCATGCAGGTAGCTGCAGATCTCCTCAGGGAACTGGCCCCGCTGGGAGACGGAATTGTTTTACTTGCCATAGGCTGGAAGGATAGATTACCTGAATTTCTGGATCTTGTTGGTCGTTAGCGAGCCGTTATGACCGATGCCGTTCAGTCGACCGCAAACAAAGATCCGAGCTTTAGCCCGTATCATTTTCTCAATACCATCCTCCAGGAAACGCCTAATGGGGTGTTGGTCGTGGGGCTTGACCACCGGTTGATTCATGCCAATCCGGCGGCAGTGCGCTTTAGCGGGCTACCTTATGGTGATCTCCCTGGGGGTGCAATCGGAGAATTCCTCGGCAAGAAAAACGCTGCTCTTTTAGACCTGATTGAGAAGCAATTCCAAGCTGAAAACCAGGAAAATGGTTGGAAGATCAGCCAGGAAATCGACTTTTCTTTGGACGACCAGCGGAGAAACCTTGTCGGGGTGGTTGTTTATCCGCCGGCATTGTCTGACTACTACCTGCTTTACCTCATTGATATCACCCAGCAGAAAATGCTTGAAGGCAGACTGCGAAGGCGGAATGCTTTCTTTCAAAACCTCATTGATAGTTCCGTAGATGGGATCATTGCTTCGGATATGCGGGGGCACATAGTTCTCTTTAACTCCGGCGCCCACGCCCTTTTGGGGTATGATGAACAAGATACCTTAAGTCTGCACGTCACAAAATTGTATAACGAGGGTGTGGCTTATGAGCTGATCAAACGGATGCGCAGCGATGATTTCGGCGGCAAGGGCAAGCTGTTGCGCCAACAAATGATCGTTAAACACAAAAACGGTATGGATATTCCCGTGAGCTTTTCCGGCGGTATCATCTATGACCATGATCAGGAGATCGCCACCTTCGGACTATTTACCGACCTGAGAGCCCTGCAGAAAATCGAGGAAAATCTAGAGCATACCCACAAAATGCTCATGCATTCAGAAAAGATGGCCGGTCTCGGTCGTCTCGCCGCCGGGGTGGCCCACGAGATCAACAACCCGATGTCGGGAATTATGCTCTACGCCAATCTGGTGCAGGAAGAACTGGGCGAAGAGCATCCCTTGAGTGCCGACCTGCAGACCATCATCCATGAAGCGGAGCGCTGCAAGGTGATTGTCGCCGACCTGTTGGAGTTCTCGCACCAGAATACCTACGAGATGGAACTGGTCGATCTCAATGATGTCATTCAGAAGACCTTGACCATCTTGCAGCATCAGCCGCTTTTTCAAAATGTCACAATCATTCGTCAGCTTGACCCGGAGTTGCCTCCCATTTATGGCAATGCCACCAGGCTTAACCAAGTTGTTATGAATATTGTCGTTAATGGTGCCCAGGCGATGAGTGGAAAAGGCCGATTGCGGATTACCAGCAGGACCCGGTCGAATAAGGACCTCAATGAAATTTCAATTGAAGATTCCGGGCCGGGAATTGAGGATGATCTGCTTGAGAAGATCTTTGAACCCTTTTTTACCACCAAGGAGACCGGCGAAGGAACGGGTCTTGGACTGTCTGTATCCTATGCGATTGTCAAGGAACATAAAGGGTCGATCAGGGTGACTTCCACATCAAAAACGGGAACCACCTTTACCCTGAAATTTCCTGTTGTCATGGAAAATTTGATTGGAGAGAACCATGGATAAAACCTGCATTTCACCCGATGATCGGAATGAAAAATTCCTCAGGAAACTGAAGGCCAGGAATATCGATGTGCAGGCCTGTTATCAGTGTGGCCGCTGTTCCTCAGGGTGTCCGATCGGCGACTTCTTTGACCTGAACGTCATGGAGGTTGTGCGGCTTGCCGGCTACGGCCAGGAAGATAAGCTGCTGCACAGCCATACTATCTGGTTGTGTGCGGCATGCGAGACCTGTGCCACCAGGTGTCCGAACGAAATAGAGATTGCAGGTCTCATGGATGTGCTGCGGGAACTTGCCCTGAGAAGGGGCATTGCCCCGGCCGAGCCGCGAATTCCACTCTTTCATCAATCGTTTCTTGGGTCAATTCGCAGCTGGGGGCGGGTCTGGGAGATCGGCATGATCGCCAATTACAAGGTGCGGTCCGGGGATCTGGCCGGCGATATGAAACTCGGGCTCAGCATGTTTTTGAAAGGAAAACTGAAACTAGCGCCCCATTCGATCAAAGGTACGTCGGAAATCAAAGAAATATTTTCCGGCAAGGGAAAGGAGTATGACCGATGAAACTATCCTATTACCCTGGCTGTTCCCTCGAAGGAACAGCGCTTGATTATGACAAATCGGTACGGGCAATATGCCGAAAATTGGAAATCGACCTGGTCGAAATTCCTGACTGGAACTGCTGTGGTGCATCATCTGCCCATATGACCGACCACGAGACAGGGATGCGTTTACCGATACGCAATCTCCTTTTGGCCAACCCGGCCGGACACGACATCTTGGTCCCCTGCGCCGCCTGTTTTCAGCGCTTAAAGGCCGCGGACAAGGCGTTGCGGGAGGATCCCGGTTTCTGGGATGCCGGTGATTATAAACCCGACTTTAAAATCCTGCATATCAGCTCTTTTCTCGCGCAACCAGGGATTCTCGCTACCATGGAGGCCAAAGTTACGAGCAACCTGAAAGGCCTGCCGATTGCCTGTTACTATGGCTGTCTGTCGCTGCGAAATCCCCGTATAACTGATGCCGCCAACTGGGAGCGGCCGGAGACGCTTGAACGAATCATGACCGCCATGGGTGCCAAACCGGTAGCCTGGTCGCATAAGACAGAATGTTGCTCCGGTAGCCTCACCATGGCACGACCGGATATTGCTGAAAAACTGGTCGGCGATATCGTCAGTGCCGCAGTAAGGGCAGGGGCAACCGCCATGGTAACCGATTGTCCGATGTGCCAGGCCAATGTCGAAAGCCGGCAATCCGGCGAGACCTACGCACCGGCCATGCCGGTGTTTTTCGTCACCGAGCTGCTTCTGGCGGCGATTACCGGAACCTATCCGTCAAAACAGCAAAAGGTACATCTGGTCAGTCCGGCGGCTCTTTCCAGAATCTTCAGCGATGCAACTCTAAAAAAGGAGGTATCGGTATGACAGGGATACTTCAAACAAGGTCAGGAGATAACCAGAGTCCAACCGCCGCCGTGCTGGTCATCGGCGGCGGTATCAGCGGCATGCAGTCAGCGCTTGATCTTGCCAATGCCGGCATCAAAGTCTATCTGGTGGAAAGTTCCCCGGCCATAGGCGGTAAGATGGCCCAGCTGGATAAGACGTTTCCCACCAATGACTGCTCCATGTGTATCGTGTCACCCAAATTGGTCGAGGTGGGCCGGCATCGAAATATCAAGCTCTTTACCCACAGCGAGGTGAAAAGTCTCACTGGCGATGCCGGGCGTTTCACTGCGACTCTGGTCCGCCATGCCCGCTACGTTGATGTGGGTGCCTGTACCGGCTGCGGCCTCTGCGAGATTGTCTGCCCGGTGACGCAGATTTCCCACTTCCCGTCCCTGCCGGCGGAAGGGGAGAAAAAGACCCGCGCCCGTGCCAAAGAAAAAAGGCTTATCCGTGGACCCGGGTTGCCGCAACCAACCAGATTGAATAAATGGAATTTTTCCGTCGATACTTCGCTTTGCAGTATGTGCGGTGGCTGCTTCAAGGCCTGTCTGCACGGCGCGGTCAGTTGGGAAAAAAAGCAGATGGCAATCATTGACCAGGATAAATGCACCGGTTGCGGAGCCTGTTTTGTCGCCTGTCCGGAAAAGTTCAAGGCTATCACCGTCGACCAGGCAGCCGATTTTGACAAAAGTGTCGGGGCGGCGGTCCATGCCAGGTCGCAACTCTTGAAAAAGGAATATAAAGGTAGCGAACAGAGGGACTGTATTCGCTGCGGCCTTTGTGCCATCACCTGTGACAAGGTGATGAATATCGGCGCCCTGAAGATGGTCGACGAGGGCATTGAAGCGGGCGTTGATATCTGCCAGGTCTGTGGCGCCTGTGTGTCGGTCTGTCCGGTAAATTTCCTTGCTATCGATCAAGTCACCGACAAGGTTCCGCGACCGCTTCTCAACAGCTTCAATGAGGGACTGAACGGCAGAAAACCGGTGAACATCTTTTATCCGCAAGCCGTGCCAAGGGTTCCGGTAATTGATGAAGAGAGTTGTGTCCGGCTGAATTCCGGGGCCTGCGGTACCTGCGCCTCGATCTGCGGGGTGGGCGCAATCCATTATGACCACCGCGAAGAAGAGACCGAGGTTGCCATCGGCTCGGTTATTTTTTCACCGGGCATTGAGGTCTTTGATGCCAGGCTGCGTGGTGAATTCGGTTACGGGCTGTATAAAAATGTCGTGACCAGCATTGAATTTGAGCGACTGCTCTCCGCTTCGGGACCGACTTCTGGGTCGGTGACCAGGCCCGGTGACGCTAAGCACCCGAAAAAAATCGCCTGGATTCAGTGCGTCGGTTCCCGTGACCATTCGTGCGACCGTGATTACTGCTCGTCGGTGTGCTGTATGTACGCAACCAAGGAGGCCTTTATCGCCCGGGAGCACGACTCGAATATCGAGCCGACCATCTTTTATATAGACATGCGCTCGTTCGGCAAGAATTTCGATGACTATGTGACGAGGGCCAAAGATCACAAGGTCCGTTTCGTGCGGGCCATGGTCAGCAGGATCTTCGAAGATCCCATAACCGGCAATCTCGAACTCCGTTACGTCGATGATTCCGGATCGCGAAAGACTGAAGAATTCGATATGGTCGTGCTCTCGGTCGGTATCCAGGTGCCCAGGGCCACCAAGGAGCTGGCCGGCAAACTGGATATTGATCTCGACCGTTACGGCTTTGTCGTCACCGACTGTTACCAGCCGCTGGCAACGTCCAGGGCTGGGATTTTTGTCAGTGGTGCAGTCAAGGGACCAAAGGACATTCCAGAAACGGTCTGTGAGGCGTCAGCCGCGGCAGAAGCAGCATCAGCCAGCCTCGCCGAGGCTCGGGGGAGTTTGATCACCGCCGATGTCTTGCCGGCGGAACGGGTTATCGAACCCGAGGAAGGCTTACGTATCGGCGTTTTTATCTGCCATTGCGGCACCAATATCGCCTCGGTAGTCGATGTCGAAGCAGTAACCGAATACGCTAAAACCTTGCCCGGTGTGGTGTATGCTGAACACCCACTGTATACCTGTTCTCAGGATTCCCAGGAGAGGATGCGGGAAATTATTAAAGATAACCGCCTGAACCGTGTGGTTACCTCGGCCTGTTCGCCGACTACCCATGAACCCCTGTTTATGTCCACCCTGCAGCAGGCCGGGTTGAATAAATATTTCTTTGACATGGCCAATATCCGTGATCAATGCAGTTGGGTGCATCCCGATGATCCGGTATTGGCCACCGAGAAGGCGAAACGCTTAACGCGCATGGCAGTCGCCAATGCCACAGCCGGGGAACCGCTGCCGGAGCAGGAGTTTGCTGTCGACGCACGGCTTCTGGTGGTAGGCGGTGGGGTGGCCGGAATGACCGCTGCCCTTGAGGCCGCCCGGCAGGGTTTCGGCGTGTTTCTTGTCGAGAGGGAGCCGTTTCTGGGTGGGCAGTTGTTGCATCTGCAGCGGAGTTCCGATGGACGGAAATTTGCCGACTTCCTGGGCGAGCTGAAAGAAAAGGTGCTGAATAACGAGCGTATCAAGGTTTTTACCAGCAGTGAGGTTGTGGAACAATCGGGGTTTGTCGGTTCCTTCGAAACGGAGATTGTCATGCCCTCGGGAGGAACCAGGACCTTGAAACACGGGGCGATCCTCGTTGCCACCGGGGCAGAGGAGCATCGCCCGGAAATTCATGGGCTGGGGATGCTCAATACGGTTATGACACAGACCGATTTTGAAGCGGCTCTTGAAAATAGTGAAGGCAAGGATTGGCAGCATCTTCGGGTAGTCATGCTGCAGTGCGCCGGCTCCCGTGACGCCGAACACCTGCCGTATTGTTCAAGGGTCTGCTGCAACCATGCGGTAAAGAATGCCAGGAAGCTGAAAGGTATGTATCCGGAGGCGCGGGTCGATGTTCTTTATCGTGATATGCGCTGTTACGGACTGGCAGAGCTTGATTATGGCCTAGCAAGGCGTGAGGGAATAAACTTTATTCGCTACGATCCGGCGGAAAATCCTGTGCAAATCACCGCCGAGGAGCCAGGGATTGAAATAACCGTTGTCGATCCTTCGGTCCGGCTGCCGGTGCGTTTCCATCCTGATTTGCTGGTGCTCTCAACCGGAATGAAACCAAGAGATGCCGAGGAACTGGCACAGATGCTCCGGGTGCCGAGGAACAAGAACGGCTTCTTTATTGAGGCGCATGCCAAGCTACGGCCGGTTGATCTGCCAAGCGAAGGATTGTTTATGGCCGGTACCGCCCATGGGCCGAAGAGCAGCACCGAGAGTATCACCCAGGCCCAAGCCGCTGTTGCTCGGGTGGCAACATTGTTGTCCCGGGAGAGTATGAAAATGTCGGCAGTCGTGTCGGTGGTTGATCCAACCAATTGCGCGGTCTGTCTCACCTGCGTGCGGGCCTGCCCGTATGGGGTGCCGGTTATCAACGACCAGCACAGTGCCGAAATCAACCCGGCACTATGCCAGGGCTGCGGCATCTGTGTGGCCGAGTGCCCGGCCAAGACCATTCATCTTGGTCGGTATGACGACAGAAATATCACAGCAAAGATTGAAGCGTACAGCGCGTCCTGAATCGGAGTGAAGAGAATATTGCAGGAGGAGGAAAATAATGAGTGACTTTTCGCCCAGTGTCATCGTTTTTGCCTGTCGCCATTGAGCGTATTCCGCAGCGGACCTGGCAGGTTCGGAGAGAAGAAGGTATCCCCCGGCAATCAGCATTGTCATGCTGCCTTGCACCGGTCGCATTGATGAGTCGCTGCTTCTGAAGGCCTTTGAAAACGGCGCGGACGGAGTAATGGTTGTTGGTTGCTTAGAAGGAGATTGTCATTACGTGTCGGGAAATATTCGTGCCCGGGCACGGGTCAAGAGGGTGTATGGAATCCTTGACACGATAAAAATCGGACCTGATCGCATCAGAATGTACAATCTGAGTGCCGGAGAAGGGTCGAAATTTGCTGCTTATGCCAACGAATTCGTCGATAGAGTCCGGGAACTTGGCCCAAGTCCCATCAATCTGGTACGTTCCGGACAAGTTCACGCAGTATCTCAGAAGGAGGCTACATGATTACTGGTACACCGAAACCTATTGAAGAGATTTTGGAAATGGTCGAGCCTTACGACAACATCATTCTGGCCGGTTGTCATGGTTGCGTAACCGTATGCCGGGTTGGCGGGGAGAAGGAGGTGCAGGTACTGGCCTCGACACTGCGACTGGCGCGCGAGGCGAGTGGCAAAACAATCAAGATCCGGGAAGTCAGCCTTGAACGGCAGTGCGATCCTGAATATGTCGAGCAAATGAGACCTTATGTAAACGATTATCAGGCGGTTCTGTCGATCGCCTGCGGTGCCGGGATTCAGTTTCTGGCCGAAAAGTTTACCACCACGCCACTTCTTCCCGGCATCAATACCGGTTTTCTCGGCGTCACCGAGCGGCAGGGTGAGTGGGCTGAGAGGTGCCAGGGCTGTGGTGATTGTGTTTTGCACCTGACCGGCGGTATCTGCCCGGTTACCCGCTGCGCAAAATCACTTTTCCATGGACCCTGCGGCGGTTCGGTACAGGGGATCTGCGAGGTGGACAAGTCGATCAAATGTGGCTGGCAGCTCATCATTGATCGTTTGAAGGATCTCAACCAAATGGACAATTACACCAAATTCAAGCCGTTTAAGGGGTGGTCGAGCGCAAGAGATGGCGGTCCGCGCCGCATTATCAGGGAGGACATGATATAATGAAATCGGGAAGCAATCTGGAAAAGGTACTGGCGGCCGGGCACTTTTCAGTTACCGCGGAATGCGGTCCTCCCCGGGGCGCCGACCCGGACGTTGTACGGAAGAAGGCGGCATTTGTTAAAGGCAATGTCGATGCCTGTAACGTTACCGACAATCAGACCTCGGTTGTGCGGATGAGTTCTCTGGCCGGGTGCATGCTGATCAAGGAGCAAGGGGTTGAACCACTGATTCAGATGGTGGTTCGCGACCGCAACCGCATCGCCCTGCAGTCCGACCTGCTGGGTGCTTCGGCACTGGGGGTGCGCAATATCCTCTGTCTGTCCGGCGACCATCAAAAATTCGGTGACGATCCGCAGGCAAAAAATGTCTTTGATATTGATTCGATGCAGTTTATTCATCTGGTAAGATTGATGCGCGATGAGGGCATCTTCCCCTCGGGGAAAAAGCTTGAAGGGGCACCGAAGTTTTTTATCGGCTGTGCCGTCAATCCCTTTGCCGATCCATTTGAGATCAGGGTGCCTCGATTGAAGATGAAGGCAACCGCAGGGGCCGATTTCGTGCAGACCCAGTGCATCTATAACATGAAGAAATTCAAAGAATATATGGAGCTGGCGAAAAAGGAAGGTTTGCATGAAAAGGTCAAGATTCTCGCCGGGGTCACTCCCCTGAAATCGGCGGGGATGGGAAAATTCATGCGCAAGATGGTTGCCGGAATGGATATTCCTGAAGAGGTTATTGCACGTATTTCCGCTGAACCGAAGGAAAAGCAGGCGGCAAAAGGGATCGAGATGTGCATCGAACAGATTCAGGAACTAAAAGAAATGGAAGGCATCTCCGGGGTGCATGTTATGGCCATCGAGTGGGAAGAAAAATTGGCAGAAATCATCGGTGGTGCTGGTTTGCTTCCTCGACCGGTGGTAGAATAATAAAGAGAGAATATTTTCAATTTTAATAATGGAGGAGAGAAATGGCTGATAAAAAGAAAATTCTACTGGTAGATGACGATCCTGATTTTGTCGAGGCGGTGCGTGTTATCGTTGAGAGCGGCGGTTATGACGTTCGGGTCGCCTACGACGGACAAGAAGGCCTTGAGGCGGTTGCCGAGGAAAAACCGGATCTTATTGTCCTCGACGTGATGATGCCGGTGATGAACGGGCACGCAACCTGTGCCCGCCTGAAGGCCGATAAGGCCACGGCATCCATTCCAATCATCCTGCTTACCGCCGTGGCCGATCGGGTCACCACCAGTACCTATACCCATCGGGATATGCTGGAAAGTGAGGCTGAGGACTATATGCCAAAACCGGTCGAGCCCTCGGAATTGCTCGCGCTTATTAAAAGCTGGTTGAAATAAAGCGGTATCGCCTCTTGCCGGCACCCGGAAGTGGTGACGGCAAGAGGGGCGGTCCTGCCCCGCATCCGTGTTTTGTCCTCAGCTTTTAAGGAATAATACTATGGATATTGTGCGCATTCTGGTCATCGACGATGAAAAGGTTATTCGTGAAGGGGTGGAACGCGCCCTAGCCAAAAGGGGCTATGAAATTGCCAAGGCAGAGGATGGAAACAAGGGACTGGAACTGCTCAAGGAATTTGAGTTTGATATTGTTCTGACCGATCTCATGATGCCGGGTCTCGACGGTTTTGCCGTCCTTGACTGGATCCGGGAAAATCAACCGCATGTTCAGGTCATCGTTATCACCGGTTTTGCGACAGTAGCTAAAGCGGTCATCGCCATGAAACAAGGCGCCTTCGATTTTGTCGGCAAGCCGTTTACCCCGGACTATATTCGAATTGTTGTCGATCGGGCCATTGACAAGCTGACCATGCGTGCCGAAACTGAACGGCTCCGCGATGAAAAGAACCTTGGGCTTCTTGCCATCGACAAATCTCAGAGCCGTCTGAAAACAGTCTTCAGCTGTATGGCCGAGGCGGTCCTCATTACCGACACCGAAGGTATAGTCGTTCTCCATAATCCGGCGGCCATCAAGATTCTTGAGATTCAGACCGATCCGTTTATCGGCAAACATCTGTCGGCCTCTATTCGTGATACGACGGCGCTCAACATGATCAACGAGGCCATGAGCAAGTCCATGGTGGTGACCCGGGAGTTTGCACCGGGTGCCATCTCTCGGAAGTTTCTACGTGCCTACTGCTCTCCGGTGACCAACGAGAAGGGCGCAGTCATTGGTTCGGTTACCACCTTTGAGGATATTAGTGCCCATAAGCAGATAGATAAGATGAAGTCTGATTTCGTGGCCATGGTTGCCCATGAGCTGAAATCGCCCCTTGCCTCGGTCGAGCAAATGATTTACGCCCTCCAGGTTGGTTGTGAGCATGAGGGGACCAGTTCCTGTAATGCCCTGCATAAAAGAATGACTGTACGGACAAAAGATCTGCTTCGACTGATTGAGAACCTGCTCAATCTTTCAAAACTTGAAAGCGGGACAGTGGTGTTCAATCTTGAAGCGATACGCGGCGAAGATATTATCCGCGACGTCATTGAAATCGCCAAGCCCCAGGCGGACAGCAAGGACATAGCTCTCAATTACACAACGTGCGATGAAGATTGGTCGTTCAACGTTGATTACGATCATATGCGCACGGCGATCATGAACATCGTTTCCAACAGTATTAAGTATACTCCGGATGGGGGTCAGGTGTTGCTCAGTACCGAGGTCGCAGGTGGTTTTATCAATTTCAGAGTTCAGGATACCGGCATAGGTATCTCCGAAGAAGATCTCCCCCATATTTTTGATCGTTTTTTCAGAGTAAAAGGCAAGGCTACCCGCCACATTACCGGTTCAGGCTTGGGCCTGGCTTTGGTTAAGGAAGTGGTTGAAGCCCATCAAGGATATATTGATGTGCAGTCCACCCCTCAGGTGGGCACAACCTTTATCCTGAGCTTTCCCCTGGTGCAGAAAAACAGTGGTCAAGTCTGTGAATCACAAACTGTCACCTGAGCCCGATAAACTGGATCATTTATGCTGCCCTTTACGGAACAGCCGTTTGATTGGAAGGGATTAGTCGCATATCAGTAGGCACCCATGCGCAGTGTTTCGATGGCAATTTCCTCCACTGGCCAATACAGTTTTCCAGTAGGTTGTTTATTGGCCCGAACGCTTTTTAGGCTCTGTGCACAAAATCCATGGACAAGCGGCGCTGGAGATTGCTGACCTGACCTGCGGCCATCTTTAACATTGTAATGTTCCAGGAGTCGAGTTCGTCGAGGAGAATAATATTCTTATGAGAGAAATTTTTTTCCTGCGCTATAATTTGGTTATTGAACCTCAGTTGCAGCAAGAATTTCCAGGAATTAAGTGTATCCTGTAAAATATCAGGGGGCAGATGTTCACCGGCAGCAAGTGCTTTCAGCCTCTTGATGGTGTTTGTGTCGGTAATACCATGTTGCAGTGCATAGATGCGCACAAAATTAACAAAATGCAGCATCATACCTTTAAGATTGATGCTGTTTGTCCCAGGTCCCTCCGCTCGTAATCGGCCCCAGAGATCCGAGGGCAAACGAAATTCCAGAGTACTTTGCGCCAGGTAATATAGGAAAATCGGCCGAGCTGCGACTTCTTTAAAAATCTGCCCCCGCAGTCGACTGGTAAAACCATCATCTCCGGCGACTGTACGGAGGTCGAAAAAGATATTCACCTTCAACAAATCCTCCGGCGAGCTGTCATTTATCCAAGTGGTAAATAGTCTGTGCCAGGCTGCCTCACTCAGGCACCAGTCTGGGTTTTTCGCACTGTTACCGGCATCACATGGTGGAAGGCCGGCTGTTGCGGCAAATGTGGTTATACAAATACCGAATTGACGAAAGTATTCCCCCCTTTCATCGCTGTCATTGCCGGTAGCATAGATGATTGCCGTGTCTTGATCAGGATTCAGTGTCGGTTCCCGTCGGCCGATGCTCCCTAAGACGAGGAAGGCAAAGGGGCATGGAGGAGCACCCAGCATGTTGATTGCCTGGGCAACCCCCGCTCGAAAGATGTCGTCGATGGCGCGGCCGGCTATCCCTGTGGCTACTTCGGCATGTAGACCAGTTTTTAAGGCCACCCGAATAACAGTTGCAGTATGGAGGAATTGCTGCGGGAGTTCGGCCCTGAGAAGGCTTTCCTTGTCAAGCAAAGTATTTAAGTGAAGGAATCGCTCTGGTGAAATGGAGGCTGCAAAAAGGTCTTCTACCGCCTGCCGGGCTATTTCTGACCGACTGTCATCCAGTAAAACCATAGCAACCTGTCCCCTGTTTGCCACTGCCTTATCTAAAATTATGGCCCAGGCCAAAAGTCTCTTCGTATTTTGGCCTTTCGGTGTCAGGTGTACTCCTGTAACTCGTTTGTCCTCCATTAACTGCAGGAGAAAACGTTGCCAATCGGCCTCCAACAGCAGACTATTAAATGCTTTTCCAACGACAGAGTGCTTCCCGCTTTCTGCCAAAAGAGCGATCGCTGTCTGGTCGGCAAACACAATCTTGCCGTTTTGGGGTGTATCTAATAGGATGACACCAAAGCCGCTTCGCAATAAGAGATCCCCGACAATCGGCATGTTTTCCTGCGGATCCGGACGATGCAAGGGGCACCCAGTATAAAGAATTGCAGGCCTGTCGTGGACAACAGCGTGTTCTGCGGACAGCATGAGTCGATGGTCTGATGATTTTCCACGGAATACCACCTCAACCGGTGCAGCGTCGTCTCCTGCTTCCATCGAGAGAATCATTGCGTGCGCTGAATCGCCTGCAATCAGCTCTATGAAGTTCCGACCAATCAGTTCACTCTCTTTCATCTCCAGATTTTCGCAAGCTTTTCTGTTTGCACCGGCCAGCACCCCGGCAATCACCAGGAAAATCATTTCTTCAGAGGCGTGGGCGAGGGCACGATATCGCTCGCGGGAACCAATGAGCTCTTCCTCAGCCAGATACCTCCCCGTTTCACTTTTCCAGCCCCGGTGGACAACAAATAAGAGCAACAGCAAGACGATGACGCCGATAAGAGCGGAAATCATCAGTAATTGTAAAGTGAAGGCGCGGATTTCTTGTTGCATGTCATCCAGATAGATGCCGCTGCCGACGATCCACCCCCAGGGTTTCAGCAGTTTGACATAAGAAAGTTTGGGAACAACTTCTTCGATATTGCGTCCCTTCGACCACATGTAATTGATAAAGCCCTCACCGTCCTGGCGGGTAATAGCCACTGCCTGGGCAAAGAGCATATTGCCCCGGGAATCAGCGTATTTGTCCAACATGGTTCCTTCCATTTCTGGATAGAATGGGTGCATCAGCATCATCGGTTTCAGGTCGGTAATCCAGAGGTATTCAAGATTATTCGTACCGTAGCGTAAGGCGCGCATCTCTGTTAATGCAAGCTCTTGGGCCTTTTCAAGAGTGACCAAGCCCTCACTCGCCATTCGAGCATGGTTTTCCAGAATTGAAGTGGCGGAAACGACAATAGCTTGAACGGTGTCTTTCTTCTTTTGCATCAAGGCGTCTTCAGTCGATGGAACAATATAGATACTGATTGCACCGGTAAAGAGCAGAATCACAAGTACCGGCGGCAAGACAAAACTGAGGACCATTTTTAACAATTGTCGCTTTTCCATGATCTTCTCTCCTGTTGGTCAAAATCAATTGTAACTTGCCGATCAGTTGTCGGAAGGTTAGATGATTTTATGACATATTTCAAGCCATTAGTAACACAGAGGGAGC
>JAABQY010000041.1 GCA_011391225.1 Desulfobulbaceae bacterium | reverse complement strand
GGCCAATAAGGTGCAGGACCTCGGACGGATTGTCGAAGGGCCGGATGATGAGGACGCCGCCGGCGTAGATAACCGGTGCAGCCGAGGCGGCCAAGGCAGCGATATGAAAAAGGGGGGCTACAACCAGGGAGATGGTGCCGGGGTTCAAGCCATAGCTGAGCATTGCGTGCACGGCGCCGAAGAGAAAGTTCTCATGGGTCAGCACCGCCCCCTTGAGATGGCCGGTGGTGCCGGAGGTAAACATGATGACGATCGGATCAGTCAATGCAACTTCCCAGGTGAGGCTCGGTTCGCGGGTGGCCTCCTCCGACAGGGGCTGGTTGAAGGCCTCGGCGGCGGCAATGCTCCCTTCCGGGTGTGACAGGTAGTATCTAACCGGCGTGTCGCCGGCCACCAAGTGGTCGACTGCTCCGCTGAAAGCGTTTGAGTAGATGAAAATTTTCGGGGCGCAATTGACGACGATCCTTCTCAGTTCGGGTGTCGCCAACTGGAAGTTAAGCGGCACGAGAACGGCGCCGATCTTGGCACAGGCAAAAAATATCTCTAGAAAAGCACTGCCGTTGACCATGAGAACGGCGACTCGGTCGCCTTGAGCGATATGCAGCTGAAGAAGCGCATGGGCGGCGCGGTTCACCCGCCCGTCAAATTCTTTATTGGTGCAGCCAAACTCCTCTTGTTTCAGGAAAAGTCGGTCGGGATGCAGGTACGCCCGCTTGGAACTCCACTCGCCGATGTTCATCGTCCCATGCCTCGTCCTTCAACAAGCGTCTTAAAAATGACGGCGACAAAGGTGCCGCCCGAGGAAATGCCGTTGATGAGTCCATAGCAGATAGGCACTTCTGCTTCCGGGGTGCAGACAAAATTCAGCTCGGCAATTGCCTCGGCAAGGCCGGTGATGGGGGCGACGCTCTGATGCCGGAGGGAAAGGGCCATGGCCGCCGTGCGCATGCCGCCGGAAGAAAGGTTTTCACCCAGGGCGCCTTTCAAGGCGGTGATCCGCGGGCGTTGCTCGGTGGCAGAAAAAACCTGCTGCAAAGCTGCTGCTTCCAGCTTATCGAGACGCGGGCCGCCATTTGCCGAAGCGCAGATATAATCGATATCCCCAGGCGTAATCCCGGCGGCGGCTAAGGCGCGGTGTAGGGCAAGGACCGGACCGGTGGGCTCCGTCGGCCAACCATTCGGCACGGTAGGTGCGGAACTCAGGCCCCAGCCGACGATTTCACAATAGGGGGTTGCGCCGCGGGCCAGGGCTCCTTCCAGCGATTCCAGGCAGACGATTCCCGCGCCTTCGCCGACGACCGTGCCGTTGCCGTGTACATCGAAAGGGCGCAACCCCTCTTCTCCGCCGTTTTGCGGCGAGAGGGTTTTAAAGTGTGACATTACATTATAGAAGAATTCCGAGATGATGTCGCCGCCGCCGGCCAGCACCGCATCGACGCGACCGCGCATGATTTGCGCCGCCGCATAGGTCAGGGCCGTTTCCGCCCCGACCTCATGATGATTGACGGTGGTGTTGACACCCCGCACCCCGAGTTCAATAGCTACGTGTCCGGCCGGCGCGTTCATGACTGTGTTTGGTACGAGGATCGGGTTGACCCGCCGCGGGCCTTCGTTAAAGAGCACCTTGCCGAATTGCGCTGCGACATCGGTGCCGCCGAAACAGGTGCCGAGCATGACTCCCACCTGGTCGCGGTTATGCGGGCCGATGGCGAGCCCTGCGTCGTCGAGGGCCATGCGCGCCGCTGCGGCGATCATTTGCGATAAGCGGTCCATACGCCGTATGCTGGCCGGGCGAATGAAATCCTTGGGGCTGAAACCGACAACCTCGGCCGCCAATTTGCTGGCATACGGGCTGGTATCAAAAAGGCTGATGGGTCGAATGCCGCAGACGCCGCTGAAGAGCTGTTCCATGAAAGGGGCTTTGCCAACTCCGAGAGGCGTGACCATGCCGACGCCGGTAATGACGACTCGTCTACTCATGACCGCCCCCCTGTTGCGAGAATGTGCTGAAGAGCAGGGCGGTATTGTTGCCGCCGAAGGCAAAGGAGTTGGAAAGCACGATCTTCAGGTCGGCATCCCGTGCACCTTCTCTTACATAATCAAGATCGCACTCGGGATCGGGAGTTTCGCAGTGGATGGTCGGCGGGATAAAGCCATGGTAGAGAGCCAGGAGGCTGACAACGCCCTCAATGGCGCCGGCGGCCCCCAGGGTGTGGCCGGTCATCGATTTGCTGGAGCTCACCGGAATTCGGTAGGCCCGCTCGCCGAAAAGGTGTTTGATGGCCTTGGTTTCGATCTTGTCGTTGGCCGGGGTGCCGGTGCCGTGGGCGTTGATATAGTCGACCGCATCCGGGTTGACGCCTGCGTCCTGAAGGGCGCGTGCCATGGCCAGTACGGCGCCGCCGCCTTGCGGATCCGGCGAGGTCATGTGATGGGCATCGCAACTGACCCCGTAACCGAGAACCTCGCCGTAAATATGAGCTCCCCGCTGCAGAGCGTGGCCGAGTTCTTCAAGGATCATAACCCCGGCACCTTCGCCTAAAGACAGGCCCTGACGGTTTTTATCAAAAGGTTTGCAGTACTCTGGATCGACCGCCTGCAAGGAATTGAAGGCCGAGTAGGTGATGCGGCAAAGTGGTTCGGTACCGCCGCAAATAATCACCGTCGCCGCCCCGGTCTGCACCAGGTCGCGGGCATAGCCGATAGCAGTGGCGCCGGAGGAGCAGGCGGTCATAAAGGTGGTTTTCGGTCCCATGAGTTGCAGTTGGCTGGCTATGTGGTCAGCCGAGGCGGCGCATGCGAACGAGGAAAAAGCCGAATAGGCCGGTGTTTTTCGGGCTCCCTGAAGATAATCGCGGTAGATCGCCTCGCATTCGAGCATGCCGCCGGCCCCACCGCCGATAACCACACCAATATCCGGTCTCAATCCATCCGACACCGGGAAAAGCCCGGCATCACTCAAGGCTTCGATGGCGGCGACCATGGCCATGGCATCGGAACGAGACAGGCGTTTTGTGCTGATGCTTCGAGGCAACATCACGCGGGCGTTGAAACCCTGGACTTCACCACCGGTTTGCGTGCGAAAATCAGTGACATCGAAGACACTTACCGGGCCGATACCGCAATGGCCGGCGCGAAGGGCGCTGAGAAAAAGAGCAGCGCTGCGGGCCGCTGCGTTGACGGTGCCTAATCCTGTCACTACAACCCTCTTTAACTCCATAAACCTCCAGGACGATCGCTGATATTTGTCAATCGGATTTACGCAACTGCACTGCGACAATAAAATCAAAACGGCAGTTTACCACAAGAGAAATTCGGTCGCCGGGCTTTTTTGTCGGGTTGTTCTATGCAGACAAGCCTTGACCGGAGGAGAGAATATCCGGTAAATATCCCCAGAGGCGGGGCCATACGACCGCATTGGAAGACAACCGCTTGGTCGACAGTTTTTAAAAAACCATTCCCCTTCAGGACGTTATGAGATAGCTGCGAGGCGATGTGTATGCACGGAGATGAAAACCATGGATAAAGAGTTTACCCCGGCGACCGGGCAAGCATTTCTGCCGCAATCTGCGGAACCCCTGTTGCCCCACAAACCGCCAATGCGTCTCGTTGAGACCCTGGTGAAGCGGGAGGGCAGCCGCTCTATGGCCTTGGCAACCCTGCCCATTAGCGGGATTTTTGTCACCGCCGGAAACATCCTTCCCGAATACTTCATTGAACTCATTGCCCAGACCGCCGCCCTCGGCAATTGTTATGACGCGCTGAACATCGGCATGGCACCTCGCGACGGTATGCTGGTGGGTGTCGAGGCCTTTTCCTGGCCGAGTCGGCCGCAACCCGGAACCCCTGTGCAAATCGAAACCGATATCGCCTTTGCCTTCGGGGCGATGAAGGTTGTGCATGGAGAGGTTTATGGCGGTAAGGAACTGCTTGCCGTAGGCGACATTAAGGTCTGGGAGAACCTCGGCCACGATGGAAAAAGCTAAGGGCCGGTGGTCCTCTATTTTCAAGTTGGTAAGAAAATGATTGATATAAAAAAAGATTCTCTCTATGAAGCCTTGGCTGGATGCTGTCTTCAGCTGCGTCTCACCGGCAAGGAAGAACTGCAGTTGGAGACCTCGGCCGATTTTTTGTTTCCGGCGGATTTTGTCGGTTTTGCCGGGCATTTCCCTGGTAATCCGATCCTGCCGGCGATAGTCCAGCTGGCGGTGGTGAGATTTCTTATGGAGCGCGCGCTGGGACAAGGTGTCGTCCCAGCTTTTTACCAAAAAATTAAATTCAAGGGGCAGATTCGACCGGGAGACCTGGTAACCGTAAAAATCGCAATTAAAAATCACGGAGTAAAGCGGGGTGGTAAATTTTCTCTCTCAAGACCGGATGGCGAGACAATTGCCGGTGGCCTTGTGGAGTTTGCTTTTTTTGATCAATAACTCCAGGTGAGCGGGCTCTAACGAATAGTAACTGAAAGTGTCAGGCTAATCCCTGGTAATTTATTGATCTTCAATCCCGTGCCCGCAATTTCTCCACCTGAAGTTGGAAAGGGTAGGGGATAGCAACATCCTGTTCGCCCGCCATTATCATCTGGTCATTTTCGCCGATATCGGAAAAATCACTGAGGAGTGGTTTGGTTTTCTGTAAGGTTTGCTTAATCATCACCGGGCCTGCCCAGAAGATGTATTGTTCGTTATATTCGGCTTCAGCGCCCGCCGATTTCGGCGGCATGATTACATCGCCGGTTTGGTGATCGACGGCCAGGACCTCAATGGCGGTTTTAGCCCGGAGGATCTCGTTATTGGCGATGAACCACTCGACCCGGCTGCGGACCGTGCCGAAAACATCGATGGTGACATAGACATCAATCTCTGCCTCGGAAGGCGGTACGACATAGACGCCGCGGAGGAAGAGATAAGTCTGCAGGAGGCCGGAGAGATATTGCATATCATTGGAAGTGATTTCATCGGAATTCTGATATGCACCCAGGCCTTTATATTCGAGGCCCATCTGGCCAATCCCGCCCTTGCCCTCTTGTCTGGTTTTTTTCGAGTCGGCCATGGGCAAGATGCTGTCCGTCGTGCTCGTGCCGGTGCTCGTACTGTCGCTAGACGAGGTGCCGGAGGTAGTGGAGGTGGAGTTTGAGTTGGTTGAGCCGGTGGTGCCGGTTGTCGTACTGCCTTGATTTTCCTGCGTCGTTCCGGAGGTATTGCCTGAGGTGTTGGTCGTTGAGGTGGATGAAGTCGTTGACGAATAGCGAGGGAAGGTCGAGGTCTCAATCGTCGGCGGGGTCTGGATATAGTCGCCACGTAATTGTGAAACCACCGAATACCTGCCGCCGATAATGTTACCGGAGCCGGTATCGCCGATGGCATTGACAAAGAGGTTAACCTTCTTGCCGCGGATGGCAGTCAGGTCGAGCTGCTTGATGGCGCCCCTGGTCGCGGCGGCAACCAGCTCCTGTTCGACGGCGAAGCGCTTGCCGCCGCCATGGCCAGGCAGCCCGGTCAATGCCCCGCAACCACAGAGGAAAAGGAGCGGCAGGGCAAGAATACAGAGAATGCATCGTCTCAAAGTGGTCATGGCGTTTATTGTGTTCCAGGGTAATTTTTATGGTTCGCGCAGGCTCTCGTCAAAGGCCCGAATAATCGGGTAAAGAAAGTAGGAGATGACACTGCGCCGTCCTACCTTAATCTCGGCCCGCACCTTCATGCCCGGCATGAGGCGAAAGCCGTCCGGTACGTTGCGCAGGGTGGTGGCCAGGAGGCTGACCCTGGTTTTATAGAAGGCCGTGGCCGGTTTTTCGTCAGGCGATACATCAAGCATAGCCTCGGGATTGGTGTTGCGCTGGTGGGCATCCTCGCTGATAATCCTGACAAGGCCCGGCAGGGTGTCATGGCGCTGGAAAGGAAAGGCGTCGAGCTTTACCCGCACCGCATCGCCGGTACGAATCCGGCCGATATCCCTGGTCTCGACCTCAACTTCCACCTCGATGGTGCTGTCGCTCGGCACCAGGGTAATGAAAGGTTCCGCCGCCTGGATGATCGATCCGACAGAGCGTTTGGCCATCTTCAGGACAATGCCTTTTTCCGGAGCCCGCAGCGACACCAGCTCATGCATGCGCCTGGCTTTATTGAGTTCTTCAAGGACCTTTTCCAGTTCGGTGCGCAGCTTCACCTCCTGCTCGAGCAGCTCGCCATTGCGTTCCTCGACAAAGCGTTGCCATTCCGACTGCACCTGCTTGAGTTCATTCCTGGTCACCCGCTCTTCGGCCAGCAGGCTGTCGATAGCATTGGCCGCCTGCACCTTGGTCTTTTGAATTTCCAGGAGTTTTAAGCGATATTCGGCACCGTTTTGCGGCAGCTTGGCGGCGGTGCCCTCGACATCGCGCAACAGCTTGAATTGCTGCTCCTGGCCCTGGCGTTGTACGGTGTTGAGGGCGAGTTTTGCCTCTAAGGCGGCGCTTTTATCCTCGGTGGTCTGTTTGTTTTTACTGAAGATCAGCTTGCGCTGGCGGAGGACCTGCTCTTGCAAAAGACCATCCTCGCCTTCTTCCGGTTTGGGGGAAAAGGGTTTACTACTCAGTTCCGCCTTGATGCGGCGAATCTGCACGCCGAGGGTGAGGTTTTGCTTGGTCAGCTGGCTCAGGTCGGCACTGGTAAAGGTCGGATCGAGGGTGACGAGGATCTGGCCCTTTTCGACCGTGTCGCCGATCTGCACATTTATCGAGCGCACCACGGCGGTGCTGAGCGGTTGGACAACGATGGTAGGGCTGGTGGTGATCAGTTCGCCCTCGGCGACGACAATGCGATCGACCTGGAAGATAATCGCCCCGACCACCGCGGCGATCAAAGAACCGAGAATCAGGTACAGCACCCAGCGGATCTTGCCGGGTACCGGCCGTTCCTCGATCTCGACGGCATCCGGCTGGTATTCGAGGACGTCTTCGGAGAGCTTTTTCGTGGTGTTCATTCCAGCTCCATCTGCTGCTGCCAGAGATGGCGATACAGGTCGCAGCTCGCAAGCAGTTCGGTGTGCGAACCGTGGCCGAGCCGTTCGCCGTTTGCCAGGACAAGAATGCTGTCGGCATCTTTCAACATCGACAGGCGATGCGAGACGATGACCACCGTGCGGTTCTTAGCCATATGCACGAGGTTCTTCCGGACTATCCGCTCGCTTTCCGGATCCAGCGAACTGGTGGCCTCATCGAAGATAAGGATTTCAGGCTGGGGAAGAAGGGCCCGGGCGATGGCCAGGCGCTGCCGCTGCCCGCCGGAGAGGTTCTTGGCGCCTTCTTCCAACATGGTGTCATAGCCTTGGGGCAGCTGGACGATAAATTCGTCGGCCCCGGCCATGAGAGCGGCATGGATGATCTGCTGCCTTGAGGCCGCTGCCTGGCCGGCGCGGATATTCTCGGCAACTGTGGTGTGAAAGAGAAAGTTCTCCTGCAGCACCACCCCGGTGTTTTGCCGGAGATGGGCGGTATCCAGCTCGTTTAAGTAGCAGTTATTGATCCTGATGGTACCGGTGGAGGGAAAATAGACCTTTTGCAGCATGCGGGTAAGCGTGGTCTTGCCGGAGCCGCTTGGCCCGACGATGCCTAAGGTTTTGCCGGCCGGAATAACCAGGGAAATCTCTTTCAGGACATTGGGTAGATCGGGGGCATAACGAAAACTTACCCGATCGAAGACGATGTCGCCCTTAAGAGACGGGCGGACGCCATGCCGGTCGGCACCCCATTCCTGTCGGGCATTCATGACCAGGCCGAGTTTTTCAACGGACAGGGCTGCCTCCTGATACTGGTTAATCAGACCGACCAAGCGTACCAGAGGCGAAGTCACCCTTCCGGCCAGCATCTGGAAAGCTATCAGGGCGCCGACGGTCAGTGTGCCGTCGAACACTTGGGAGGCCCCCATCCAGATAAGAATGATCGTCATCATCCTTTCCAAAAACTGGGTGATGGATTTGGCGGTGATGGAGATCTTACCGACACGAAACTGCATGCTGACGGCTTTCGCCACCTTGTTCTCCCACTGCTTGCGTAGCAGGGGTTCAATGGCCATGGCCTTGACTGTGGCCATGCCGTTAATGGTTTCCACAAGCATTGCCTGGCGGCTGCCTTCGGCTTCATAGAGGGCGTTCAAACGCCGTTTAAAAGGTACGATCAAAACGCCGATAACCAGGGCAATAGTCAGGGTAAAGACCAGAACGATGCCGGTAAGTTTAAAACTGTAGAAGAACAGAAAGGGCAGGAAGACAAAAAGCGAGGTGGCCTCCAGCATGGTGAGAAAGACGTTACCGGTAAGAAAATTACGGATTTTCGCGGTCTGCTGCATATGCTGGGTTAAAACACCGGCGGCGACGTGTTCGAAGAAATCAAGCGGCAGATAGAGGAGATGTTTAAAGGTCCGGCCGGTTACCCGCAGATCGATCTTGTTGGTGGCATGGAGCAGAAGGTAATCGCGGAGAAAATCGAGACCGGCGTTGACCGCCAGGGCCGCGGCCATGCCGGTGCCGAGAACATGCAGGGTAGTGTAGGCCTGGTTCACCAGGACCTTATCGATGACGATCTGGAAAAAGATCGGCGTGACCAGGGAAATGGCATTAATAAAAAGGACTGCCAGGGCAATATCGATAAAGGTGATCTTTTGCCTGAGAATCTCCGGGATAAACCAGCGCAGGGAAAACGGCTGGGTTGCATCGCTCAGTTTATAAGGGCGTTTGACGACATAGACCTTGCCGGCCCAGATCGCCTCGAACTCCTGGCGATTTAAGCGAACATGGGCACCGCCGCTGCCGGCAAGGGGATCGTAGCAGGCGATGACTATTTCTTTGGGCTGATCTTTTTCCCCCCGTTCGGTGACCCCGGTGAGGACCATATGCCGAGCGTTGCCAAGGACGGCGATGGCCGGATAAGCCTTCTGCAGGTTGACGAGACCGCTCCAGGAAAGTTTTAAAAGCCTTGCCTTCAGGCCCATTTCCTTGGCCATGCGCAGCAGGGTGTTTTTAGGGATTTCGTCCGTGCTGAGGTTGTATTCGTGCAGCAGGCGGTCCCTTGTCAGTTCGATCTTATGCTCACGGGCAATGAGGGAGAAGCAGACCAAGGCGGTATTGATCTTCTCAAAGCGCAGGAGGCCACCGGCCCAGATTGCCTGAAAGTCTGGTCGCGTCAGCTGCTCGGGCTGCATCTGTCCATCGACCGTAGGGGTGAGGACGATGACGGTATCCTCGCCTTGCACGCTCTCGCCAATTCCGGCAAGGATAACATAGCGGCCGTTGCGCAGTTCAATCACCGCCGGCAGTTGCCCGGTGAGGGCGGCAAGCTGCTCCGCCTGGGGCTGTAAAATGATGGTCTGCAAGCCGACCCTTCGTCCGGCGCGGATGACGCTTTCCACCGTCCCCTGCGATCCTTTTGGACCGGGCATGTCTTTGAGGGTTGCAAGTTCCTCGGCAAAGGTGCTCTGACCGGTCTGCATTGCCAAATGACGGCAACATAGTAAAAGGCCGGATTGATTCGCTGCCACCTCAAGAAGCTTTACCATGAAGTTTTTTCAATTACCGGCAGGCTGAGGTTAATAGAATGGATTCCGGAGGAAAATGTTATATAAGCCGTCGTTCAAGAATAAGTAATCCGTTTCTATACTGTGAATGGTATAAGGGGCCGTAAAGGAAGGGATGAAATGATAGGAGTTATTTCTTGACGGCCCCTAACCTAAACACAGACAGGAGCAATGTTACCAGAACTTCTTGAGGACGTCAGTCTTTTTCTAGGAGAAAACATTTTTCCTCTCAGGTCATAGAGAGGGGGATACAGGCGTTGAGATAACTGCTGAGTCCCATCCGGACGGGAGGGAGCGGGGGACCCACAAGCAACATGGGGCGTATCGCCGGATAACCGGCGTAGGGCAAACTCTTCGGCCCGGTGATGATTATCTGGTTCACCACCCTTGGCATTCTCGGGTTGCGGGCTATATTGGAGCAACCTGTAATCCTCGCTGCCCTGAATCCTATTTACGCCTACAATTTTTTTGCCATTAACCACATTCACGGCATTGTCGCCCTCGCCTCGTCGTTTTTCGATTTGCCTCCGGACCGGGTTATCGAACTCGGCAACTATGTGGAAATTTAGGAGCCGGTATTTATCTATGGCGGGTCCGACAGTTATCGCCAGAGCGGAGTCAAGGTGGTTAACTGGCAAGAAGTCGGGAAGAATCTCGGATAAGCCACCACAGATGTAGGTTTGCGTGGAAAGGGAAAGATAGTTGTTGCGGTGGCAACCGGCAAGCGGTATAGGAATGAACGTTCATTCCGAAACTCAATGCAGGTGACCAATGATTAAACTGGAAAAACGCACGGAAATCATCCACGCCGCCCTTGAACTCATCGCCGAACAAGGGTTCCACGCCGCCCCCATGGCGATGATCGCCAGCCGGGCCGGGGTGGGCGCCGGGACGATCTACCGCTATTTTGCCAATAAGGATGTCCTCATTACCGAACTCTACAGGGAAATCGAAGCGAAAATCCTGCCCTGTCTTCTCGAAGGCTATATCGAAAAGCAGCCGATTCGAGAGCGGTTTCTTCATCTGAGCATGGCGCTGCTTCGCTATTTCATCATACATCCCCTGTATTTTCGCTATCTGGAACAGTTTTTCAATTCGCCCTATGGAGTGGCCTTGCGACGCGAGAAGCTTCTCGGCCGAACTGAAAAACGCGATGCCTACCGGGAACTTTTTGTCGAAGGGGTGGCTGGTCAGGTTATCAAAGATCTCCCGCTCCCCGTTCTTTTTGCCCTGTCCTTCGGCCCGCTTCTCGCTGTAACGCGGGACCATGTGCTTGGTTTTATTGTGCTCGACGACGCTCTGATGGCAAGAACCATCGAGGCATGCTGGGAGGGACTGAAGAAATAGAAGCAGCTGGTTGAGAAACGTCGCCCCGATGTTCTTCGCCTGTCACAATAATAAATGGCACGGCCATTCGTGCCTTAAAACCAAATAGAGGTATCCATGCACATCGCAAATACACATAAACTCCTTGCCATGGCCGTGTTGCTCACGGCCGGGTTGCTGCTGGGCAGCGGTTGTGAGAAAAAAAACAATACGCCAGGACAAAAACCCCCGGCCGGTCCTCCGAGCGTCGGCGTGACCGTGGTTGACACTCAGCGGCTGCCGATGACCATGAAGCTGTCGGGTCGGATCGCCGCCAATCTGGTCGCCGAAGTTCGGCCGCAGGTCAGCGGCATCATCAAGGAACGACTCTTTACCGAGGGCTCGGATGTCAAAGCTGGGCAGGTTTTGTATCAGATTGATCCGGCGACCTACCAGGCGGCAGGTGCCGGTGCCAAGGCTGCTCTTGCCCGCGCCGAGGCCCATCTCATCTCAGCCCAGCTCAAGGAAAAGCGCTTAAAAGATCTGCGCGGCGCCGAGGCGGTGAGTCGTCAGGATTATGACGATGCCTTTGCCGTTCTGAAACAGGCCGAGGCCGACGTCGAAGCCGCCAAAGCAGCCCTGCAGAGCACCGAAATCAATCTGGCCTATACGCGGATTTCCGCCCCGATAACCGGCCGCATCGGTCGCTCGTCGGTGACCACCGGTGCCCTGGTGACCGCCGGACAGCAGGCACCTCTGGCAACAATCCAACAGCTCGATCCAGTCTTCGTCGACGTCAGCCAGCCGAGCGTCGACATGCTCAATCTCAAACGGGCCCTAGCCGCGGGCGAACTCCAGCTGAGCAATGCCGGGGAGGCTAAAGTCAGCCTGATACTTGAAGACGGCACGCCCTATCCGATTTCCGGGGTGTTGAAGTTTTCCGAAATGAGCGTTGATCAGGGTACCGGCTCGGTGACCCTGCGCACCGTCTTTGCCAACCCGGAACAACTGCTGCTGCCGGGAATGTTCGTTCACGCCATCCTTGAGACGGGGGTCAAAGAACAGGCGATCCTGGTGCCCCAGCAGGGTGTCAGCCATGATCCGGCCGGCAGGGCGGTCGGCATGGTGGTTGGCGAAGGCGACAAGGTGGAGACCCGCATCCTCAGGGTGGATCGGGCCATCGGCGACAAATGGCTGGTGAGCGAGGGTCTGAAAAAGGGCGACCGTCTGATAGTTGAGGGTGTGCAGAAGGCAAGACCTGGACAAGCGGTGAAGGTTACGGTTATTGACAGCGCACCGGCCGCAGCGGCTTCTCAACCGACTACTGTTAAGAATTAACCCCGATAAACGGGATAAGTACCTTCACGAAATTCGTTTTTAAAAACAAGAAACGAATTTCTAAGGTACTAAGGGAGAAGATCATGGCTCAGTTTTTCATCAACAGGCCGATTTTTGCCTGGGTCATCGCCATTATTATCATGCTTGGTGGCGTGCTGGCTATTCGGACTCTGCCGGTATCGCAATACCCGGCAATCGCCCCGCCGGAGATTGCCATCAATGCCGTCTATCCCGGCGCCTCGGCGAAAACCGTCGAAGACACCGTCACCCAGATCATCGAACAGAAGATGAACGGTATCGACCGCTTGACCTACATGTCATCGACCAGTGATTCCTCTGGGTACATAACCATTACTCTGACCTTCGCGGCGGGAACCGATCCGAATATCGCCCAGGTACAGGTCCAGAACAAATTACAGCTGGCAACCCCGCTTTTACCCCAGGTCGTGCAGCAGCAAGGCATTCAGGTCACCAAGTCAACGCGGAACTTCCTCTTGATTATCGGCTTTTATTCGGAAGATGGCAGCATGACCCGCTACGATCTGACCGACTACGCTGTTGCCAATGTTATGGATATTATCAGCCGGACCAGTGGCGTCGGCGAGGTTTCGACCTTCGGCGCGCAGTATGCGATGCGCATCTGGCTCGATCCGCACCGCTTGAAAAGCTTCGGCTTCACTCCGATGGATGTGCGACAGGCCCTTAAAAGCAATAACATGCAGGTCTCTGCCGGTCAGCTCGGCAAAACCCCGGCGGCTGCAGGCCAGCAGCTGAATGTTGCGGTTACCGCCGGCACCCTGCTGCGCACGCCGTCGCAATTCGAAGCAATTCCGCTGCGCAGCAACAACGATGGTTCCCTGGTAACGCTCGGGGATGTTGCACGAGTTGAACTGGGCAGTGAAAATTATGATTCGGTCGGGGCTTATAACGGTTACCCGGCAGCGGGCATGGCGATACGACTGGCTGCCGGAGCCAATGCCCTGGCAACCGCCGAACGGGTAAAAGCCAAAGTTGCAGAACTGGCACAATTTTTCCCGGCGGGTATGAAATTTGTCTTTCCATACGACACCACGCCCTTTGTGAAGATTTCCATCGAAGAGGTTCTCATCACCCTGGCTGAAGCTATTGTCCTGGTTTTTTTAGTGATGTTTCTTTTTCTCCAGAACTTCCGGGCAACTCTCATTCCAACCATTGCCGTGCCGGTTGTACTGCTCGGCACCTTCGGGGTCTTGTCGGTCTGTGGTTTTTCGATCAATACCCTGACCATGTTTGCCATGGTTCTGGCCATCGGCCTCTTGGTCGACGATGCCATCGTCGTGGTGGAGAACGTCGAGCGGTTGATGTCGGAAGAGGGCCTTTCCCCCAAAGCGGCGACGCAGAAATCGATGCACCAGATCACCGGTGCTCTCGTAGGTATTGCCCTGGTCCTTTCGGCGGTGCTTGTCCCGATGGCCTTTTTCGGCGGTTCAACCGGGGTCATCTACCGGCAGTTTTCGATCACCATCGTCTCGGCCATGGTCCTCTCGGTGTTTGTGGCCTTGATCCTGACCCCAGCCCTCTGTGCCACCCTCTTAAAGCCTGTGGCCAAAGGCCATGTAGCCGCCGAATCCGGCTGGTTTTCGTGGTTTTTTCGGGTCTTTAATAAGCTCTATAATCGCAGCAGCGGTCTTTATCAGTCGATAGTCGGCAGAGTTCTTGTTACCAGCACGCGATATCTGCTGATCTACCTGCTGCTCCTTGGCGGCATGGGCTATCTTTTTCTTCGCTTGCCTACCGGCTACCTGCCCGATGAAGACCAAGGTATTCTCTTGACCCTTGTCCAGCTGCCCGCCGGGGCAACCCAGGAACGGACCCTGAAGGTGCTGGATCAGGTGCGTCGGCATTTTTTGGAAAATGAAAAAGATGCAGTGGATGCGGTGTTCACCGTAGCCGGATTCAGTTATGCCGGTCGTGGGCAAAATAACGGCCTGGCTTTTGCTAAATTAAAAGACTGGAAACTGCGAAAAAGCCCTGCCCTGAAAGTGAAGGCTATCGCCGGAAGGGCGATGGGGGCCTTTTCAGGTATTCGTGACGCCATGGTATTTGCTTTTGCGCCACCGGCGGTTATTGAGATGGGTTCCGCCACCGGCTTTAATTTCCAGCTGCAGGATCGGGCCGGGTTGGGGCATGAGCAGCTGCTTGCGGCACGCAACCAACTGCTGGGCATGGCGTCGCAGGATCCGCGATTGATGGGCGTGCGCCCCAACGGTCAGAACGACAATCCTGAATACCGGGTCGATGTTGATGAACAACGCGCCGGAGCACTGGGGCTGTCGATGACCGACATCAATGATACCATCGCCCTTGCCTGGGGCGGTTCCTATGTCAATGACTTCATTGATCGCGGTCGCACCAAGAAGGTTTATCTCCAGGCGGACGCCCCGTACCGCATGCTGCCGGAAGATCTGTTTATGTGGCATGTTCGCAATCAGAGCGGCAAAATGGTGCCGTTTTCGGCATTTTCCCAAGGGCGTTGGAGCTATGGATCGCCTAGGCTGGAACGGTTCAACGGTCTGCCGTCGATGGAGATTCTCGGTCAACCGACACCCGGCAAAAGCTCCGGAGAGGCGATGCTGGTGATGGAGGAGTTAGCCGCCAAGCTGCCGCCCGGTATCGGCTATGAGTGGACCGGGCTTTCTTACCAGGAGCGCATGTCCGGCTCCCAGGCCCCGGCCCTGTACGCCATTTCGGTGCTGGTGGTCTTTCTCTGTCTGGCGGCCCTTTATGAAAGCTGGGCCATTCCCTTTTCGGTTTTGCTGGTAATTCCCCTTGGGGTCATCGGTGCACTTTTGGCCACAAGCATGCGGGGTTTGGCTAATGACGTCTATTTTCAGGTGGGGCTCCTGACGATCATCGGTCTCACGGCCAAAAATGCCATCCTTATCGTTGAATTCGCCAAGGAACAAATGAGCCACGGGGTCGGCCTGATGCAGGCCACCATGGAGGCTTCGCGGCTGCGGCTCAGGCCTATCATTATGACATCACTGGCCTTTATCCTCGGAGTTCTGCCTCTGGCACTCAGTACCGGCGCCGGTTCCGGGGCCCAGAATGCCATCGGCACCGGCGTCATTGGCGGCATGTTTACCGCGACCTTTTTGGCGGTTTTCTTTATACCTTTGTTTTTTGTTCTGGTGCGGAGACTTTTTCCAGCCCGGCAGCCAGTTGCAGAAACTCCCCTTGTTGGTGAATGAATATGGCCGCCTTGGTTTCCATTGCCCTCTCTGATTAAAATCACGATTTTCAAAATTACTGATACATGCTACCATTGACATTTGTGCGCATAGATTGCTTGCATACAATCTAATTGGAATCAAGTAGATTACAGGCAAGAAGAATGAGATACCCTCAACACGAAAACAAGGGAAATCAGCCATGCCATCGAAAGTATACAGAGATTTGCTTGAGGTTCTGAAAGGAAGGGGTGGACCTTATGCCGGCCATGACATTCCCGAATTTTTTACGCTTGTTGAAACCGTCTTTCAGCCGCAGGAAGCAGAAATCAATAATGTGCTGACACGCAAGCCTGCATCGGTTGATGAGATCACCGCCAAAACCAACCGCAAAAAGCAGGAGGTTATGGCCATTCTCGAGGGCATGGCCGGCAAAGGATTGTGCGGAATTACCAAAAGCGGAGGCAAGGTACTCTACCGAGGCCTGCCCTTCATGCCCGGTATCTTTGAATTTCTGTTTATCGGCAGCGGAGAGAGCGAGCGGGAAAGAACAATCGCCCACCTGATTCAGGCCTACAAAAAGGCCCACGACGCAACTCTCGGGGTTGAAAAGATTGGCTTTCCTCTGACTCGAGTTATCACTGTTTCCCAAAAGATAAAGTTCGGCAATAAAATCCACACCTATGATCAGGTTATGACCTATATCGATAAGTACGATGCCATCGGCATTGGCGCCTGCTATTGCCGTCAGGCGGCTAAATTGCGCAACGAGGATCTGCATGGCATGCCGGTCGGGGTCTGCATGTGGTTTGGCGAGCTCGCCGAGAACATCACCGAACGATTAGGCGGGCGAAGGGTAAACAAAGAGGAAGCCAGGGAAATCATCACCAGCTGTGAAGGGGCCGGCCTTATCCATATGAGCCGGAATACCTCTGAAGAGATCGATTTCATGTGCAACTGCGATCGCTGGCATTGCGAGGTTGTTGGCAATGTCCTCAAACAGCCAAAACCCGGTCTGGTATTCAACTCGGGATTTGTGCCGGGCTTTGACAGGGATCTCTGCACCGCTTGTGGTCTGTGTGTCGAACGCTGCCCTCCGGAGGCACTGACAATGGAAGCCGCTAACCAATTTGCAGTCAACCTTGATCGATGCTTCGGCTGTGGTGTCTGTGCTACCGGCTGCCCGGAAGGGGCTATTGCCATGGAAACCAAGGGAGATTTTCCACCGCCTCCGAAAACAACCCGGGATCTGGTGCAGGCCATGAAAAACACCACATCTGGACTTAAGGTTGAAAAAAATCAATGAAGCCTTTCATCAGAGAAATAGAGAAGCATCATAATTATTTATCCACTTTCTTCTTTCGTCCAGCTTTTCGTGGTTTCACTGCTCGCATCAAAGACAGCTCAAGTGATTCGAGAAACGAATCCGATCCTAATGCTCGACCTGTACGTTCATGGCCACGAATCTTATTCGCATCCTCTTCGTCCGTATCCCTCAGAAACAGCTTCCAGTCGCCAACTATCTGCAGAAGAGGAGAAACCTTTACTAAAATATCATCGGAGCCATCGACATGGGCCTTGGCGCTGCTCCATCTCCAGGTGTATGGGTCAGGGGTGAGATTTGCCCGAACGGGATTCATCTCGATGTATCTGGCGGCGGCTAGAAGATATGCTTCATCCATCGGGAACGAAGAAAATCTACCCTGCCAGAGATGGCCGGTCCATTTTTCTCGGCGATTTACCATGGCGGAGTATCGGCGATGCGCCTCACCAATTGCCACACGCAGACCCTCTTCTGTTTCCGGCACGGCAATGAGATGGGTATGGTTTGGCATCAGGCAGTAACACCAAACCGATACATTGAACTTTCGGCACCACTCGGCCATGAGGGCCAAGTATGCCTGGTAGTCTTCATCACAGAAGAATGTCTCCATTCGCCGATTTCCACGCTGGGTTATGTGATGCGGAATACCGGGGGCAATTATGCGGGCAATTCTGGGCATGGGAGGATCTTACTGACAGCGATGGTTATTGTCAAGATCAAAATGAGTATGGTGTCCCCTTATTTTTCAACTTTAAGGAGAATCGATTATGAAGGAAGAAAGTGCAAGTCCCGAACGGGAGTCCGCGCCCGCAAAGCATCCTGAAGATCACCGGTTACGCATGGTAAACCGGACCATGAAACTCTACAGGAATGAATCCCACGCCTTAATTGAAACGCTGCACGCGGTTCAGGAATCTTTCGGTTATCTCGAAGAAGGTGTCCTGAAACACGTCGCCGCGACCCTGCGTGTACCGCTCAGCAGGGTCTATGCGGTAGCCACCTTCTACAGCTCTTTCACCTTGAAACCTCCGGGCGAGCATACCTGTGTCATCTGCTTGGGCACCGCCTGTTACATTGGCGGGTCCGGAGCAATCCTCGGCGATATCCGCAAGAAGGTCGGCATAGCCTCCGGTGAAACAACCCCAGACGGCAAGGTTTCTCTCCTCGTTGCCCGCTGCCTTGGTTCCTGCGGGCTTGCCCCGGCCGGAGTTTTTGACGGTGAGGTGTCCGGAAAACTTAATGTCGATACCGTCCTTGAGAAAATAGGGAGGTGGCGATGACCTTAAATATTGAAGATCTTCACCAAATAGCCAAAATCGAACAGGATACGCAGCAGGGCTTCCAGCATCGTATCCATGTCTGTGTTGCGGCCGGTTGCCTGTCCTGCGGCAGCGGCGCGGTGAAAGACGCCTTGGCGCGAGAGGTCGGCAAGCGGGGCCTTGACAACTGGTGCCAGGTCAAGGGTGTCGGCTGCCTTGGCCTGTGCACGGCCGGACCGCTCATAGCCATGGAGGCGGGGGGGCAATTCTACCAGGGTGTGAAGGTTGGCGATGTCGCCGACATTATTGAGGCCCTCGGCGGCAGTCCCGTCGGTCGTTTGCTGTGTCCGGATGATTCGGCGTTTTTCAAGCGGCAGCTGCGCATTGTTTCTGAGAATTGCGGCCGTATCGATCCCGAGCGTATTGAAGAATACATCACCGAAAACGGCTATGAAGGATTGTACCTGGCCCTCACCCAGATGACCCGCCAGGAAGCGCTTGGCCAGGTGGTCGAGAGCGGCCTGCGCGGCAGGGGCGGGGCGGGGTTTCCGACCGGTCTGAAGTGGACGACGGTGGCGAAAACCGTCGACTCGACCAAGTTTGTCATCTGCAATGCCGACGAGGGCGATCCAGGGGCCTTCATGGACCGCAGTGTCCTGGAAAGCGATCCGCACCGGGTTATTGAAGGCATGGCGATTGCCGGCTACGTCACCGGGGCGAGCCAGGGCTTTATCTATGTCCGGGCCGAATACCCGCTGGCCGTCAAACGGGTGCGGCTGGCACTTACCCAGGCGGAACGCATGGGCATCCTCGGCAACAATATCTTCAATACCAACTTCAGCTTCAATATCAAGGTGCGCCTGGGTGCCGGGGCTTTTGTCTGCGGCGAAGAAACCGCCCTCATCGCCTCCATCGAAGGGCGTATGGGCAGGCCACGGCCGCGGCCGCCGTTCCCGGCGGAATACGGTCTGTGGGAGCATCCGACCCTTATCAACAACGTCGAGACCTTTGCCAACATTCCGCCGATAATCCGCAAAGGCGGCAAGTGGTTTGCCGGCATCGGTACGGAAAAGAGTAAAGGAACAAAGGTCTTCGCCCTTGCCGGGAAAATCGTCAATACCGGTCTGATCGAGATTCCCATGGGCATGCCTCTTCGCGACATAGTCTTTGACATCGGCGGCGGCATCCCGGACGGTAAAGCCTTTAAGGCGGTGCAGA
>JAABQY010000004.1 GCA_011391225.1 Desulfobulbaceae bacterium | reverse complement strand
AAACCGGCACCACGAATCTCTCGAACAAAAAAACCTCGACCTGTGCAAATCCAAACAACAAGCAGAGCAAAGACAAACGATTTAATTATCCCCAATTGGATATCATGATTGGTTACACTCGTCTGCATGCCCTGGATAAAACTGCCGGGGTTGACATCCTTGAGCCCGACTCCGACCACATAGCCACCGGCAATGCCTACCACATCAAACACCGCCGTCAGCAGCGGCACTGAAATCAAAGTAGCCAGAAATTTGGGAGTGATGAAATAGCGAAAAGGGTCGATTGCCATGCAGTCTAAGGCATCGATCTGCTCGGAAATTCTCATTATACCGATCTCTGCACACATGGCTGAACCGGCCCTTCCGGCCACCATGAGGGCGGTAAGGACGGGGCCAAGTTCCATAATAAGGGTCAACGCAACAGCCGACCCAAGCATTCCCTCAGCTCCGAATTTGTTTAACGAGTAGTATCCTTGCAGGCCGAGCACCATACCTGTCGAGGCAGCGGTAAAAAAGATTACTGCCAGTGAACCAACGCCGATGAAATGCACCTGGCGCACAAGCTCTCTCAGCCTAAATGGGTGTCTGAAGGCTCCACGAAGAGCCTTCAGCAGGAAAATCGCCATTTTCCCGATATCGGTGACAATATACAACCCGGTATTACCAAGGTTTGTTATGGGATTACCATTCATAGTGGTGGCGTTCCGCAACGCCGATACAAAAAGTGAACTGAGCGAGAAAGAGCCCTGCGTCGTACCAGATGCGCCCTACCATATTCTCTGCTTGCCAAGAAGTCAATGCCCGGTAATTATTACCAGAAGGGCAAGCAACAGAAATGATAGTTTCCATACTTATCACAGCTCACTGTTCACCTCCCAGGCGTAAATCATGCGCGCTATTTTCTCCTCGGATCAAAGGTTCCGCGTAACGCTTCGCCGATGAAAATAAGCAACACTAAGGTGCCGACAAGCACCGAAAATGCCGCAAGCGAAAGCCACCATGCCTCAAGATTGCCTTTTCCTTGGGCAAGCAGTTCCCCGAGGCTGGGGGTGGAAGGCGGTACACCAAGGCCGAGAAAGTCAAGGCTGGTGAGGGCAAGGATCGCCGCAGAAACCCGAAAGGGCAGGAAGGTGATAACCGGAGTCATGCCGTTTGGCAAGAGATGTCGCCTCATGATCGTCACGTTCCCGACACCCAGGGCTTTGGCGGCCTTGACATAATCAAGGTTCCTGCCCTTTAAAAATTCCGCACGCACATAGTCCGACAAACCCATCCAACTGAAGAGGGACAGCAACAATAATAACAATGTATAACTGGGTTTGAAAATAGAGGCGAAAATTATCAACAGATAAAGCTCTGGCATGGCGCCCCATATCTCGATAATTCTCTGCATCCACAGGTCGGTTCGACCGCCGAAATAGCCTTGAACAGCGCCAGCAACAATACCAACCGTGGTTCCAACCAGAGTAAGGGCCAGTCCGAAAAGAACGCTCAAGCGAAACCCATAGATAATGCGTGCCAAGACATCGCGGCCGCGGTCGTCTGTCCCGAGCAGGTTGTCCCACGTCGGTGGCGATGGTACTGGACCGGAAATCTCTTGGTTAATGCTATTATAACTGTGCTTATTGAGGGGAAAGACAATCCAGTTTCCGGGTCGATGCAACTTCTCCATCATGAACGGATCCTTATAGTCCGACTCCGTCTCGAAGTCGCCGCCGAACGTGGTCTCAGGATAGGAAATAAAAATCGGGAAATAGACCTTTCCTTCATAGCCGATAACTAGCGGAAGATCATTACTGATAATCTCCGCCGCCAGGCAGAGACTAAAAAAGACCAAAAAGAAGATAAGGCTGTAATACCCTCGTTTGTTTCTCTTGAAGCGTTGCCAGGTTTTATCCCGGCGTTTGCTTAAGGCTACATTCAGCCTTCCTCCCGGAGGTAAACTAGGCATCTACACTCTCAAAACTTATACGGGGATCAACGAGTACATAACTCAAATCTGACAATAATCTGCATATAAGACCAATAATGGTGAAAAAGTAGAGGGTGCCAAGCACCACCGGGTAGTCACGATTTAAAACTGATTCATAGGCGAGCAAACCCATGCCCTGAAGCGAAAAAATCGTTTCGATCAGTAGGCTACCGGTAAAAAAAGAGGCAATAAAATAGCCGGGAAATCCTGTGATTATTGGAATAATACCATTCTTGAACACATGCTTATACAGCACCTGTTGTTCTGAAAGACCCTTGGCTCGTGCGGTCAGAACATATTGTTTGCGGATTTCTTCAAGAAAGGAATTTTTTGTGAGCATGGTCATTACCGCAAGACTGCCGACAGCCCCGGCCGTAACCGGCAGGACCATATGCCAGAGATAATCAAGGATCTGCATCCCCAGGCCGAGCTCACTCCAGTTGTCGGAAACGAGGCCGCGAAGAGGAAAGACCGACCAGAAGCTCCCTCCGCCAAACAGTACCACCAACAAAACCCCGAGAACAAATCCGGGAATGGCATAGCCAACAAGGATGATAGTGGAGCTGATAAGATCAAACTTCGAACCATCAGAGATCGCTTTTTTTATTCCTAAAGGAATACAAACCCCATAGACAATAAAAAAACTCCATAAGCCTAGAGACATGGAAACAGGCATTCGTGAAACCACCAGGTCAAAAACACTTCGGTGATAATAGTAGGAGGTGCCGAAGTCGAAAGCGATATAGCTTTTCATCATGGAGAAAAACCGGTTGATTGGCGGCTGATCAAAACCATAGAGCTTTTTCAGCTGGGCGATCTTTTCGCTATCAAGACCGGAATCCCCGCGATACATTCCTGATGACTCGGCCCGTACCTCGCCGCCGGCCTTATTGAAACCCTCTATCTGGGCGATCATCTTTTCAACCGGGCCTCCCGGAACAAACTGGGTAATCGCAAAGGTGATCACCATTACCCCGAAGAGGGTGGGAATCATCAAAAAAAACCTTTTCAAGATATAAAACAGCATTTTCCCTCCAAGGATCCGGCCCTTTTTGCAGCAAGTTCCTGGCATATTAAAAGGAATAATTTAAATAAACACCCTAAAAGAAGAATATTTCTTGTTTTTTCTTGTCCATTGTGTCTTTTTATGCAGTGTGTTACCGGGATCGAGTTATGAGCCGCAGGCGGCCATAGTATTAAAACAAAGACAGCAAATATGAGCCATAACAGTTTTCCTTCGCTCCTCACCACCACTCATTCAATACCATGGAAAAACTTAGCACTCTTATTCAAAACGAGGCCGATCTAGAAATTCTGGTTGCCCGGGTTAGACAAACCGATACTGTCGCACTGGACACCGAATTTGTCTGGGAAAGAACATATTATCCACAGCTTGGTCTTATTCAAATCGCACTCTCCGATGAAGATTGTTATCTCATCGACCCCATCGCCATCAAAAACCTCAAGGCTCTGGGGCAGCTGCTTTGCGACCGAAGGGTGGTGAAAATTTTTCATGATGCACCCCAAGATCTGGCGATTCTCCAAAGGGCTACGGGTGCCACTCCCCAAAATATCTTTGATACCCGGCTCGCTGCCGGATTTTCAAACCTTCCGGCAACTCTCTCCCTCGGCAATCTGGTGAAAGAGTTGCTCGACATTGAACTGGCAAAGGAAGAAACCCGTACCAACTGGTGTCAACGTCCTCTGACCGACGAGCAGGTACGCTATGCTCTTGATGACGTCCGCTACCTGCGAGCTGCAAGAATCCTCCTGCTCACTCGAATTATTGGCCCGAAAATTAAATCCTGGTTACAGGAAGAGCTGAATCTGCTCAATAATCCTGCCACCTATTGCGGGCCACCTGCCGATGAACGCTATCTGAAGATCAGGGGCAGCAGTGCCCTTGACCGACCGGGACTGGCCATCCTCAAGAATCTTTCCACGTGGCGTGACGGCATGGCGAGAAAAATCGACCGTCCCCGCGGGCATGTCATCAAAGACGTCGTCCTGGTTGAGTTAGCCAAACAAAAACCAACGACCCTTGAAGAACAAAAGTCTCGATGCGGTCTTTCCGACAATGCCACGGCCAAATACGGTAAAACTATCACCGCCATTGTCGAAACCACCCTCAGCCAACCTGTGGACAGCTACCCCGCGCTGGAGCGGCCGATAAGGCTCAGTCAAACAGACCGAGAGGCCCTGGAAAAACTCAACAACCTGATACACCTCAAGGCCGGAGTGCTGGGCATTGCACCGGGATTGATCGGCAACGCCTCGGAGCTGAAAATGCTCGTAACAACGCTTAACGCCAAAAAAACTGAGGCATCCCAACAACTCCGCCAAACAGATGGCTGGAGGAAGAGTTTTCTTGAGGATTTTTTCAGACAAAATTGGCGAAAATAAAATAATTTTTAGCGTGGATTTCGGCAGCCACCCACTTCAGTTGACTTGGTTTGGTGATATGCAAACTTCCGGACTGTTCCGACAAAGAATTTCCAGATTTTTCTTAGCCACCTGGCTCCCCCCATCAGCCGCCTTCGCCCACCAGCTGTAAGCCTTTGTGACGTCACGGGCTATCCCAAGGCCTTGCGCGTAACAGAAACCTATTCTGCTCTGCGCCAACACAAAACCCTGTTCTGCTGACTTTTTCCACCAAAAAAAGGCCTTTTGTTCGTCTTTTTCTACTCCCTCACCTTTGGCAAACATTCTGCCGATATTATACTGGCCGGAAGGATCTCCGTTTTCCGCTGATTTTTCATACCACATGGCGGCCTTGACGTTGTCCTGAGGAACACCGATTCCTTTGTTATATTTCCACGCGAGGGCTTTTTGCGCCAAAACATATTCCTGGCTCGCAGCCTTGCTATAATTTATGAATGCTAAATCCGTTGATTTCTCGGTTCCCGTAGCATTCTCGTACATAATCGCCAAGTTGTATTGAGCACTGGCCACACCTGACTCGGCAGACATTTTGGTCCAGTAAAACGATTTCTTTTCATCCTTTGCCACTCCTTCACCCAAAAAATACATAGTCGACACTTTCCCCTGAGCATCGACATCGCCGTTTCTTGCCGCCTTAAGATACCATGAGAAGGCCTTTGCCACATTCTTCTCGCCATCAAATCCCTCCAGATACATTTTTGCTAAACCTGTTTGAGCCGCAGCATGCCCGCTCTCGGCATCTTTTGTCAGCTGTTCCCTGGTCTGCGCACATAGGTTGGTGCCGGCTAGGGTTATGGCCAATAAAGTAACAAGCATGCCTTTCAGTTTTGTTTTCATGCCATCATAAGAGTGTGAGTGTACACAGCGGATAAGCCACCAACGCTTGCAGTTTTTTCGACGACAGGTCTGCTTTTTTTTCGTAATTGTACTTACCTTCTGGTAATGATAGGATATATCTACTCAGCGACAATCTTTTTCGCCAGTGTAAAATAATACCAGGAACGAACCTTCTTCTTTATTCGTTTTCATTTCAGGAGATTTCATGTTTGAACGGGAAGAGCCTTTATGGGACAGAACTTTACGCAGGATGCGCCTTATCTGGCCACTTGGTGACCAGACAGCCCTAAAAAATTCCGTTGATGCCGACCTGCCGGACGGGGATGTAGAAAAGCTCCGGGCAAGAATTAATGCCTGTCTGGAGGGTCGGGGAGGAGAGGTTTCTGCCCGGACCAGAGCAGCGGAACTGGGAGAAACCTATTTAGTACTGAATTCACAAGGCCGCAAACGTTTTCTCCAGCTGCTGAGCAAAGAATACGATGTCAACAACGAAGCTGTTGAAGCCGCAATAGCCGCACGTTCACAAGGTTCAGGACCGGCGGAACAACGACAATCGAATCATGCCTTGCGCCAGATGCTCATCCCTCCACGAACACAACTACTCCGACAATTCAATGGATTGCAAGAAGGAGTAAAATTTCTTGTCGACCTCCGGGCAGAACTCCTGCCTCTCACCGCCGGAGACCCGGCACTTAAGTCGCTTGATCAGGATATTCTCGGCCTGCTTTCTTCCTGGTTTGATGTCGGTTTTCTCGATCTGCAGCGCATCACCTGGGAAACTCCAGCGACACTGCTTGAAAAACTCATCAAATATGAGGCAGTCCATGCCATCAAATCCTGGCAAGACCTGAAGAACCGGCTGCGGGAGGATAGACGCTGCTTTGCATACTTTCATCCACGCATGCCGCAGGAACCGCTTATCTTTGTCGAGGTCGCCCTGGTCAATGGTATCGCCGCAAACATTCACGACCTGCTTGATGAAAGCAAACCGACGCTCCCGCAGGGCCAAGCCGATTGTGCGATATTTTATTCCATCTCCAATTGCCAGGCTGGTCTTGCCGGAGTTGGTTTTGGAAATTTTTTGATCAAAAATGTGGTCAAGGATTTGAGCGCCAAGCTCCCTAACCTCAAGACTTTTTCCACGCTCTCGCCGATCCCCGGCTTCCTGACCTACCTCCGAAAACATCCGGAGAAACTGGTATTCTCCGAGCGGGAGTTAAAACTCCTAAAGGAAATGGCCAGAGGAAGCGATGCAAAAGAATTCTTCTTTACAGCCATTGATAATCTCAAAGAACACCTGAAAGAAGATAGTCCCCACCCCCTGAAACCGATCCTTCTTCGACTTTGCGCGAGCTATCTTCTCTCCGCCAAGAAAAATCTCCAAGCTTTTGACAGAGTAAGCCATTTCCATTTGTCAAACGGTGCGAAAATTGAGCGGATCAACTGGGCTGCAGATCTTTCCGAGAAAGGCATCGGACAATCGGCAGGAATGATGGTCAATTATCTCTACCAGCTTTCCCACATCGAAAAAAATCATGAAAGTTACACGGGAAGCGGCGGCATAGCAGTCTCGTCTGCTGTAAACAAGATGGCCAAATTGTAGCTCTTTGGTGGGATCGGGTCGGCTCACAAGCCCTGCCCGTCCGACTGCTAAGTCTGCATCACCATTGCCGCCGTGCGATCGGAGCCTTTAGGCCTTTTGCGGCAATTGATCAAGATACCATTGCATCGGATCAATCAACTCAAAGCCATTCTCCAGGAGTTTCTTCTTCACATTTATTACATTGTTGGTCAGAAGGTAAGGAAAAATTGCCCTTTTTTCCTTGTCCCAAACCCTGGCTACCAGCACGCTGCCCAGTGAAATCTTTTCTTCTGTAATTATATCAACTATCCTCTTCATTTGACCCTGTTTTTCTTTGACAATAATGCACAGTAGACAGCCCGGCTCGTCAATATTCAGGACATTGACGAAGGATCTCAGTAGGTCGCGGGTCGAAAGGATACCCTTCAGATAACCTTCCTGGTCGACTACCGGCAAGGCCCCGACCTTCTTTTTCTGCATCATCAACAAGGTGTCCTGGATGGTATAGTATGCATAAATGGTCAAGGGGTTTTTGGTCATGATATCCCGAACCGGAAAATTCATGATCTTTGCCAGGGTGATATCGTAATCCACTTTCTTCAAAAGCGTGGAAGGCATGGCGTCGCGAACATCACGGTCGGTGACTATGCCTAGGAGTTTACCGACACTATCAATAATCGGTAAATGGCGGATGCCCTTTTCCGTCATTATCATTTTGGCCTCGTATATCGTCATGTCCGGACCAGCCGTGATCAGATCTTTCGACATTCTCTCACTTACAAACATATAACCTCCATATTTTCTTTAATATTTTCAAAATTTACCGGGAAATGGCTAAAGCATGGCTGCTACTTGAGATCCGCCAAGAACCTGATATGATTCTCTACCAAAAGAGGCAAAATATCGAGATTATAACCGCCCTCAAGGACGGAAACTATTCGACCGTTTGCACAACGATTGGCCAAATTCATTATGACCTCGGAAATAAAATCATACCCTTCGGTGGAAAGATTGGTCCCGGACATCATATCGCTTTCATGGGCATCAAAGCCGGCCGACAGCAAAATGAATTCCGGGTTGAATTTCTTAAAGGCGGGAACCAAATCCTGCATGATCAATCGCTTGTACTCATCGTCCCCTCTTCCGGGGAGAACCGGAGAGTTGACCGTATACCCTTCTCCCTCACCTATTCCCACTTCAAATTCACGGCCTGTTCCCGGATATGCAAAAGAAGGATGCTCATGAATTGAATAATAAAATACCGTTGGATCATTATCAAAGATATGCTGCGTGCCGTTGCCGTGATGGACATCAAAATCTATTATCCCCACCCGTTCGACACCATATTCCTTTTGCAGATACCGTGCCCCGATGGCCACGTTGTTGAAATAGCAAAACCCCATGGGCTTGTCCACTTCGGCATGATGTCCCGGAGGACGCACTGCACAAAAGGCATTATCCACTTCGCCTTTCATGACCGCGTCGATCGCCTTAAGAACGCCGCCGACTGCCAGAAACGCTGTATCAAAGCTGTCTCGGCAAATAGCATTATCCGGATGTTCAAATTCGTTGAAACCGGAAATACATGCCTCATCGAACCGCAAAATATAACGGATATTGTGGACTGTTTCTATCCATCTTTGATTTGCTCTTGCAGCCTCAACCCGAGTCAATTTCTCAATTATTCCAGAATTTTCGAGCCCTTTGTGGATAGCCTTCAACCTCTCAGAAGTTTCAGGATGGTACGCGCCCGTTTGGTGTAACAAAAATCTTTCATCATAAACAAACCCAGTTCTTTTCATAAGATTTTCCTGTTTTTCGATTACGATCTTTCCGAGATCAACATATCCCGCCATCGCCGACTAAACATTAAAAAAATGCTCTGGTTTTTTCTCTAACTCCTCTGCATATCAGGCACGGCTTGGGACAAAGGAGTCGGCCAGGTTTCACTCACCTGATGCTGACGATCCATACGGCACGCTCTGACGAAGGGATCGTGATAGAAGGTAAACCAGCTGTTTTGCAATGAATATTCAGAAAAGAACTCAATCTTTCTGGTTATCACTTCCATTGGGAAATTATCATAAGCCGTCACCCATAAGGGGTTGGTATGAAAATGTGTTGGGTAGAGATCTCCCATATGCACAGCGACCCTCTCCCCGGAACAAATTTCCACCAACTGATGACCTCGGGTGTGTCCTCCGGAAAAACGTAAGCGTATCCCAGGACAAATTTCTGCATCACCCTCAATTATTTCAAGTTTGCGACCTCTCAACAACGAAAAATCTTCGGGAAGATACGTCGATTTTGCAAGCAGAGGGGGATTGGCGATATCCTCCCATTCCTTTTTTTGCAGGAAATGGACAGCGTTAGGGCAGGTTAATTCCAGCGTCCCCTTATCTGTCAACATGGCTACCCCTCCGGCATGATCGAAATCGCCATGGGTAAGAACGACATGGGTCACCGACTCGCGGGCGATCCCCAATGCTTGCAAACCGGCTGGGATGTCCCAGGAAGTGGATACCTTGAAAATTGAATTTTGTTTAGCAGTAAGTTTATTGCCAAGACCGGTATCTATCAGAACAATATTGTGCGGCGTCTTCACCAGAAGGGGATCGTTACACATCAGAATAGTGTTGTCCGCATCAGCCGGGTAACGCTGTGCCCACAAGGCCTTGGAAACAGTCCCAAACATCGATTTATCATCAAGACGAAAGTTACCGCCTTTGAGCCAGTAGATTTCCACATCACCCATGGTCAACGGCTTATCACCGAACATATCATCACCCTTCCCCTTGATATGGAAACTGGAATGTCTTGCCCGATCATTGCCGGGCACCAGAAGCGGAGACTCCAGCCTAGCATTTTTTCGATCAAACTTTCAATCTATTTTCCAATTACTCTGAACCAAACCCTTCTTCTTTCGCAAACTGCAATCGGGTCAAGGACTCGAGAAATCCCACCTCCGACACCAAAACATACATATTTATTATTGACAAACCCATGATGTTTGAAGTAACAATGTCGATAACAATGTTACCATAAAATATTTTATTAATTCCAAATGGTTTTCTATTTCATTGAATATCTGCATGTTAAATAAAAGAAACATTTCTACGAACATCTCTTTAACAGTTCAAAATTATTCAATCAGCTATGATTGTCTTGTTGAATTGATGCTTTTTTTGATAATTTGAGAACTTCAATTACTAAAATTTGCACACAAGATTGGCCTCTCGATAACAATGTTAGATGAACTCAACCCAGAAGTACAAAAGAAACTTGAATCGGCAGTTATGGAAATTTTCTCCACCGCCGATTTCCATAAAGCCAGTATCCGCGATGTCGCCGACCTTGCCGGTGTGAGTTTTTCGACTATTTACAAACATTTTGGCAGCAAAGAGCACCTTCTGTTTGCCTATGTGAATATCTGGATGAGGAAACTTACCGATCGCATCGAAGACCACCTCAACGGCATTGAGGATCTCAAGGAAAAACTCAGAAAAGTTTTCTGGCTGCACCTCGATTACTACGAACGCCATGAAGGACTCGGACGCATTCTCTTCATGACCCTGCCAATGAAGACCTGGATGGCCGACGACTCTTTCGATCAAAAAAGAAGAGTTGACCTGATCATCACAGTACTGAAAACCGGGCAGCAACAAGGTATCATCAATCCCCATGTCAGAGCCGGAAGCCTGCTCGATTTTATGCTTGGGTTCATCCAGCGAACCTTTTTCATGTGGGTAATACGGGGCAAACAGGAATGTTTAGCGGAAGGGGCCAATTCTCTCTTCGAGATGGTCTGGCAGGGCATGGTCAATCCGGAAATCGTTCGTTATGTTGCCCTGCCGGAAACATCGGGAAAAGAAATGTAGTACCCATAGTACCCACCCTCAACTGGGCATAAAGCCCCACCAGGTGGTCTATGCTGTGCTGGTCTTTGAGTGTTTCAAAAGGGGGAAACTTCGACGGCGACACCGATCGAAAGAGACAAACATCAATCAAGGAGCGTAACGCAATGTCGTTGGATAAAACGGAAATCTTACAGAAAAAGAAAGAAAAAATCTGCCTCGGAGGAGGCCCTGAGAGGATTGAAAAACAGCATAGCAGCGGCAAGATGACCGCCAGAGAACGCCTCCTTCATCTTTTTGATCAAGGAACGTTTATCGAGATTGACGCCTTTGTAAAAAACCGCTGCACCCGTTTCGGTATGGACAAGCTTGATTTTGAAGGCGAATCGGTGGTCACCGGTTATGGGCAGATCGAAGGGCGAGTGGTCTACGCCTTCTCCCAGGATTTTACCATTACCGGTGGAGCACTTGGCGAAATGCACGCCAGAAAAGTTGTCAAAGCCATGGACAGCGCCGTCAAAGTCGGAGCTCCGATCGTCGGGCTGAACGATTCCGGTGGCGCCAGAATCCAGGAAGCGGTCGACGCCCTTTCCGGATACGGCGATATCTTCTACCGCAACTCCATCTATTCAGGGGTTATTCCTCAGATTTCTGCAGTAATGGGGCCGTGCGCCGGCGGTGCCGTATACTCCCCGGCACTGACTGATTTCATCTTCATGGTCGATAAAACTTCGCAGATGTTCATAACCGGCCCACAGGTCATTAAGACGGTTACCGGTGAAATCGTTACCGCCGAGGAACTCGGTGGCGCCATGACCCACAACAGCGTCAGCGGCAACGTCCACTTTATCGCCGACTCGGAACTGCAGTGCCTCGAAGACATCCGGCGGCTCCTCCAGTTTCTCCCGGCCAACAGCATGGAAAAAGCCCCGATCCAGGCAACTACCGACGATCTCAACAGGACCATCGACGAGCTCAACACCCTGATCCCCGACAACCCGAACAAACCTTACGACATCCTCGACGTTATCATTCCCATTGTCGACAATGGGGATTTCATGCAATATCAGCCCTATTTTGCCACCAACCTGATAGCCGGACTGGCCAGAATCAACGGCCAATCGGTGGGAATTATCGCCAACCAGCCAAAGGTCATGGCGGGATGCCTGGACATGAATGCCGGTGACAAGGCAGCCCGCTTTATCAGAACCTGCGACGCCTTCAATATCCCGCTTCTCACCTTCGTCGATGTCCCCGGTTTTCTTCCCGGCACCAACCAGGAATTTGGCGGTATAATCAGACACGGTGCGAAAATTCTTTATGCCTACAGTGAAGCAACCGTACCCAAAGTTACGGTCATCACCAGAAAGGCCTACGGCGGGGCCTACGTCGCCATGTGCTCAAAATCCCTCGGCGCCGACATGGTCTTTGCCTGGCCAACAGCGGAGGTCGCTGTCATGGGCTCCGAAGGTGCGGTAAATATCATCTTTAAAAACGATATTGCAGCGGCAGAGGATAAAAAAGGCACCAAACAAAAGATCCTCGAGAACTATGCAGCAGAATTTGCCACCCCCTATAAGGCGGCCGAACGCGGCTTTGTCGATGATGTTATCGAACCGCACACAACCCGCCAGCGGATAATTGACGCCTATAATATGCTGGCCGGAAAACGGGAAAAACGCCCTACCAAAAAGCACGGCAACATTCCACTTTAAAAGGCGGAGAAGACCATGACCATAACTGAACTGTTGGCTCAATTCGCCAATCCCGAAACCATAAAAACCTTATCCTTTACCCATAAACTTCTGGCAGGGCTGGTGACTACCGTGCTCGGCATGGGCATAACTTTTATTGCTTTGATCATCCTCCAGGTGCTCATCTCCTGGATGGACCGACTGATTAATCGAAGTGTCGCTCAGCCGGAAACAACGGCCTCGGCCGCGCAAGTGGTGCAGAAGACAGAACTTGTTGAACAACAAGATGACAACGAACTTGTCGCAGTAATCACCACAGTTCTTGCCATGAAAATGCAGACCACCGCTGATAACATTGTTATCAGAAATATCCAAAAAATTGAAGATCGTTCTCCACTCTGGAACCGGGCGGGAATAATCGAGCAAATGAACAGCAGACTTTAATGAAGAGGGAGAACGTCAAAATGAAAATGTTCAGAGTAGTAGTGAATGGCAATGAATACCAGGTAGGTATTGAAGAACTGCAGGGAGGAAACACTTCCCGACCGACAGAGGCTAGAGCCGCGTCAGTCCCGAGACCCGACAAACCTCCAGTGACGCAAAAATCTGAACCGGCAAAACCTGTTACAAACAGTGGCAGCGGTGAAACCATTGTGGCACCTATGCCGGGCACAATCCTGCGGGTTGAGGTGAGTACCGGCGATGCCGTCGCCAAAGGTCATACCCTGATGATTCTTGAAGCTATGAAGATGGAAAACGAAATCTTGGCGCCTGCTGACGGCGTGGTAAAACAGCTGAATGTCAGCCAAGGAGCTTCGGTTAACCCCGGTGATATTCTCGTAGTATTAGGAACATAAAGGAGACATCTTCATGCTGGAACCAATTCTCGCATTTATTAAAAGCACGGGTTTTTTTGCTCTAACACCCGGAGCACTGGTTATGATGGCAGTGGCGTGCATTTTGCTGTATCTGGCTATTGTCAAGAAATTCGAACCGCTGCTCCTCGTGCCAATTGCCTTTGGTGTTCTTTTAACCAATCTGCCCCTTGCCGGAATGATGGCGCCACCGATACTGGAAATCAAGAATAATATGATCCATACCATCGAGCCCGGTGGCCTCCTGTATTATCTTTATCAGGGCGATTGTCTGGGCATTTTCCCGCCGCTTATCTTCATGGGTGTTGGTGCAATGACGGATTTCGGGCCGCTCATCGCCAACCCCAAATCGCTTCTTTTAGGGGCGGCCGCCCAACTGGGTATCTTCCTTACCTTTATTGGTGCTATCAGTTCTGGGCTTTTTAACGCTCAGGAGGCTGCTTCCATCGGTATAATCGGCGGAGCTGACGGCCCTACGGCGATCTTTCTCTCGTCAAAACTCGCGCCGCATCTCCTTGGGCCTATAGCCATAGCTGCTTACTCGTATATGGCTATGGTACCTATCATTCAGCCGCCGATCATGAGACTGCTGACCACTAAAAAAGAACGGTTGATCAGAATGAGCCAGCTGCGTGAAGTCAGTAAACGGGAACGCATCCTTTTTCCGATTATCGTAACAGTGGTGGTTTCTCTCATGGTGCCGCCAGCTGGTACACTCATCGGCATGCTCATGCTTGGCAATCTGTTCAGAGAGAGTGGCGTCGTCAGCAGACTTGAAGACACCTCAAAAAATGCCTTGATTAACATTATCACCATTTTTCTTGGGGTAACTGTAGGCGCTACCGCCAGTGCCGAGCGATTTTTAACGGTGCAAACCCTGGCAATCCTCGCTCTCGGAGTAACTGCTTTTGCTATGGGTACAGCTGGTGGGGTCTTGCTTGCCAAGCTCATGAACAAATTTTTAAAGGTGCCCATTAACCCCCTTATCGGTTCGGCAGGGGTCTCGGCTGTACCGATGGCAGCCAGGGTTTCCCAAGTTGTCGGCCAAAAGGAGGACCCCGGCAACTTCCTCCTCATGCACGCCATGGGGCCGAATGTGGCAGGTGTTATAGGATCGGCGGTTGCTGCAGGAGTATTGCTGTCACTTTTTGGTAAATGACGACGATACATTGCCTGGAAGGACTTCCGGAGTGAAGAGGCTGTCCTTCCAGGATAAAGACTAAAACAATACGCCTTAGGTACATTTCCCAGAAAAAAGGCTATGGGAAAGATGGTTTGTTCTTGATATATCTTCGCCAATACATTAAAACAAATGCGGGTAACGTTGTTACTTTCGCTTTAAATCAATTTTTTCTGCATAATTTTTTCTATCGATATTTTATACAGTTATATTTTTATATTTTGAAAAACATCTATACGCATGTGGAACTCAGCCTTGACATTAACAAATGATCCCCCAAAAGTTGCCACCTCACCTGCAACAACAAAAAATGCACATAGGACAATATCAATGTCAGACGAATTGAGCAGTGATATTCACGCAAGACTTGAGAAGGCTGTACTTGAAATATTTTCCGAATCGGATTTTCACCGGGCTTCCATTCGCGACATTGCCGCCAAGGCTGGTGTCAGCTTCACCACCATCTACAAGCATTACGGCAGTAAGGAGCACCTGGTGTTTGCCTTTGTCGATATCTGGATGGGTAAGTTGACCGATCGTATAGTCGATCACCTCCAAGGCATAGAAAACTTGAAGGAAAAGTTGCGCAAGGTTTTCTGGCTCCAGCTTGATTACTACGAACGACATGAAGGTCTCGGCAGGATAGTTTTCATGACCCTGCCGATGAAGACCTGGATGGCCGATGAAACCTTCGATCAACCGCGGATGATGTCTCTGATGATCGATGTCCTCCGCCAGGGGCAAAAGGAAGGAATCCTCAACCCCAATGTACGAGCCGGGACCTTGCTGGACTTCTTTATGGGATTCGTACAGCGCAGTTTTTTTATGTGGATACTCCGCGGCAAGAAAGACAGCCTTTCCGAGCAGGCCAATGTCATGTTCGAAATGGTTTGGCAAGGAATGGTCGATCCGCAAAAACATCAACAAGGACACACCCCTTGATATTTGAAAGAACTGGACTATCAATTCAATAAGGCCCTACGGGCTATAATTCTGACGCATTGGAGGCACACAATGGAAATACTCAAAATTGATCACCTGGGAATAGCCGTCAACAGTATTGATGACGGAAAAAATTTTTGGTCTGACGTCCTTGGGCTGAGTTTTCAAGGCACTGACACGGTGGAAGCTCAGAAAGTTATAACGGCTTTTTTCCCGGTCGGCGAAAGTGAAGTGGAACTTCTTGAGTCTACCTCGCCTGATGGCCCGGTTGCAAAATTTATCGAAAAGAAAGGTACTGGCTTTCAACATGTCGCTTTTCGAGTTGCAAATATCGAAGATGCCTTAAAAGAACTCAAAGAAAAAGGTATTCAGCTCATTGACCAGCAACCGCGCATTGGCGCAGGTGGAGCCAAGATTGCCTTCCTGCACCCCAAGGCCACCGGAGGCGTTCTGGTTGAACTTTGCGAGCGTTAATCCACTACTGCACTCATCCGTTTTTCCGGGCATGAAATACCTTTAGACAAGGAGTTACACATGGCACAACATCCACAATTACCGAAATGGACTGAAATTGCTGAAAAGCAGATGAAGGGTAAATCCGTCGAAACACTTTCATGGATGACCCCGGAAGGTATTAAAGTCAAACCCCTTTATACTGCCGAAGATCTTGAAGGATTGGAATCGGTCAACACCCTCCCCGGCATGGCTCCTTATGTCCGTGGCCCCATGGCCACTATGTACACCGGGCGACCATGGACCATTCGCCAATACGCCGGTTTCTCAACCGCAAAGGAATCGAATGCCTTTTATCACAAGGCTCTGGCAGCCGGACAAAAAGGCCTGTCGGTGGCCTTCGACCTGGCTACTCACCGTGGGTATGATTCCGACCATCCGCGGGTTGCAGGCGATATCGGCAAGGCCGGTGTCGCCATCGATTCCGTTGAAGATATGAAAATCCTTTTCAACGGCATTCCTCTTGATCAGATGTCCGTTTCAATGACCATGAACGGTGCGGTAATTCCGATTCTCGCATCCTACATTGTCGCTGCCGAAGAACAAGGTGTTGCCCACGACAAATTGGAAGGCACTATACAAAACGACATCCTCAAAGAGTACCTTACAAGAAACACTTACATCTACCCTCCCACCCCATCGATGCGGATCATCTCCGACATCATGGCTTACTGTTCAAAAGAGATGCCCAAATTCAACACCATCAGTATCAGCGGCTACCATATGATGGAAGCGGGCGCCAACAGTGTTCTTCAGACCGCCTTTACCATGGCCGATGGGGTCGAGTATGTGAAAGCGGCGTTGAAGAGTGGCATGGATGTTGACACCTTTGCCCCGAGACTTTCTTTCTTTTTCGGTATCGGCATGAATTTCTTCATGGATATCGCCATGCTGCGGGCAGCGAGATTTCTTTGGTATCGGCTGATGAGCCAGTTTAACCCAAAAAATGCCAAATCCTCCATGCTCCGCACCCACTGCCAAACATCGGGGTGGAGTCTCACCGAGCAGGATCCCTATAACAACGTCATTCGCACGACTCTCGAGGCCATGACGGCAGCACTTGGCGGCACCCAGTCCCTGCACACCAATTCCTTTGATGAAGCTATCGGTCTGCCCACCGATTTTTCCGCCCGCATTGCCCGCAACACCCAGATAATCATCCAGGAAGAATCTCAGATCTGTCATGTCATTGACCCCTTGGGTGGATCCTATTATCTTGAATCACTGACCAACAGTATTATCAATGAATCACAGAAAATAATCGATGAAATTGGAAAACTGGGCGGGATGGCCAAGGCCATCGAAAGCGGTATGCCAAAAATGCGCATTGAGGAATCCGCAGCGAGAAAACAGGCACGCATCGATCAAGGCCTTGATGTAATAGTCGGCGTCAACAAATACAAACTTGCCAATGAAAAAATTGACTTCGAAGTTCGTGAAGTGCCGGCTACCGTTCGCGACGAACAGATCGCCCGTATCAACGAAATCAAAGCCAGCCGGGATAAGGTTGCGGTCGAAAGAGCGCTTGCAGATTTGACCAACGCTGCGAAAAACGGCGGCAATTTACTTGAGACTGCACTTCCTGCTGTTCGGGCAAGAGCCACTGTCGGTGAAATTTCTACTGCCATGGAAGCGGTGTTTGGCCGTTTTGTTGCCACGACCCGCTGCATCTCGGGCGCTTACTCATCAGAATTCAAAGGTGACAACAATGCTATGACCGCTATAAAACAACGGACCAACGTGTTTCTCGAAAAACATGGGCGACGCCCACGCCTCCTGGTCACCAAAATGGGGCAGGACGGTCATGATCGTGGTTTTAAGGTAATCGCCAGCGCCTATGCCGACCTCGGCTTCGATGTTGACATCAGCCCGTTGTTCCAGACCCCTGCAGAGGCAGCGAAAATGGCTATTGAAAACGATGTCCATGTTGTTGGCGCCTCAAGTCTTGTAGCCGGGCACAAGTCACTGATTCCTGCCTTGATTGAAGAACTGAAGAAAAGCGGTGGTGGTGAAATTCTCGTTGTTGCCGGGGGAGTTATCCCCCCTGGAGATTACGAATTCCTCTACAATGCCGGAGTAAAGGCAATTTTTGGGCCGGGCACACCGATCCCTGAATCGGCTGACAAAACTCTTGCATTGCTGGAAGAAAAATTTCTTAAATAAGATGTGCTGCCCTTGGCAGACTCGACGGTCTTTCGTGCCGCCGAGTCTGCTTTTTTACACGATAACCATCCTTATAGGACGTGGCTTACCAACCTGGATTCTCAACAAATGATAAATAATCCCCAGCTTTATGTGACAGGCGTTCTCAATGGTGATCGACTGACCCTCGCCAAAACCATTACCCTTATCGAAAGTACTCTCCCGAAGCATCAGGAACTTGCTCGAACCATAGTCAACCAACTCCTTCCTCATACTGGCCGCGGCATCCGGGTTGGAATAACCGGTGTTCCTGGTGCAGGAAAAAGTACATATATTGAAAGTTTCGGGACGATGCTCACAAAACTTGGGCACCGGGTTGCCGTCCTTGCCATTGATCCGAGCAGCACTCGTAGCGGCGGTAGTATTCTCGGTGACAAAACTCGCATGGAACGACTGGCGGTTGATCCAAATGCCTTTATTCGCCCATCGCCTGCAAGCGGCACCCTCGGCGGTGTCGGCAGAAAAACCCGAGAGACCATGCTCGTCTGCGAAGCTGCCGGCTACGATGTTGTGATAATCGAAACGGTTGGCGTCGGCCAATCGGAAACCACCGTCGCCTCAATGGTCGATTTTTTTCTGGTGCTGATGATTGCCGGAGCGGGAGATGAACTTCAAGGAATCAAAAAGGGCGTTCTTGAAGTAGCGGACGCCATTGTCATCAATAAGGCCGATGGCGACAATCTATTGCGGGCTGAAATAGCCCAGAAGGAGTATCAGACAGCTCTGCACATGCTCATGGCCAACAGCCCAAACTGGAGTCCCCCGGTTCTTACATGCAGTGCAGTGGAAGGCAAGGGAATTGATAAAATCTGGGAGACTATCCTGGACCATCGCGATAAATTGACTTTCAGCGGTGAAATTGCGGAAAAACGAAAAACCCAAGCCCTCGACTGGATGGCATTTCTTCTCGATGAAGGACTACGGCAATGGTTCTACACCAACCCCCATGTGCGCAAAGCCTTACCAGCGCTCAGGAAGAATGTGGAAGAAAAAAAGACTTCGCCGACCGCTGCAGCCGATAGTCTTCTTAGTTTTTTGCATAAGCAAGGGGCTGAATAAAAGGCGGCTGAGCGTAACGGCAGCTATTTATACCAGCCGGCATTTTGAACGTAGTTGTTGGCTATTCTTTCAATTTCGCCAGAAATCAATTCTCGACTGATATCTTTTACCTTCCTAGCGGGCACACCGGCATAAATCGTTCCGGCCTCAACCCGTGTGCCTTGAGTGACAACGGCACCAGCCGCTATGATTGAATTGCTTTCGACGACGCAATCATCCATAACAATCGCCCCCATTCCCACAAGAACATTATCGTGAATGGTGCACCCGTGCACAATGGCATTGTGGCCAACGGAAACGTTATTGCCAATAGTGGTCGGCGATTTCTGATAAGTACAATGCACTACAGCTCCATCCTGGATGTTCACCTTATTTCCCATCCTGATAAAGTGGACATCGCCTCGAATCACCGCGTTATACCAAATACTGCACTGATTCCCCATTTCCACGTCGCCGACGATGACGCAATTCTCAGCCAGGAAGCAATCCTTACCAAATTTCGGGGTATGTCCATTCAGTTCTTTAATTATCATACACCCTCGCACCGGTAAAAATCGGCGTGATTTGCCAATCACTGACGTTCAAAGTTGGGGCACAAGACTCTGCAAAAAGAGGATCTTGTGCCCCGGCCAATCCCACCAAAGTACTATCCGATTACACAGAGAACAGCACCTTTTGACACAGTGTCACCACTGGCAAACTTGATACATTGAACCTTGCCGTCACAGGGGGCTGTAAGGGCGTTTTCCATTTTCATGGCCTCAAGGATAACAATGGTGTCGCCCTGGGTAACCTGATCTCCTACTTTCACCAAATATTTAACGATCATTCCCGGCATAGGTGCAAGAAGGACCGTCCCTTCCTCTTGGTGCACAGGTACTGAGGCAGGTGCAGGAGCAGGGGCTTTCATGGGTGCAGGTGTTACGGCAACAGGCGCGGACGCGGGTGCAGCAATAACAGGCTGAGGAGCTGAAACAAAATGTGTGTTTCCCACTGGATCAACCTCAACTGCAAAAAAGTCGTCATCAACAAACACGTTGAAGGTTCTTACGGCTTGCGACTTCAGAGGTTTTTCAACTTCCTTTTTCTCAACGAGTTTGCCGGCTAAAGCCTTTTTAACAAGCTCATCTTTTTTCTTAACATCTTCAATGGTAAGAGGCTTGACACTCGCGGGCGCTTCAGCTTTGCCATACTTCCACTCAAGAAATTTCTTGCCGGTGACAGGAAACTGGGCATACAGGATGAGGTCATCCATATCTGCCGCCAAATCACCAATCTCGGCTTTTGCCTTTGCAAGTTCCGGCGCAAGAACTTCTGCCGGACGACAGGTGATCGGTTTTTCTCCACGGGGATAGCCTTTCAGAGCTTTGGCTTGCACTTCCGGGTTGATCGGTACCGCAGTCTTGCCGTACAAACCAAAGCAGAGATCCTTGACTTGCCCGGTGATCATCTTGTATCGCTCGCCAGGGGTATCGTGCAAAACATTGTTTACCGTCTGGACACCAACAATCTGGCTGGTCGGTGTGACTAGGGGGATTTGGCCGAGATCTTTGCGGACACGCGGCAGTTCTTTGTACACTTCATCAATTTTATCGAGAGCGTCCATTTCCCGTAATTGGTTAACAAGATTCGACAACATTCCACCCGGAGTCTGATGCAGCAAGACGTTGATATCAATAATCGAAACCTTGGAATCATCAAGGAGATGCTTGTATTTCGGCATTACTTCTTTTTCGAAAATATCATTGATTTCGGCGAGTTTTTTAATATCAAAGCCGGTATCGCGATTTGTCCCCAAAAGGGCCATTACCAAAGGCTCGACCGCTGCATGCGAAGTCCTGTAGGCATAAGGAGTCATGCACGTATCGATAATATCGACACCTGCTTCAATGGCTTTGAGGTGGGTCATCGGCGACATGCCCGAGGTAAAGTGGCTGTGCAGATGAATAGGTACCTTCACGGCTTTTTTAAGTGCTTTAATGAGGGGATAGGCGTCATAAGGAGCCAACAACCCAGCCATATCTTTAATACAGACGGAATCCGCCCCCATCGACTCCAGGGATTTGGCCCTATCAATATAATACTCAAGATTATAAACCTCCCCGCCAAGTCGAGGTTCGGTGAGCGTGTAACAGATGCAGCCTTGAAAATGTTTGCCACTCTTTTTAATCTGTTTGACCACCGTCTCGAAGTTTCGATAATCGTTTAAGGCATCGAAAGTCCGAAATATATCCATACCGTTTTCTGCCGCACGTTCAACAAAAGCAAAGGCAAGATCATCGGCATAATTACGGTAACCAACCAGGTTCTGAGCCCGCAGCAACATAGAGAACGGGGTCTTTTTAATATAGCGTTTCAGGGTACGCAACCGCTCCCAGGGATCCTCGTTGAGAAAGCGGTGCATGGTATCAAACGTGGCTCCACCCCAGGTTTCAATCGCCCAGAAACCAACCTCATCCATGAGTTCGGCTACCGGGATCATATCCTCCGTGCGCCCGCGGGTAGCGAAAAGGGACTGGTGGCCGTCACGCAGTGACAGATCCATAATTTTTACAGGATTCCTAGCCTTTGGCCGGTCTGCGAAATAGTTCAACGGGGTCATCTTGACTTGATCGCTCATTGTATGTGTCTCCTTCTTCCTCATCATTAACAATTGATGCTTATTAAAAGCGGGTAAACGCTCTCAGCTGGATTAATTTCCGCATGGCCATCATCTCCTGCCGCCCACTCTGTCCCCACTGGCTAAACTCGAAACATTCAGGTTTCTTAAGAGGCGCCAGCTGCTCTTGGGCGGCCAGAGCTTCCTCCTGTTGCAGATAGAGACTCACGGCAGCCAGGGCGGCAGCCATTTTTTTTCTTTGACCTGCCATCACATCACCCATATTTTGTGTTAATCTCGCAACCCAATACAAAAAATACCAGTACCAAGGGCGGCATAAAAATCGCAAATATTTATCTTGAGCATCGATAGCTTAGGAGTTGTACATGGCGTATTCGGTTTCCTCGCCAAGCAGTTTGTCTATCTCCGACTGAACTTCAATGCGTTTGGGATTGTTCACCCAATTATTCCAGTCTTCCAACGAACGCCAGGTACCAACAACAATGCATTCGTCCTTTTTGTCTATCCTGTTGAAAGTTTCCCCTGAAATATAGCCGGGTTGGCTGAGAGCGAGAGCCCGTAACTTTTTCAGGAGGAGTGTCAGTTCAACGGCATTATCGTCCTGCACTTTTCGTTTGATAAAAATCTTTACAGACATGTGGATCTCCTAAGCCCGATTAACGGGATTCTTTATGATACTCATGATATTTTCTATTATTATAGTGGTATATTACCATGCTTTTTCATCGGATTTGTATCGCGCTTATTCTGGAGCAAGCCGAGTGACCTGATGATTCTCGCCCGGGTTTTCGAAGGTTCGATGATATCATCAATGTATCCACGCTGGGCTGCGACGTAGGGATTGGCAACAGCATCTTGGTATTCTTTTTCTTTTTCGGCCAAAAATGCGCTTGGATCCGGTGCTTTCTGTGCATCTTTGCCATACAAAACTCCAGCAGCGCCCCTTGCCCCCATAACCGCAATTTCAGCGGTAGGCCAGGCATAGTTTATATCGCCGCGCAAATGTTTGGATGACATGACGCAATAAGCTCCACCATACGCCTTTCTGGTTATCACGGTAACCTTGGGAATAGTCGCCTCGGCATAAGCATAAAGAATTTTGGCGCCATTACGTATTACTCCACCAAACTCCTGAGCAGTTCCCGGCAAGAAACCCGGTACATCTACAAAGGTAACGACAGGAATATTGAAACAATCGCAGAACCTGACAAAACGTGCACCCTTTATCGACGAATCGATATCAAGAACACCTGAGAGATGGGCAGGTTGGTTGGCGACTATTCCGACACTCATCCCATTATACCTGGCAAACCCAACCAAAAGATTCGGAGCAAAGTTTTCTTTAATCTCAAAAAAATCCTCGTTGTCAACGGTTTGGCGAATGACATCCTTCATATCATATGCAGCATTAGGATTTTCAGGAATAATCTTATTGAGCGTGACAACCTCACGATCTGCCGGATCGTTACAGGGTACAAGGGGAGGATTTTCCATGTTATTCTGAGGAAGAAACGAAAGCAACCGGCGAACGTAAGCAATGGCGTCGGCACCTGATCCCGCCGGATAATCAACTACCCCGCTCCTGCTCGCATGCATAGCCGCCCCGCCCAAGGTCTCTTCGTCTACGTCTTCGTGTGTTACTGACTTAACAACTTTCGGCCCGGTGAGAAACATATATGATTTTTTCTGGACCATGATGACAAAATCGGTGAGGGCGGGCGAATATACCGCACCACCGGCACAGGGGCCAAAAATAGCCGAGATCTGCGGAACTACTCCCGAAGCCATGACATTGCGTTGGAATATTTCCGAATAACCGGCAAGACTCTCGATTCCTTCTTGAATACGTGCCCCTCCGGAATCATTTAATCCAACCACAGGAGCGCCGTTCCTCATGGCTAGATCCATAATTTTACATATTTTTTCCGCAAATGTTTCTGACAGGGAACCACCAAGGACAGTGAAATCCTGGGCAAAAACATAGACTATGCGGCCGTCGACGGTACCATGCCCGGTTACTACACCGTCTCCCAGAAAGACCTGCTTGTCCATGCCGAAATCCCTGCATCTATGGGTCTTGAACATGTCAAATTCTTCAAAAGAGCCTTTGTCCAAGAGCAGATCAATACGCTCCCTGGCGGTCATAAGGCCTTTTTCATGCTGTTTATCGATTCTTTTTTGACCACCGCCCAATCGGGCTTCTTCCCTGAGTTTTCTCAGATGTTCTAGTTGGTCATCAGTCTTCATAGTCTCTCCTTGAAAGAAATATCACTGTATTTAGCGCATGTAACCATCGAAAGCAGAACCTTACCTCCCCTTCGCCGACGTCTCGTCAAATGAGATGTGAAAAGTCGTTTCAAGAGGCTCAAAGTCCTCTGGTGGCAATGAGTAGAATCACGTTTTTCGGAGTTATGTAAAGACTTCCTTGCACAATTTCCCTAAAGATCCAAGATCCTTACAGACGTAGATACCACACTGCTGCATAGATTCGATTTTGGCGGATGCCGTCCCCTGCCCACCACTGACGATGGCGCCGGCATGACCCATCCGCCGACCGGGAGGGGCTGTCAGTCCGGCGATAAAGCCAACCACCGGCTTTTTCATATAAGCCTTGATCCACGCAGAAGCCTGCTCTTCGGCATTACCACCGATTTCTCCAACCATAACCACCGCCTTGGTCGCGGGATCTTCATTGAATGCCTTCAGGCAATCAATAAATCCCGTACCATTTACCGGATCCCCGCCAATCCCGACACATGTCGTCTGGCCGAGGCCAACCTGGGTCAACTGGTGCACCACCTCGTAGGTGAGGGTTCCGGAACGGGAAACAACACCAACGGGTCCACCGGGGGTGTGAATGGCGCCAGGCATAATCCCTATCTTGCATTCACCGGGAGTGATGATGCCGGGACAATTGGGGCCGATAAGCCTGATGGTCGGCTTGGTTGCAAGGTAATTTTTTACCCTGAGCATATCCATAACCGGCACGCCTTCAGTTATACAGACAATGACTTCCACCTCGGCGTCGATCGACTCGAGTATGGCATCGGCAGCAAAAGGCGGGGGAACGAGAATCATAGAAGCATTGGCTCCGGTCTGGTTCCGAGCTTCCTGCACGGTATTAAAAACCGGCACCCCGTCCATTTTCTGGCCGCCTTTTCCCGGCGTTACTCCAGCAACAACCTTCGTGCCGTACGCAATACACTGCTGAGTATGGAATTGCCCCTCTTTACCTGTAATGCCCTGAACGAGAACACGCGTTTCTCTGTTGACTAAAATGCTCATTTTGTTCCTTTCATTGTATATTTGCTCGTGTGTTGCTGCTAGGCGACAATTTCCGCAACTTTTTTTGCGGCATCAGCCAGGTCGGTGGCATTGATCAATTTCAACCCGGACTCACCGAGAATTCTCCGGCCTTCTTCAACATTGGTCCCTTCCATCCGGACAACCACCGGTACCGAGAGCTGTATTTTTTTGGCTGCCTGAACAACACCTTGAGCCAGAACGTCACAGCGCAGGATGCCGCCGAAGATATTGATGAGAATCCCCTTCACCTTAGAATCACTGAGGATAATACGAAATCCGTTTTCCACCATCTCAGCATTTGCACCGCCGCCGACATCAAGAAAATTGGCCGGTTCAGCTCCTGCCTGTTTGATGATATCCATGGTTGCCATGGCCAGACCGGCGCCGTTGACCATATTTCCAACATTACCGCCGAGATTGATGTAATTCAGGTTGAATTTGGCAGCCTCGGCTTCGGTCGGATCATCCTCGTTAGGGTCATGCATTGCCACGACATCCGGATGCCGATACAAAGCGTTGGAATCGATATCCATCTTCGCATCAAGAGCAATAATTTTGTTATCTTCGGTGATGATAAGCGGGTTAATCTCGACCATGGAACAATCGTAGTCGACAAAGAGCGCATAAAGACTTTTGAGAATGGCCGAAAACTCCTTCATCAGCTCCTTTTCAAGCTCCAGGCCAAACATCACCCGCCCCACGTGATAACCGCGAATGCCGGTAATCGGATTGACCGGTACCTTAATAATCCGTTCAGGGGTCTTTGCTGCGACTTCCTCTATATCCATGCCACCATCCTGGCTGGCAATAATCGTCAGAGTTGCGGTACTGCGATCGGGCACAATCGAGAGATACATCTCCTTCTTGATCGCCACCCCCTTTTCAACCAGAATTGTCTTAACAACACGCCCTTCCGGACCGGTCTGCTTGGTCACCAGGGTCATTCCCAGGATGGCCTTGGCGGCTGCCGTAACCTCCTCGCTGGTTCTGGCGACTTTCACCCCGCCGCCCTTACCCCGACCGCCGGCATGAATCTGCGCCTTCACCGCAACAGGTAGACCAAGACCCGCAGCAATCTTTTCAATCTCCTGGACCGTGTCGCTTACACCACCCTCGGGAGTTGGCACTTTGTATTTGCGAAAAAGCTCCTTCGCCTGGTATTCGTGAATCTTCATAAAAAGCCGTCCTAGGAAAACGGAGCTCGAGCTTACTCTCGCTCCTGTGGAAATGAAAAAAAAGGCAGCTGCCAAAACGGCAGCTGCCCGGTTAAAAAACAACTACTTTTTCACATATCCCATTTTCGCCAGGGCTGCGGTAATCTCGCCAAGAATGGCCGGATCATCGATGGTTGATGGGGTTCTATATTCTTGATTATTGGCAATGGAACGCATTGTGCCGCGGAGAATCTTTCCGGATCTGGTTTTCGGCAGTCGGACAACCTGCATAGCATCTTTGAAACAGGCGATTGGTCCGATGGTTTCGCGAACCATTTTTACCAACTCCTTCTTGATCTCCTCGCCATCACGAGTGACCCCTGCTTTGACAACAAACAGACCGACCGGCAACTGACCTTTCATCTGATCATCGGCACCGAACACAGCACACTCAGCGACATCAGGATGATTGGAGATAATCTCCTCCATGGCTCCAGTTGATAGCCTATGACCGGCAATATTGATTACGTCATCCATGCGGCCCATTACATAGACATACCCATCAGCATCTATGAATCCACCGTCGCTGGTATCGTAGTACCCTGGAAACTTACTCATGTAAGATTTTAAAAACCGCTCGTCATTTCTCCACAAAGTTGTGAGATTCCCAGGCGGCAACGGAAGCTTAATTACAATATTACCATTAGTTCCATTAGGCAAAAATTCACCTTCATCGTTTACTACACGTACGTCGTAACCCGGCAACGGCTTGGTCGGCGATCCTTCTTTGACCGGTAGCTGTTCAATGCCTCGACAATTGCCCACGATGGCCCAGCCCGTCTCGGTCTGCCACCAATGATCGATGATCGGGACACCGATCAGGTTTTCAGCCCAGTGCAGGGTGTCAGGATCGGTTCGCTCGCCGGCAAGATACAGACACTCAAAACAAGATGTGTCATATTTGGCAAAATGAACTCCCTGCGGATCTTCTTTCTTAATAGCCCGGAAAGCCGTAGGAGCAGTAAACAGCGACTTCACCTTATGTTCGGAAATAACACGCCAAAAAGCACCTGCATCAGGAGTTCCAACCGGCTTGCCCTCATAAAAGACTGAAGTCGAACCTTGCAGAAGAGGCGCATAAACGATATAGGAGTGCCCAACTACCCAACCGACATCTGAAGCAGACCACCATACCTCGCCGGGGTTAATGTTGTAAAGGTTTTTCATGGTCCAGTAAAGAGCCACGGCATGTCCGCCATTATCTCTGATAACTCCCTTGGGCATTCCGGTCGTGCCGGAGGTATAGAGTATATAGAGCGGATCAGTCGCATCAACCTCAGTGCAGCCGACAGGGGAACTCTTGCTTACCAACTCAACCCAGTCAAGATCACGCCCGGCGATCATATCGGATTGTACGATATCACGCTGAAAAACTATTACTGTTTTCACCTCATGGGTAGACTGCTCTATAGCGCTGTCTACAAGTGGTTTATAGGAAAGCACTTTTTTGCCTTCAATTGCTCCAGATGCGGTAATTACTAATTTCGGCTGTGCATGATCGATGCGAATAGCAAGCTCATGGGGTGCAAAACCGCCAAAGACCACTGAATGAATCGCTCCTATTCTGGCACACGCGAGCATGGCGATTGCCGCTTCAGGAATCATCGGCATATAAATTACCACGGTGTCACCTTTCACAACACCCTGACTCGCCAGCGCCCCAGCAAATGTGGAAACTTTCTCCAGCAGTTCCTTGTAGGTAATCTTTTTGAGTGTATTGGTGACCGGACTATCATAAATAATTGCAACCTGATCTGCCCTTCCACCTTCCACATGACGGTCGATGGCATTATAACAGGTGTTCATTTTGCCACCGGAAAACCACTTGTAAAACGGAGGGTTTGAGGAGTCTAAAACACTGTCATATTGCTTATACCAAGTGATACCCTTTGCGGCTTCCGCCCAAAATTCCTCGCGATTCGTCACACTGTACTTAAACACTTCATCATAATTTGCCATACTCACTCCTTTTGGTATGAATTTTAGTCCATCCATCAGTTTCCACGTAAATGTATACTGCAAAGCAAAGTAGAGTTCAAGGCAAAATTTAACATTGTTACACTTAAATTTTGACCGGTTTTCACTAAATAAATACTAATTCATATAATTACAATTATTTGTTTATATATTTAACAGAATAGAAATTTCACATGGCCAAACCAGGAAAAACCAAAAATTCAGGATTGACCTGCCATGGTATTTACTTATCCAATTGATATTACTATTTATTTATATTCCATTCTATTTTAATCAAAAAAAAGAACATTGTTACTCTTGTTATATATCACGGACTAAGCCTTGCTTTTATCTACACCGAGAACTCCTGCACTGTGACGGAAAATGTATTGTGATTGCATCGCTGGTGTTATAAGATTCTCAAAAGACCTGATCGACAATATCGACGACCACCATTCTTTAATCAACGTATCAATTATTTAAAATCGATATATTTGCAGGAGATGAAATATGCCAAATTCTCAATATTGGGCAGATGGATATTTGGAAAAATCGGTAACGCCCTATGCGGCTATCAGCAGAATTAAATCCGGCCACAGGGTATTTATTAGCTCCGGGTGCGGTGAGCCCCAGATACTTGTTAAAACCCTTGTTGATAATACTAGTAAGTTTAGCGACTTGGAAATAGTTCGTTTGCTCGGCAGAGAAACCGTCTCCCTGTCCGCCATAGCCGACAAGACCAAGGATACCAACCTGAACATTCGGTCGATTTATCTTGGTTCCACCACTAACCTGACCATCGCTCAGCAACGAAGATTTATCACGCCGATGAACATGTCGGATGTTCCCAGCTTGTTCACCAAGCGTAAACTACCTTTGAATGTTGCCTTAATCCAGGTGTCCCCCATTGACGACTTTGGTTGGATGAGCCTTGGCATCTCTGTCGATGTGACCATGGCCGCAGCACGCTCGGCTGATTTCGTTATCGCCCAGGTCAATCCGAAAATGCCGAGGATTATGGGGCAAAGCTTTATTCACGTCAATGACGTCGATCTCCTGGTGGAATATGAAGAGGAACTTCTGTCGATTCCTCCTTCAAAAATAACCTCGGAAGCCGCTATAAGCATCGGCAAACACATCGCCAACCTGATAGAGGACGGCTCAACCCTGCAGATCGGACTTGATTCCGCATCGCAAGCTACTGTTCAAGGGCTCTCCAATAAAAACGATCTTGGTGTTCATTCGCAATTTCTTACCGACGACATCATGCACCTTTATGCCACCGGCAATATCAACAACAAGAAAAAGGGTCTTAATGAAGGGAAAATGGTTGCCTCGATGGCTATCGGCAGCCATAATCTCTATGAATTCCTCAATGATAACCCAGCTATTGAATTTCATCCCTCCGACTACGTAAATGATCCGTTTGTAATCTCGCAACACAACCGCATGGTTTCTTTGAATGTTGCTAAAATTATTGATCTTACCGGACAGGTCTCTGCTGAGGCCTCTGCGGCAACACGATTTGCCGGGGTATCAGGCATACCCGATTTTGTCAGAGGTGCCAGACGTTCACCGGGAGGTAAATCAATCCTCATGCTCTTTTCCACCAATGAGACGGAAAAAGGCCTTGAATCAAATATCGTCCCCTACATGAAAGACCATGTCGTTGTTGTTCCGCGTGCTGATGTACATTACGTGGTGACGGAATACGGTTCCGTCAATCTTTTTGGTAAAAGCCTGCAGGAGAGGGTTATCGCCATGATTAGTATCGCCCATCCGATGTTCCGGGAAGAGCTCTTTGAAGCGGCAAAACAGCGTCATTTTATCGGTGCCGAAAGAACCCTGGGCGAGGCAGCGCGAGCCGTATATCCGGTTCAGTTGGAAGAAACCCTGACCATCAATGACACAAAAGTTACCATTCGGCCGGCAAAACCGGTTGATGAACGGCGTATTCAGGAGCATTACTACAGTTTGCCGAAGGACGATATTTTATCGAGATTTTTTTGTCAAAAAACCATTTTTGGCCGGGTTGAAATGGAAAGCCGTTCGCATGTCGATTATGTCAACGATCTTACTTTGGTCGCAGTGGTTGGCGAATTTGGATTCGGTCGGGTAGTGGCCGTTGCAGAGAGCATGAAACTGCCCGACCAGAATTTGGCCGAAGTGGCATTCTCTGTCAGCGAGGAATATCAGGGCAAGGGTCTTGGTCGCTTTTTCTTGAAAAAATTGGCGGCGGTTGCCAGAGAAAACGGCATCGGCGGCTTGATGGCCTACACCTTCCCGAGCAACAAGGCAATGATCAACCTCTTTAAAACCTTGCCGTATAAAGTCAAAACTCAATACGAAGACGGCGATCTCATCCTCAGTTGCCGATTTAATGAGTTGGGGTCCTGAACCCCGACAAATGCTGCCCTATTCACTACCCCGTTAAGGGGAGTAAGTCGCTTTCAAGGCAGAGACCGATGCTCCTACCTCAAAAGAGAGCTGCTGTATCTTCATTAGACCCAAAAAAGACCACCAAACGTTTGGCAAGCATTCGAATAGAGATTGCTTTATTGCCAAAATCTTACGCTCCTGAAGCGCCGCACTAAAAAAACCAAAAATTCAAACATCGTTACACATCAAGCATGCTTTAGATTTCAGTATATCCGAATATATTTTTATATAATAAACAGTTATATTTTTTTAATGAGCGAAAAACTCAGTTAACCATCCCTAAGAATCAAAAACGAAAGAGTTGCTGTTATTGTTTTGAAACAATAATTTTTATTATATATAACATGTAGTTATATTTTCATATTAGCATATATACAGAAAATAAAAGAACATGGTTACATGTTTGCGCGAATTACAACTTGACTTTAGCTTTTGCTTCAATTATTTATGTTAAGCAATGTATTGTGAAGTATCGATCAAGGATCTAAGTGTATTAAGTTAACAATATGTAATATTTGGATATTTTATCGAACAAAGAAGAATTGCCGGCCCGTGCAAAATTGTGCCTTGAGTCTGTCGAACTATGGATAAATTGTACTGTAGAATAGTGTTCTGCAACTGCCGCCATGACGACAATGGCAATTATCCAAGTTCAGTTGCCGAATTTGCGACCAAATCCATCTCCGTTTCACTTTCCACACCTTTCGAACAATACCCTTTACCGAGCCCCGACACAGTCCCACATGAAGTGCCTGCAAAAGTACATTGCCGACTTTTTTCCACACTCACCATTCCAGCCAAGGTCTTTGTAGCGATTCTTTTATCTTGCGTGTGGTTCACGGGAATCTTTCTTAGCCACCTTTTACCCAGAGTGGCAGCGTACCTCATCAAACAAAAAAATGTATTGATCCATAGCCCGAGCAAGAGTGCCTCAGGCATCCCCTTGTATTCGGCCAACATCCTACAATATCTCATTTTTGGGGGAGGACAATGTCCCTATGACACGATCCAGCCAATCCAAGAAATGGGGTTTCAAACTACTGGTTAAAGGCTAATTTTGTTGTATATTTTCTTGATGTATGAAGAGCTGAAAGACTGAAAACAGTTGATTAATGATCATCTTTTTACCCCCGCCTTAAAGATCTTTTTTTCAATGCGGGACTGGAAGCAAAGTTTTTGGAGTTTGGCTGCAACGGATCAAGTAGCTTTATCGATCAAGCTTTTATTGCCCCCTTGCAAACCACAGCCACTTAACACTTTACTTTTGTAAAAAACGCCGGTCGTTAAGGTTGTTATCAGTTGTCAGCAATGTGGGCAGTAGAATCAACAAAAAGAAATGGAGGAAACATGTCGAGCGAGATGTATGACCGGATGCGGAGCAATCCAAAATTCCAGAAACTGGTACAAGTAAGGGGACGATTCCAATGGACGCTGACGATCATTGTTTTGGTGATGTTTTACGGCTACTTCATGTTGATCGCTTTCGCCCCTGGATTGCTTGGTAAAAAAATTGCCGAGGGATCAATGTGGCCGATCGGCTACACACTCGAGTTGTTCTTATTCATCTTTTTTTGGTTAACAACCCTGTATTATGTGATTCGCTCGAACAGTGAATTTGACGAGATGCGAATTGATGTAATCAAGGATGCCCAGAAGGAGGGAAAATGAAACATTTAACCGCACTCACACTCTTTCTGTTGACCTTAACCGGCCTTGCCCATGCAGCCGGTCCGCCAATCGCAGAAGCTGCAAAGCAAGCAACCAACTGGCACGCCATCGGCATGTTTGGGTTCTTTGTATCGATAACCTTTGGTATCACCTACTGGGCCTCGAAACGCACCAAGACCACCAATGACTTTTATGTGGCCGGCGGCGGCATAACCGGTCTTCAAAACGGCCTGGCGATTGCCGGTGACTATATGTCGGCGGCAACTCTTCTTGGTCTTTCAGCAATGGCTTATGGACAGGGTTATGACGCCTATATCTATATGCTCGCCTTCTTTGCCGGCTGGCCGATCATCCTCTTTATGATGGCTGAACGGCTGCGTAACCTCGGAAAATTCACCTTTGCCGACATTACCTCCTATCGCCTCAATCAAAACAGTGTCCGCACCATGGCGGCCATTTCCTCGCTGGTTGTGGTAATATTCTATCTCATTGCCCAGATGGTCGGTGCCGGCCAGTTGATCAAACTGCTTTTCGGCCTTGACTACAATGTGGCGATTTTCCTCGTCGGCATCCTTATGGTAATATATGTTGCCTTCGGCGGCATGATGGCAACCACCTGGGTTCAGATAATCAAGGCATGTCTGCTGCTTTGCGGCGGTACCCTCGTCATGATTCTGGCCTTCAGCCAATTCGATTTCTCTCTTAGCAAACTGTTTACGCAAGTTGAGGCCGTGCACAAGCTCGGACCAAAACTTATGTATCCAGGTGCCCTGTGCGCTGATCCAATTACCGCCATCTCCCTTGGCCTGGGTCTCATGTTCGGTACCGCCGGTCTGCCCCACATCCTCATGCGTTTCTTCACGGTCAACAACGCCAAAGCAGCTCGCGTATCAGTTCTTTATGCCAACGGCTTTACCGGCTATTTCTTTAACGTCATCTTCATCATGGGACTGTGTGCGGTGGTAATCGTCGGCCAGAACCCGGAATTCTTTGAAGGTGGAAAAATCGGCGGCAAGTTGATCGGCGGCGGCAATATGGTGGTCATGCACCTTGCCAAATCGGTCGGCGGCAATATGCTCCTCGGCTTCCTGGCAGCCGTTGCCTTTGCCACAATTCTCGCGGTTGTTGCCGGTCTCGCCCTGGCTGGTGCCGCAGCGATCTCCCATGACCTCTATGCGCGGGTTATCAAGAAGGGCAAAGCCACAGAGAAAGAGGAAGTACGCGTTTCGCAAATGGCTACTGTCGGCCTTGGATTGATTGCCGTTGTGCTTGGTATCGCTTTTGAAAAACAGAACATCGCCTTTATGGTCGGCCTCGCCTTCGGTGTTGCAGCCGCTGCTAACTTCCCGGTACTGATCCTTTCCATGTACTGGAAAGGCCTGACCACCCGCGGCGCCTTATGGGGCGGCTATGGCGGTGTCATTTCAGCGGTATGCTTCGTGCTTTTCTCAAAATCGGTGTGGGTCGATGTCATAGGACAGAAGGCAGCCCTTTTCCCCTATACTCAGCCTGCTCTTTTTGCCATGCCCATCGCCTTCGGTCTTGCCTACCTCATGTCGGTGACCGACAACAGCGACTCGGCCAAGGCTGAAAAGGAGCTTTGGCATGATCAGTATGTGCGGGCTCAGACCGGTTTTGGTGCTTCCGGAGCGAGCAAGCATTAAGAGATCACCTGCATCCTCTGTTGCGGCGGGAGACAAATCCCGCCGCAACGTAAGAACGGCTATCTTTTGATTTTCAATATGAAAGATAGCCGTTTTGGCTTTCTGTAAAGACTCATGGCTTCTACCCTCTTCGTTGCTTGATTGATACCTAAGCCTTGGCTGGATGTTTTCTTATTGACAGCAGTGCTGTTTCTGCTAAAAAATACAAGGATCTATTTGATTCATGTGGTCTCAATTACATATGGGGCCTGGGACACTTTTATCAGTACTGCCTCTGCATGGACGGCACAATGCCCGCAAAGATCTCCGATTTCTTAAAAGCTTTTCCACCCTTTGATTTTCTTGAACCGGCCATACTCGACGATATGGCCAAACATGTCGAGGTGCAAAATCGTCCGAAAGGAGCTGTTATTTTCCGTCAGGGCGAAAGCCCCAGTTCTGTTATCTATGTCGTCCGAGATGGTGCTGTTGATTTATACAGGGAAGACGATGGCGAACAGGTATTGATCGATCGGTGTGACGAGGGCAGACATTTTGGTCTCCGTTCCCTGTTGGCAAAAGACACCTATGCTTTAACGGCAATTGCCTCTGAAAAAACCCTGATCTATGCTATTCCCGAAAAGATTTTTCGGGCCGTAGCCGAAGGGTCACCTCAGGTGTTATTGTACATCGCCTCCGATTTTGCCGCCGTATTTCAGCGGCGCCGGATGATTGGTGCAAAAAATGCATCTTCCTTCAAAGAGGATGGTCCGGCAAACCAGACCTTTCTGCTTCTTGAAATCCAATCAATAGAGAAGTCAAAGGCTCCTGTTGTCTGTTCTCCCCATGGAAGTATCCAGGAAGCTGCGAAAATCATGACCGCCGAGGCAGTCGGGTCGATTATCGCCATCGATGACAAACAATGCCCGGTAGGTATCCTCACCGATAAAGATCTCCGTAAAAAAGTTGCTACCGGCAGTGTGGCTATCGACTCACCGGTTTCCTTGATAATGTCCAGCCCGGTTTTCACCGTACATCCTGCCGTCACCGTTGCTGATGTGCAAATGGCAATGGTCAAACACAAAATCAGTCACCTCTGTCTCACCGAGGACGGTACTGATACCACGCCGATAATCGGTGTGTTCACCGAACATGACCTCCTCATCCTTCAAGGCAATAATCCTGCCGTCTTTATGCGCGAGATAAAAAGGGCCGAACATATCTCGGAACTTCGCAATATTCTTCTGCGCGCCGACGACCTCTTGAAACAATACCTTCATCAAGAGGTCGCAATCTCCTACGTAGCCTCACTCTTCACCGAAATAAACGACACCCTGCTCAAGCGAGTAATTTCCCTTGCCGAGGATCGGGTAGCAGCAGAGGGTCTGAAAAAACCCAAAGAGGGCTTTTGCTGGCTCGGACTCGGCAGTGAAGGAAGAAAAGAACGGTTGTTGCATACCGACCAGGACAATGCCCTTATTTTTGAGGATGTCCCTGTATCCAGCTACGAAGAGACGAAGAAATATTATCTCCACCTTGGAAAGACCATCAACGATCTTCTGCATTCCTGCGGATTAGAATACTGTCCCGGGGAAATGATGGCGGGTAATCCAAAATGGTGTCTTTCCCTCAGTGAATGGAAACTGCAGTTTTCCGATTGGATCATGGAACCCAAGCCTTTGTCGATCCTCCATTGTACCGTCTTCTTTGATTACCGGGCAATATATGGGTTAGGCTTTCTAGTCCACGAACTTACCGCCTATATCCTTGAAATCATTGGAGGACAAAAAATATTTTTATCACATCTCGCCAAAAGCGCGGTGGAAAACCCTCCTCCATTGACTTTTTTCCGAGACATCATGGTTGAGCGTAGCGGAGAACATAAAGATCAGTTCGATATTAAGCGGAGGGCCATGACACCTTTGATCGACGCCGCAAGGGTATTGGCATTGCAAAACAGCATTGTCGGAATAGGCAACACCTGTCAACGTTTTCAAGAAATAGCACGGCGTGAACCATCGAACAAAGCGCTGTTTGAAGAAGCTGCCGACGCATTCGAAATACTCATGCGATTACGTACCCTGCAGGGCTTGAGAAACAGCGACTCGGGTCGATATTTCGACCCGTCGGAATTGTCTAATATGGAGCGGATTCTTCTCCGCAATATTTTCCGTCCGATTCAGGAACTACAATCCCTCATGAAGACCCGTTTCCAACTTGCTTACTTCTAACGTATGTCAAAATCATCCCGGAGGAATTGACAATGAACAGCAGTATTCACAACATTTACGAAATGAACCTTGAACGGAACACCGCCAACTATGTCCCTCTGACCCCTTTAACCTTCATCGAAAGGGCCGCAGCTGTATATCCCCAATATATCGCCCTGGTCCATGGCGAGGTACGACGCGATTGGGCCACCACCTACGCCCGTAGCCGACAATTGGCCTCGGCCCTGCAAAAAATGGGTATCGGCCGGGGCGACACAGTTGCGGTCATGCTGCCGAATATTCCGGAAATGTACGAGGCCCATTTTGGTGTTCCTATGTCCGGTGCTACCTTGAACACCCTGAACATCCGTCTGGATGCCGAGACAATTGCCTTTATGCTGCAACACGGGGAGGCAAAAATCCTCTTCACCGACCGAGAGTTTTCCATCACCATTGGCAAGGCACTGATGCTGCTGCCACCGGAAAAGCGACCTTTAGTTATCGACGTCGACGACCCCCAGTTTTCCGGTGGAGAAAAACTGGGGACAATGGACTACGAAACACTGCTGTCCACTGGTGACCCTGCCTTTGCATGGCAATTTCCCGATAATGAATGGCAGGCAATCAGCCTCAACTATACTTCCGGAACCACCGGCAATCCCAAAGGTGTGGTGTATCACCACCGCGGTGCCTACCTCAACGCTATCAGCAACGGCCTGGTTTGGGATATGGGCCTGCACCCTGTCTATCTCTGGACCCTGCCGATGTTCCACTGTAACGGCTGGTGTTTTCCCTGGACCATGGCCGCTGCCGTAGGCACCAATGTCTGCCTGCGCCAGGTGCGGGCAGACGCGGTATTTGACCTCATCAAACGGGAAAAGGTGGACCACTTCTGCGGCGCTCCGATTGTCATGAACCTCCTGAAAAATGCCCCTGACGAGATGAAGGCGGGCATCACTCATCCGGTGAAGGCGATGACCGCCGGCGCCGCACCACCAGCTGCAGTCATAGAGGGTATGCAGAACATGAATTTTGATATCACTCATACCTATGGCTTGACCGAGACCTATGGCCCTTCCGTGGTCTGCTCCTGGCATCACGACTGGGATGGATTAAGCCTGGGGGAACGGGCACAACTGAAATCCCGGCAAGGTGTCCGCTACCCGATGCTGGAGGGACTGATGGTGGCTGATCCGAAAACCCTGGAGCCGGTCCCCAAAGATGGTCGGACCATCGGCGAAATCTTTATGCGTGGCAACGTCGTGATGAAGGGATATCTGAAAAATCCAAGCGCCACCGAGGAAGCTTTCGAGGGTGGCTGGTTCCACAGCGGCGATCTTGCTGTATGGCATGAAAACAGCTATATAGAGATCAAAGACCGCTCAAAGGACATCATAATCTCCGGCGGTGAAAACATCTCGACCATTGAAATCGAAGACGTCCTCTACCGCCATCCGGCAATCATGGAAGTTGCGGTCGTGGCCCAGCCGCACGAAAAATGGGGAGAAACCCCCTGCGCATTTATTACCCTGAAGCCAGGCATGGAGCAGGTGACGGAAGAAGAGATTATCGCCTTCTGTCGCAGCCAATTGGCTGGGTTCAAGCTCCCCAAAAAGGTGGTGTTCGGCGCATTGCCAAAGACATCGACGGGCAAGATGCAAAAGTTCATACTGCGCGATCGAGCAAAACGACTGCAGTCTCTATAAGGAACACATGAGCGACGTATATAAAACTTTTTTCAAAATTTTCACCCAGGTCAGTAAAGCTATACATTCTGGTGAAAAAAGCCCGGAAATTATGCACAATATCGTCGCTCATATCAAAGATATCCTTAATGCCAAGGGCTGTATCTACTGGATCATTGATCGCGACAAACGAGCTATCGTCACCAAATATTCACATGGGTTTTCCTATAGAAGTCTTGAAGAAATGGACTATGGAACTCTCATCGGTCTTTTTGACCGTGGCTGGGGACCGCTGAGCTTTATTGAGGATGCCAGACATGATCCGAGGATTCCCGATCTGGAAAGACTTGGAAAGCGACGAGTGGGGTCTATCTCCGGAATTTACTTTGATATTGCCGGTTCACTGGAAGGAATTCTGGCCATTTATTTTCATGACCGCCGAGAACTGAGCCACGAAGAGCTGGAACTGGTCTCGGCGCTTGGCGAACAGGGCGCAATTGCCCTGCAAAAGGCAATCAGCTTCGATGAGAAAATGATTGAAAACATGCGCCACATGGTGGAAGGACTGGCCATGGCCTTAGAGGCCAAGGATGAACAAACCCACGGCCATTCAGTGCGGGTCGCCAGTCTTGCCAGACTGGTGGCGGAGGAGTTGGGGCTTGGAGATATCGAAATTGAAACCGTTTATCACGGTGGGCTGCTCCACGATATTGGCAAAATCGGCATGGAGGATGTTATCCTCCAACGCCTTGGCATTCTCTCGAAAAGCGAGATGGACGTGGTGCGGAGACATCCCGAGATAGGCGCAAAGATAACCAGACCCCTTAATCTCCTCTGTGATGTTGAACCGCTTATCCTCCATCACCATGAACGATTTGACGGCAGCGGCTATCCGGATGGGCTCAAAGGTCGCGACATTCCCCTGGGGGCACGGATCCTCACAGCCTGTGATGCCTTTGAAACCATGCTGGCGGGAAGACGGCATCTCGCCGGAATGTCCATCGAAGATGCCGCACACAACTTGTCGAAAGAAAGCGGTCGTCACTTCGATCCCCAGGTAGTCAAAGCACTTTTCTCCGGTCTCATTAAATACCCGGAAACTCTAGGATTAAACGATTCCGACCGGCGCAGCCTGAAAAACAGTCGAGAGCAGGTGCGCTTTGTCGCAAATTTCAATGAAGCGGCATTTTTTTAGAAATTCGTTTCCTTTTTAAACAATTTTCAAATCGGCGTCGATGGCGTCAATTTTTTCCTGGACCGTCTCCCACTTGGCGTACCAGCGCTCGAGATGGCGCTTGCAATCCTCATAATCCTTGGTGGTTTTTGCCCAATTGGTCTCGTCTTTATACAGTTCTGGGTCGGCCATGCCGGTCTCCAGAGCCTCTTTCTGCTTTTCGCAGAGATCGATGTGTTTTTCCGCCTCGGCCAGCTGCTTCAGCCAGGGCTCGGCGCGACGGCTGCGTTCCTGACGGATCAAGGCCTCCAGCTTTTTGCGCTCCTTGCGACTATCTTGGCTATCAATAATGGGAGCAGAAGTATTCATACCATTGCCATCCACCTCTTTTGCCAGTTCCCGCAAGGCCTCCTGCTTCAATAGATATTCTGCGACATTGCCTTCAAAGAGGGTGATCCGCCCATCTTTTACCTCAAGCACCTTATTGGCAAAACTGTCAAGGAAATAGCGGTTATGCGACACCACCACGATGGTGCCGTCATACTGAGCCATGGCCTCCTGCAGCACCTCCTGGGAATTCATATCAAGATGGTTGGTCGGTTCGTCAAGCAGCATGCAATTGGCCGGGGTGGCAATCATTTTCGCCAGGGCCAGACGGCTCTTTTCTCCACCGGAGAGAACCGAGACCTTTTTCAAAACATCATCGCCGCGAAAGAGAAAAGCCCCGAGCAGTGAGCGGACCCTGGTGGTAGTCAAATCCTCCCCTGCCAGATTCATAGTTTCAAGGACCGTCAACTGCGGAGAAAGCTCCTGTGCCTGGTGCTGGCCAAAATACGAGAGCCGGACGTTGCTGCCAAGGCGGATCGAGCCGGAATCATGAGATGTCTGACCGGCAAGGATTTTCACAAAGGTCGATTTTCCGGCGCCGTTGACCCCGACGACCGCGACCTTATCGCCGCGACTGAGAAGGAGTTCGACATCTGTGAAAACCGGTGTACCGCCAAAACTCTTGCTCACCGCATCAACCCGTAGCACATCGCGTCCCGAATCGGGGGCCGGCGGGAAGGTGAATCTGATCTGCTGCTCATCATCGGACAGCTCGATGAGGTCCATTTTATCCAGCTGCTTCACCCGGCTCTGCACCTGTTTGGCTTTGGTCGCCTTGGCTCGGAACCTCTCGACAAAGCGCATGGTCTGTTTGATGCGCGCTTGCTGATTATCGTAGGCACCCTTTTCTATGGCCCGCCGCTCCGCCTTCTCCGTCACATAATAGCTGTAATTACCTTTATATACATCGATGCGGCCGTAACTGAGTTCCCAGGTGGTATCTGTGGTTTTGTCGAGAAAGGTGCGATCATGGGAGATGATGACCATTGCCCCGTGGTAATTGCGGAGAAACTGTTCAACCCAGGTAAGTGAGTCAAGGTCGAGATGGTTGGTAGGTTCATCAAGGAGCAGGAGCGATGGCGCTTCCAGCAGCATTTTGGCAAGCTTCAGTCGCATCTGCCAGCCACCGGAAAAGGTTGAAACCGGTTTTTCCATGTCTTCCCGACAAAAACCGAGGCCAAGGAGCACCTTTTCGATCTTGCCGCTGATGGTATAGATATCGCTCCCATCGAGGCGGTGCTGCAGCTCACCCTGGCGCTGAAGAAGGAGTTGAAACTCTTGGGAATCGGGCGACAGCGAGCGAATCTGATCATGCAGTTCGGCCACTTCCTCCTGCAGAGTAAGAAGTGGGGCAAAGGCCGTCTCGGCTTCTTGAAAAAGAGATAACTCGGAAAAAAGTTCGGCCGACTCCTGGGCCAGGTAACCAACGCTGAAATGTTTGGCGCAGGTGACAACACCATCGTCGCTTGCCGCTACCCCGGCCATGATTTTCAGAAGAGTGGTCTTGCCGGCCCCGTTCACACCGACCAGGCTGATGCGATTGCCACCATACACCTGCACGGAAATGTCCTTAAAGAGATGTTTTTCGCCGTAGCGAATATCTAAGTGATTAACAGACAACATATTCTATACTTCCCCGAGCCATATTTTTGTCCGGCAAGATTGTGAAGCGACCGGAAAAACCAAGCTGTTCCAGTCGCCGTATATTAAACCTTTTCATACCCACCACCGCCCCGTGATCGCGATGCGAGATATGCAGGCAGAGGTTCTCTCCGGGTGCAAGCTGCATAAGGCGCAGCCGAATCCGTTTCAGCCACAGCCTCGACAGCACCAGTTCACCAAAAGCGGGGTGGTATGGCCCGGCGACAAAATTTTTGGTGAGAGACTCGGATGGCTGCAAGCCCATTCTTACTACCTTGATGCCAGCCGCCTGCAGTTTCGTGTAGGCCCTGGCGGTCAAAGCAATGGCCTTGTTGAGACTCTGCGGCTGGTAAAGGTTTTGCCTGTATAGCTCTTCCAGGCCTGATTCCTTGACGACCAGAACAGGATACAGTCGGACGAAATCAGGCTTCAACCTGATGACCTCGTCAATGCCATGAAGAAAAGAACCATTGGCCTCTCCCGGCAAACCAGGCATCAGCTGCAAACCCACCTCCATTCTCGCTGCCTTAAGTAAAGTGAAGGCGCTTCGGCACTGCTCAGCGTTATGGCCGCGGCGGTTTTCAACAAGGACATCATTATTGAATGACTGCACCCCCAATTCCACCACCCCTACCCGAAATTCTCGGAGCAACTGACAAATCTCCGGATCAATACAATCCGGCCGGGTCGAAAGACGGATACAGTCAACCTTGCCTGAGGCCAGATATGGCTGCACAGCCGCCAGCATAGCCATCTGCTGGGATGTCGGCAAACAGGTAAAGGAACCACCGTAGAAGGCCACTTGCACCTTTTTTTTCAAAGGACTGCGCGCCAGCCACATATCGATTATCTCTGATACATCCAACCGGTCGGCCAGGTGCTCTTTACAACCGGAAATTTTTTCCTGATTGCAGAAAAGACAATGGTGAGGACACCCTTGATGGGGAATAAAGATGGGAATGACCAGGAACATGCGGATCAGCCATTTTCCGGTATAATTTTCGCCAAGGCAGCCGCGGCGGCTTTCTGCTCCGCTTCTTTTTTCGATCCGGCCCGGCCGGTAGCGAGGATTTGCTCCTTAAAACAGACGGCGACGGTGAAGAGCTTTTGATGCGAGGGTCCTTCCTCCGCCTCTATTTTATAAGTCGGTGCCTCGTTGTGTTTTTCCTGCAACACCTCCTGCAGACGGCTCTTGGCATCGGCGATCAACAGCTCCTCCTTTTTCCCTTCAATGTCCGGCAAAAAGAAGCACGTTACAAAGTCGGCAACCGCCGGGTAAGCGCCATCCTCAAAAATCGCCCCGATCACCGCTTCATAGGCGCAGGAAAGGATCGAAGGTTTGCTTCGTCCCTGGGAAGAATCTTCGCCTTTGCCAAGGGCGAGAAATTTGCCTAAATCGACGTCTCTCGCCATTTTCGCCAAGTGCTGCTCGTTGACCAGGGATGCACGCAGCTTGGTCAACTCACCCTCTTGCAAATTGCCGTAACGGTGAAACAGGATGTGCCCGATCACCAGATCAAGGGCGGCATCCCCCAAAAACTCTAGGCGCTCGTTGTTGCCGCAGAGGCCCTGCTCGAAGGCGTAGGAGGAGTGCACCATGGCCATCTGCAGGAGGCGCAAATCAGTAAAACGATAGCCGAGGCTTTGTTCCAGCTTGCTCAATTCTTCCTTGTTGATCCGCACCAACGAATCAATATCCATACCCATTTTAAATATTTTCCTTGTGAATTTTTTCTGCTATGGTATAAAAGTGTCCTTCTAACAGGCGGCGTAGCCAAGAGGTCAAGGCAGTGGTCTGCAAAACCATTATTCATCGGTTCGACTCCGATCGCCGCCTCCAGCAATTTCAAAGGGATTACAGATTGTCACAATCTGTAATCCCTTTTTTATTGAACAGGAATGCCCCAGATTTCCTCCGAATACTGCTTGATGGTTCGATCGGTGGAAAACTTACCCATCCTCGCCACATTGAGAATGGCCATCCTGACCCAGGCGTCAGAATCGAGGAAGGCATCATTTACCTGATTCTGACAGGCAATATAGGCCTCAAGATCAAGGACCAGGAGATACGGGTCATGCCTGCTCATCAGGCTATCGACCACCGGTCGGAAAAGTTCTGTGTCACCGTTGCTGAATGATCCATTGCCGATGCTTTCGATGACGTTACGGATGCCCTCATTGTGCTGACATATCTGCTCCGGAGTGCGGCTGATATTTTTCCTTTCAAACTCCGCCTCTTCGGAGGTCATCCCGAAAATAAAAATGTTCTCCGCACCCACCTCCTCACGGATCTCAATATTGGCTCCATCGAGCGTGCCTATGGTCAGTGCGCCGTTGAGGGAGAACTTCATATTGCCGGTTCCCGATGCCTCAGTGCCTGCCGTTGAGATTTGCTCCGAGAGGTCGGCCGCCGGCATGATAATCTCCGCCTGGCTGACGTTGTAGTTTGGAAGAAAAACCACCTTGAGGAGGTTTTTGACACGCGGATCCTTGTTGATGACATCGCCTATAGAGGTAATCAGTTTGATTATCTGTTTGGCCCGTGAGTAGGAAGGTGCCGCCTTGCCGGCAAAAATTGCCGTTCGAGGCGCCATATTGCC
>JAABQY010000040.1 GCA_011391225.1 Desulfobulbaceae bacterium | reverse complement strand
CCTGCAAGTTTTTTCCAGATATTCCCTGATACGTTTTTCCCCTTTGAGCACCAGAGTTTCGTCTTCCGTCTTCGCCAGGAGAATGGGCACCTCTTTGATCGACAGGCTCTGCAAAAGACCGCGGTTGACCTGTGGATCGTAATCTGTAAACAGTTCCGCATTCGGTATGGCAAATTTCTCAATTTTTTCGATGGGGTTGAAGCGCACGGAGCAGATATTTTCCTCACTCATGGTTTCAATCACCTTCTCACAATGCGGGCAGGAAGCAGAAAAGAAGAGATACAGTTTGACCCCATCTTTCTTACCGTTCACCATTGCCATGCTGCCCGCATCAAGAGGTAGCCCCTCACCGTTTGCAGGGTGTCTGAATTGAAGACTGAAACAGGCAGCAAGCACGGCAAAAAATATCACCAAGCCTCGAGCCAACTGGCGCAAGCCGCAACAAAGATTTAACAGGACAATAACCGCAAAGATCACCAAACAATAGGAGCAGAAGACTGTGGCGATGGCGTGCTGAAAAAATACCAACACCGCTTCTGCAGCAAGGCCGGCAAGCAGTAACAACCGAGCCAATTTGTGCCAGTATTCCGGCCCTTTTCTGCCACATATAAACAACCAGAATAGAGCATGGAAAAATAAAAATCCGGCAACATTGAAAAACATTGGGGAAATGTTTGTCATACTGTCGACAATCTCACAGCCGTCGTTAAAACACAGCCCTTTTGCCCCGGTATGCAGAAGAGCAACCTGCATCGCCGTTAACACGCTCGCCAGAAAAGAAATGATTGCCCGTATCATGGAGATATTTTGGTGTTCCTTAAACCATTTGATTATTTCATTGTTGACAGTTAACCGAGTAATCTCTAAGAATGCGGCACAATCAACACAATCACAACATTTTACGCAAAGCATTAAAGACAATAATCGGAAGAACTGCAACAGGGAAAAATATGCCGAGTTCCAGCAAACCTTCGACTGACACCCTCTGGGTTATCGCGGCCGTGCAGTTTCTAACACCCTTTATGTTCTCGGCAATCGGTGTCGCTTTACCTAGTATCGGCAAGGAGTTTTCGGCTGGTGCAGTGCAGCTCGGACTCGTTGAGATGGTCTACGTCCTGGCGGTTGCCCTGCTGCTTCTGCCGATTGGCCGCTACGCCGATATACATGGTCGAAAAAAGATTTTTCTCGCAGGCATCATTGTAATTACTGCGGCGACTCTGTCGCTGGCTATAGCCCCGAGCATCGGCTTACTGATATTTTTCCGCTTCTTCCAAGGCGTCGGCGCCGCCATGATTACTTCATCAAGCCTGGCCATCCTCTCTGCCACCTTTCCGCCGGAGAAAAGGGGCAAGGCTTTGGGGGTGGTTGTCTCCTGCGTGTATTTGGGAATCTCGGCAGGTCCCTTACTTGCCGGCCTGATGATTGACTATCTCGGATGGCGGTGGATTTTCTACAGCGCCGTACCGGTTGAATGTGCGATTTTATATTACGCCCTTATGCGACTGAAGGGCGAATGGGCCGGAGCCCAGGGTGAACCATTCGACTGGATCGGCTCGATACTTTATATTGTTGCCTTGTTTTGCGTAGTTGTCGGTGTCCTTGAAATACAGACCTTCCCAGGGGCCGGTTGGCTTGCCGGCCTTGGCTTGATCGCCATGGCCATCTTTGTCTCCTTTGAAAGCTCGATACAATTCCCCATCTTCCCCATAAAGAAAATCGTCGCCAACAAGGTGTTTGCCCTCAGCAATATCGCAACCATGCTTAATTATGCCGCCTCATTCGGCATAACCTTTTTTTTCAGCATTTACCTGCAAATCATCAGGGGAATCCCGCCAAAAGTTGCCGGCTTTATTCTCATTACCCAACCTCTACTTATGGCTTTCTGCGCACCGATCGCCGGTCGCCTGGCCGATGCCTACAGCCCGGCGCCCATCGCCACCACCGGCATGGCGCTCTGTACCGTCGCCATGGCCTGCGCCACCTTTATCGACGCCTCATCCTCGATGTTTCTCATCTTTGCCGTTCTCATCATCATGGGACTGGGCTTCGGATTTTTCTCAACCCCGAATACCACGGCAATCATGGCCAGCGTCGAAAAGAAAGAGTATGGCATGGCCTCCAGCATGATCGCCACCATGCGAACCATCGGTATGCTGACGGCAATGACTCTGGTCACGGTACTGCTCTCCTGGTTTCTTGGCAAACAACCGATCATCCCCGAAACCGGGCATCTTTTTCTCACCGCCATGCGTACGGCTATGGCGCTTTTCAGCTTTCTCGGGGTGATAGGAATTGTCTGTTCCCTTGGTAGGACGCAAAAGCAATAAACACAGGAGAGAAGGGGCACATCACGCAAGCCTTGTCCGCCCTCAAACCAGATATGCAACTCAATTGGCAATGGTATACCTTCGGAAATTTATCCGGCCATGAACTCTATGCAATTCTTGCCTTGCGGCAACAGGTCTTTGTCGTTGAGCAACAGTGTGCATATCTCGACTGTGACGACCTTGACCAGCACGCCTGGCACTTGGTAGGTTGGGATACTACTGAGATTTACCGGCCACTTGCTTACCTGCGCGTCATTCTTTCAGAGAAAGGGGCTGAAATGCCGGTTATCGGACGTTTGCTCACTCATCGAGAAATCAGAGGGCAGAAAATAGGCAAGACACTCCTGACGCTCGCCCTGCAACGAATACAGGCAAGCGACCCTGGATCATCGGTGCGAATTTCCGCTCAGCACTATCTTCTCAGCTTTTATGAGCGTTTTGGCTTTTCTCCCGTCTCGGACATTTACGAAGAGGACGGCATACCGCATATTTTAATGATACGCCCACCACAATACAGACGTAAGAAATGAACCTTTGAGGTTTTATCCAAGTCTTTCGGTGACATTTGCCAATTCGATTCACAGTACCTTTTGGGAAAATCTGAAATATTCCCTGATCTGACGAAGAGAATTTGTCAAAATCCGTTGAATACGCTAAGTTGGTCAATCGCATTGCTGACCGATATTCTTTGCGGCTTTAAACAGGAAATCAACCGACTCTTACTCACGCAGATGCCTGTGTGATAACAGCAACGGTTTTATTTTTATCATTACATATTATGAATTCATACAGTTTGCTAGTCTATCAACGTTGGTCTGAAAGATTCACTCACCGATTGATCAATGCTGGCGATCCTTTACCTCAAAACGCCTCTCAGAATCCTATCGGGGCTGGTTTTATTGTGATTATTGCATGCAGCTTGTTTCTTCTTTTCGCAGGACTAGAAGCTTCGAAAATACAAGCAGCCGAAGCAGGACAAAACCTGCAGCTTTTCTTTTATTCTCCCATAGGGCCTTCTCATTTTATCGTGGTCGAGAAAAAGTACCAAAAACTCAAGTTGTTTGAGCAAAAAGACAGCCTGAAAATGATAAAAGAATTCACCTGCGCCACAGGCGAGAATCCTGGAACCAAGAAAAGCAGCGGCGATGAACGAACGCCCGAGGGTATCTATCATATCACCGAAATTTACGAGGACAAACGCATCACTTTGTTCGGCAGCCGCGCCTTTCATCTGGATTATCCGAATATCTTCGATACCCACGCCGGGCATCAAGGAGACGGTATTTTTATTCACGGTACCAATAAAAAGCTGAATCCGACCAGCACCAATGGCTGTATCGCCCTTTCCAACAGCGATCTCGATGAACTAGCCCCTTATCTCACTGTTACGACACTCCCTATTATTGTGCTTGACAGCGAGTCTGAACTGGCACTCGGCGACAACCTGCTCCTTGAAAAAAACAGTGCCCGTTTTAGTGATGTTCTCGAACAACTCTCTGTTGACCCGTTAAAGACGCCGATCGAAAACATAAAAACCCTCACGTACATCAAACGTGGGGAACAGATCGTCGTCTCCATAAGCTACAAACTCTTTGAGGACAAATTCACCCAATACACTGAGCGCAAACGTGCATATGTAACCCAGTCCCCTGCCGGGAACCGGAGAACTCTTTATGCCGTTCAAAATCAGGATACCGCCCCGACCATTCTGGCTTTGCGTCCAAGCAAAAATGAACTTGCCACAAAAACGAGCGATATTGCCTTTAAATCTTATGGTGCGGCAAAAAACAATAACCCACCGCAAAAGTCCAATTCTCTCTTGGGAAATACCAATATCCCGGCTGAAAAAGTCACCAACCTTATGGCAAAAACCGAGGAACCGGAAAACAAAACCAGCCCCTCTGTCAGCCCCAAACCGCCGCCTGATAAAAAGGAAGAGCTGCATGCCTTTGTCGAGAAATGGCGAGCGGCCTGGGCAGCCAAGGACATTGAAACATATATAAGCTACTACAGCCCTACCTTTAAAAGCGCTAATCTGAACAAGGGGGCATGGCGTGCAAAAAAAATATATTTAAATCAAAAATACAAATTCATAACGGTAGAAATCTGCAATATTACCATCGAGTGGACTTCAACCGGTGCCAATGTGACGTTTCAGCAAACCTACAAATCGGACCAACTGCAAACCAGCGGCACAAAAACACTGCACTTGGTCAACAAAAAAAACCATTGGATGATAGAAAATGAAATTATGTAGGTCAAAAAGTCGTCACCCAGAAATCTCTATAATGAATAGCCTTCGACCTCTTTGCCGTCTGGTTTGCATCTTTGCAGCGCTCCAACTGTTTAATTGCCCGGCAAGCCAAGCAGATACCTTGCGACATCAAAGCCTTCATGATGTCTATCTCGCAAATACCGAACATGAGCTGCATATTTATCGAATTCTCGGAAAAGAACCCGGCAAGACTATTATGCTCATCGGCGGCATTCAGGGTGATGAACCGGGCGGCTATCTCACGGCTGATCTGTATGCCGACATCACCTTGAAAAAAGGAAACCTCATCGTTGTGCCCCGCGCCAATTTCTATTCAATATTACTCAATCAGCGTGATGGAATGACCGGAGACATGAACCGGAAATTTTCTGAAACAACTGAAGCCGAAAAAAATATGGAACAGGAAATTGTCACCATTTTAAAAAAATTAATCGGCGAAGCGGATTGCCTCCTTAATCTCCATGAAGGGTCAGGTTTTTACAATCAGGAGTGGAAAAGCGAAATCGAGAATCCAGATCGATTCGGACAATCGATCATTTATGATGCAGAGAGCTATTTCGGCGAAAAAAGACAAGCGACAATAAACCCTGAAGCTCTGGCCAAACGAATCGTCGATAAAGTTAACCTACAGATTGAGAACCTCCGCTACCACTTCCAACCGAATAATCACAACACCATTTCCGAAACCACTCGCTTTATAGAGCAACGAAAATCCGCGACCTACTACGCACTCACCCAGGAAAATATCCCGGCTTTTGGCGTGGAAACGTCAAAAGCAATCAAATCCAACGCCATAAAAGTCGGCTTTCAAAAACTGGTGATCAATGCCTTTATGGAAGAATTCGGCATCCTCCCCGAAACCCCTGGCCTTCATGTTGAAAACACCAAACTTGACTACGTTCTTGTCAAAGTCAATGGCGGCTTGCCCTACGCCGTTCCTAATGGTTCAGAGCTCTGGATAAAAAGCGGTGATGATATTTTAGTTACCGATATTATTGCTAATTTCAATCGTGGATTGACCGCTGATTTTGTTGGCATGGGCAGCCATAATGATACAAATTTGTCCTTTCGCATTGCCGAACCCACCAAGGTGATCATCCGCAAAGATGCTGAGATCTGCGGTTCAATTGACATCGTAATGCAATCTGGCAAACTCGCGAACAGCGACTCGACACATGACAAAAAAACTACAAAAGCGATTCCGGTTAAATCGGAGGTCTCTTTAAAAAAACAAGAGGCGCTGCCGACTGAGCTACGTGCGGAACACTTTCTACTGAACCTCAACGGTACAATGGTCTCAGTTGCCGAAGGTGGGGAAATCGCCGTACCCAAGGATAAGTTGCTGATCATCAAGGGAGTACGATCGAACATAAGCCGACTCGATAGCCAGATATTTGCCAATTTAAAAGGCTTCTCACCATCAAAAGCTAAAAATGATGGCAATGACATCAACTATCCACTGTACCCCGAGCATGATCTATGGACTCGCTTCTCCGAGGATAAAAAAGGACTGCGCTACCCTGTCAATGCCACCTACAACAATAAGGAAATTGGTAATTTCTGGTTAAAAATTGAATAGCTACTTTCAACCAGAAAGAATCAGGAACAACCCGCTCCTCTCCATTTTTTTAGTTGATAGGCCAGGCGTGCAGCAGCCTCAATTACACTATTCTCATTTGATCTTACAGATCCAACTTGACAGTGACAATCATTCCTATTAACATTCCAATAAGCAATCCAGATTCATTTTACTATTAAGGAGCGTGTCATGCAGAAATGGGAATGTCCTTGCGGATATATCTATGATCCGGCAGAAGGCGATTATGAAAATGGTGTTGATCCAGGAACTGCTTGGGAAAATGTCCCAGAAAATTGGGTCTGTCCTAAATGTGGCGCAGCGAAGGAAGATTTCTGGAAACATTCTTAGAGGCGTTTTTAATGGAAGAGATACTCTATGAAACGTGGGTTGAAAGGATCTAATCAAGAAGGAGCGCAAAAATGAAAATATCAGTTGATAGAAACGTTGTTGAAATTACCCCCGAATCGGCACAAGAAAAAGCAAGTCTCGATACCCTTTGGAAAATCATCATTGATTGCTACGGCAACAATAAAAAACTGGTCCCTATGGGCCACTATGTGCCCGGAATAAACGACTTTGCTCGCTTCAACATTGAAGGGGTCGAGGGTGGGACGACGGTCTACTCTGCAGATAAGACAGCACCGAAAGATGACACGTATTACTGCAGTATCTGCAATAAATACATGAAGGTAAACGCAGGGGGAGCAGTGCCTCTCTGCTGCGGACGGGATATGGAAGGTCTTGAGTAATCTGCCCTGGAGCTGTCACGAAATAATTTAGCCATGCATTGTCACTTCGTTGCAGCTCCTTCTGCCTTCACAGAGGCAATAAAACAAGAGTCGTTTCTGGTAGTTTTTTCTTCCTTTCCCGCCCTGCTTTCCTGTGGTTCAAATCCTTCGATTCTCATCAGGAATTTCCGCCGGTAGATCTTCCTCCCAGATGGCGTCCTGAGCATTTTCTGCACTCGCCTTTCCTCATCTGGCAAGCATTAATCAGCTTATCCCCTTTGATTTCGACACCATTTCCCTATCTTGCCGATATAACAGGCAAGATATTTCTGGCATATGATTTGCATGGGTTTACGCAGAGACAGGGAGATTGCAACAAACCATTCTTCTCAATTCCCTATAAACTCTGTTCCGTTATGAAAGCCGAAACCCACGCCCAAGAGAGAGTAAGTACACCAAGATTGGCCTTGGAGCACTCGGTACTCCTCCAGGGAGGGCGGCTATCACAAACCGCCAATGATTTGCCGGAAGGCTATTATGCATCTAATTTGGAGGCAGAAATGAACCAGCTCTTCATGCAGGAGACTTGTGAGTCTACCTATTTTCGGGAAAGAAGAAAAATGGACCGCTACAGGGAGGTGCATCTTCTCGTCATCACCAACCGGGGTACCGGGAAGATTTTAGACATCAGCAGAGGGGGACTCTCTTTCGGCTGTCTCTACCACCATGACTTTCCGTCCGTATGGTCCCTGGATGTCATCGATGCCAGAGGCTTTCATCTTAAACACCTGGGTGTTCGTAAGATCTGGGAGGAACAAAACGGCCATGCAGATCTTTCCGGCAGTTTTGAACTGGAGATCGGGGTAGAATTCATAAATCTCTCACCCCGTCAAGAAAACGAGTTGGAACTTCTCCTCAACACTATGAATTGTGTCGAAATCCAGCACCCGTGCTTTCTTTGATGCTATCTGTTTGAAGGCGGCCCTTTAATCGGCTGGAGAATCCGGTCGTGGAAGCTCGCCCGCCTGCAACTGCCGGCACTTGTTGAGAAATGGCTCCGGCAGTTGTACCGCCTTGCTAGATTCATAATCATAGGCCGAGATGACGACCATAATTGATGTCACCGATGGTGACCGTATAGGGAGCTATAAATACTTTCTGCATTTTTTCAGTATCGAATTTCTCAACACGTTGCATGTCATGTTACAAAAAATTGACAAAAGGTAAGGCTGTCCCTCCGATACAACCAACATCTCTCGGAAGGGACGGCCTTACCTGGCTGAAACAATCTAGATTGTCATAAGAAAGGGCTTGAGTTTCGCCAAGGTTTTGTCGCCAATACCTTTCACCTTCGTCAGTTCATCGACGCTTTTAAAATTTCCATTGTCCTGCCGATAGGCGAGAATCGCCTCAGCAGTCACTGGCCCGATGCCCGGCAAGAGGATAAGCTGTCCCTTGTCGGCAGTATTAATATTTACGTCCTTGGGAATACCCTTGGTTACCTTTGTAGTACTGTTTTTTTCATCCGGTGTTGCTTTCAAAGGCGTGGTGACCTTGTCAGATGAAGCGGCAATCTCTTTTTTTTCCGCTGCCGACGCAGCATTGCCGGATACCGCTGAAAAACACAGGGTGAAGGTGAAAAAAACAACCAGTAACAGATGCATAGCTTTCATGGAACCTCCTTAAAATGTGAGTTTTCTGTAAAGGGACGGATGTCCCGGTTTTCCAAAGGTTTTCCGTTTGGAAACCAATATCTTGTACAACAACTTACAACTTCATCATTGTTGTCTCCACGATACTTTCCCGTCCTTACATTTTTCCCACAAAAGCGCTTGGCCCAGAATTATATTTATTTCTCCTCAGGTTCCCCTCCATCTTTAGATTCGATTAGGAAAACCTGAAAAGATTTATTTACATGATCGGCTTCATGGCTCTCATGTGAGAACGTAACTCTTGACCAACCCCTTCGATGACCGTGTAGCGGGTTCCTTCGTTCACCTGAATCAGGTCGAGATTATCCACCGCGTTATCAGCCGGATCAAGATCTTTGCCGATAACATCTGTTCCGACTGAATTCATGAAGTCTTTGAGCAAGGGCACTGCCGCATGGGAAAAGAGATAGTTGCCATATTCGGCGGTGTCGGAGATGACCACATTCATCTCGTAGAGTTTCTTTCTGGCGATGGTATTGGCAATCAGCGGTACCTCATGGAGGGATTCATAATATGCCGACTCCTCTTGGATGCCGCAGCTGACCATGGTATCAAAGGCCAGTTCCACCCCGGCCTTGACCATGGCGATCATGAGAATTCCCTTGTCGTAGTATTCCTGCTCCTCGATTTTTGCGGTTGTTGATGCTGCCCGTTCGAATGCGGTTTCCCCGGTTTCCCTGCGCCATCTGAGGAGATTGGCGTCATCGTTAGCCCAATCGGCCATCATGGTTTTCGAGAAATGGCCGGAGGCAATATCGTCCATATGTTTTTCGAACAGCGGCCGGAGAATGTCCTTCAATTCTTCGCAAAGAATATACGCCTTAATCTTGGCCGGGTTGGTGAGTCTATCCATCATCGCGGTAATTCCACCCAGTTTCAGCGATTCGGTGATCACTTCCCAGCCATTCTGCACGAGCTTTGCGGCGTATCCCTCGTCAATGCCAAGCTCAACCATCTTGTCATAACAAAGGATAGACCCGGTCTGCAACATGCCGCAGAGGATGGTCTGTTCGCCCATAAGATCGGATTTTACCTCGGCAACAAAGGAAGATTCCAGAACCCCGGCCTTATCCCCGCCGGTAGCACAGCAGTAAGCTTTAGCAATGTCCCATCCTTCGCCGTTCGGATCGTTTTCACCGTGCACGGCAATGAGGGTCGGCACGCCAAAACCTCGCTTATATTCCTGGCGAACCTCGGTGCCAGGTGCCTTGGGGGCGACCATGATGACCGTCAAATCCTCACGAACTTTCATCCCTTCCTCAACGATATTAAAACCGTGGGAATAGGAGAGACAGGCACCTTTTTTCATAAACGGCATAATCGTAGAAACGACGTTGGTATGCTGCTTGTCAGGGGTCAGGTTGATCACCAGATCGGCGGACGGAATAAGTTCCTGGTACGTTCCTACGGCAAAATCATTTTCCGTGGCATTCTTCCAGGATTGGCGCTTTTCCATAATTGCCACGTCCCTCAGGGCATAGGCCACGTCTAGGCCGCTGTCACGCAGATTGAGACCCTGATTGAGTCCCTGGGCACCGCAACCGATAATGACGATCTTCTTGCCCTGCAAATACAGGGCGCCATCGAACTCCGCCGCATCCATAAAACGGCATTTGGACAGTTCCTCTATCTGCCGACGCAGCGGCAAGGTATTAAAGTAGTTTTCACCCATTTTTATCTCCTTGTATCTGTATAATTTTTCAGTGATCAACCGACCATCGGTAATGTTTCATCTGATATATTGGGAAACTCCTGTTGCGTCAAGTGATTTATTCGTGATATTGTGTTGCTGATCTTGCAATACTTCGTCCCGGCCCTAACAGAATTCAACATAGCGGTGCACCTGCGCGACGGCTCGGGGCCACTTCTCTATCTTCTACCGCCCGATCATGAATATCAGAGAACTGGAACTCTTTAAACACCTGGCTACGACCCTGCATTTCGGCCGCACCAGTATTGAATGCAATATTACCGCTTCGGGTCTGACCCGGACCATCCAGCGCCTGGAAAATGAGGTGGGCGAGGCCCTTTTTTCCCGCAACAACCGAACCGTCAGCCTTACCCAGGCGGGAACATTCTTCAAGGAATATTGCGAAGAAACCGTGAGCCGGTGGACCATCTTGCAAAACCGTCTGCAAAGTGATACCACCTTGCGCGGCGAACTGACTCTGTATTGTTCGGTAACCGCCATACTCTCCATCTTGCCGCAAATTTTCAGCCGGTTCCGTAAAACCCACCCGGAGGTGACGATCCACGTCCAGACTGGCGATGCCGCCAAAGCCCTGCCAAAACTGCAGGCCAGAGAGGTCGACATAGCCATCGCCGCCCTCCCCGACCATCAACCGGAAAATTTCGAATTCATAGCACTTTTACAAACCCCTTTAGTGTTCATTTTGCCAACCTCCTACCCCGAGACTATCAGTTACTCAGACGGTATGATAAACTGGGAAAAAACACCGGTCATTCTCCCTTCAGAGGGGCTGAGCCGACTGAGAGGCGAAAAGTGGTTTTCCGATAAAGGCGTTCGCCCACGCATTTATGCCCAGGTATCCGGCAATGAGGCGATAATAGCCATGGTCAGTATGGGCTGCGGCATCGGCATTGTTCCCCTGCTGGTGCTGGAAAAAAGCAGTTTGAGAAGTGAGGTAGAGGTAGTCGAGCTCACCCCGCAGCTGACACCCTTCACCGTCGGCGTTTGCACTCTGAGTAAAAATAAACGTAACCCGGTCGTGCAATCCTTCTGGAATATCGTTGAAAAAGAAATGGCCGACAGCCCCCACACCCCATGAAAACAATCCTCATAACCAACGATGACGGAATTCATAGCCCCGGCATTGAAGCTCTGCAACAGGCCTTAAAGGGACTAGGCAGGACCATTGTCATCGCCCCCGATCGCGACAATTCGGCGGTTTCCCACTCCCTCACCATGAACCGACCGCTGAAGGTGATACGCCTGAAGGAGAACTTCTACACCATCGACGGCACCCCCACCGACTGCGTCGCCGTCGGCCTCAAGAAAATTCTTGCCGTTCGTCCCGATCTTCTCGTTTCCGGAATAAACGCCGGTGCCAATCTCGGTGACGATATCTCCTACTCGGGAACCGTGTCGGCCGCCATTGAAGGGACCATGTACGGAATTCCCTCCATGGCCATTTCGGTCGGCGGAGAGCCACCCTGCGATTATCGGGCGGCCATGCAGATCGCCGTCTGCATGGCCGGAAAAATACTCCGCAACTCCCTGCCCGGCGATACCCTGTTAAATATCAATGTGCCAAGCGGCAGCTCATATAAAAAGATCCGGGTGACCCGTCAGGGCCGCAGACTCTGGGAAAATTCCATCCACGAAACCCTTGACCCACGAGGCGCCAAACACTATTGGATCGGCGGTGGAACCCCGGTCACCGACCCCGGAGAAGACACTGATGTGCACGCCTTCGCCGCTGGCGACGTGTCCATCACCCCCATCCAACTCGACCTCACCAACCATGCCGGAATCACCTTCTTAAAGGAAAAATGGCTGGTGGAAGGTGACGCCGGCAAAGAATGAGAACATTATGAAGACCACGGAACGACACAAAAAGGGTATTCTTGCGGTAAACGTCGGCCTTGCCGCCAATGCTCTCCTGGCCATACTCAAGACCTGTGTCGGAATTATCGGCCACAGCCCTGCCCTTCTTGCCGACGGCATCAACTCGACCTCCGATGTGGCCTACGGCATTGTCGTAAAAATTTTCATGGGTATATCCAGTAAACCCGCCGATCAGGAGCATCCCTACGGTCATGACCGGCTGGAATCGATTGCCGCAGTGGTGGTCGGAGCTTTTGTCATCACCACCGCCATTACGATTTTCTGGTCTTCCATCAGCAGCGTCTATGAGCTCCTCAGCCAAGGCAGTAACGCGACCGGGGCCTCGCAACTGGCGCTGTGGATTGCCCTTTTCACCATATTGCTGAAAATATGGCTGTCCCTGTGGACTCGTAAAATAGGAAAGCAAACCAATAACAACGTCCTGCTGGCCTTGGCCGCCGATCACCGTAACGACATCTTTTCGGCCATGGCTGCGACAATCGGAATCATCTTCGGACAGCTGGGGTACCTCTTTGTCGATCCTCTGGCCGGAGGCGTTGTCGCAATCATCATCCTCGTGACCGGGGTGGAAATTATCCGCGAATCGGCCGCCGATTTGATGAATACCCTGCCCGGCAAAAAGCTTACCGAAGAAATCAGGGCTAAACTGCAAGAAATGGGCGAAGTCCTCGATGTCGAGGAGATCCACGGCCACAGGTTCGGACTGTATATGGTGGTGAATATCACCATCGGCGTCTCCCCGCAACTCACCGTCGCCGAAGGTGACCGCATCGCCACCAAAGTCGAGGAGCTGCTGGTCCAGGAGATCGACTTGATGCGACGGGTTTTTGTCCACTACCACCCGGCACAGACCGCTTCTCCCACTCACTAAGGATCCGATCATGAATGTCGTTTTTCACCCCACTTTCCTCCCCATTATCACCTTTTCTGCTACCATTAGGGCAAGATTGATCGGCTCGACTCCCTCAATGAATACTGGCTGGAGACCGAGAATAATTAAAAAATGCATCTTGAAGAACATCGCTGGGTAAGCCTCAGTCTCTGACACCCTATGACCCTGAAGGTTTACGGCCATTGGGCAATCCCCTTGATTGTCTTCCCCTGATCCCGCGGCCGCTATTTCGACTATGAAGGAATGCGTATGACCTGCGCCATTTCCTTTTTCATCGATGGCGGAAGGATCAAACTCTACTGCATCGACAGCGTCGACAGCCGATCCTTCGGTAGTCATCGACCAAGTGTCTGGCGTCTAATTTCCCTGCTCAAAGATACTTCCTTGGATCTGATCATTCTTGACATATTCATGCCGCCGGGGATTGACGGTCTTATAACCTACAAACGTATCTGCGATTTTCATCCTGGGCAAAAGGTAATTATTGTCAGTGGCTTTTCATAATCCGATCGGGCTAAAGAGGCACTGATTTTGGGAGCTTTGCAGTATGTGCAAAAACCCTATGCGCTGGCCAAGATCAGTGATGCAGTGCATGCCGCTTTGCTTGAAATCTAAACCCTTGTGTCTTTACGTCCCCTAAAATCCTGGAATACCAAGACCTTGGATTCTGACAGCGTTTTTCCCCTCTTCATAGGCCAGGAGTCGTCCCTCCATCCGCGCAATGCGAAACGCCAGGGAATAGGAAAGAACACGTATCGGATAGTCTCTTGGCAACTGCAGCAAATAGGGCTGGATGGTTATGAAATCAGTCGCCCCATATTGCGCCATGATAAATCGCAGACCGCCGTTGGCCGGCCCAATATTATAGGCCAACAGACCGAGAAACAGATCGCCCTTCATCTCCCCAAGATAGTGCCTGAGGGTGGCCGCCCCGAGAAAGGCATTATAGCGGGGATCTTCCATCCGGCGACTCTCCGCCGGGAAGATTTTGTTGACTGCCGCTGTCACCGCCGCCGGCGCCTGGGTGATCTGAAAAAGTCCATGGCCGCCGTCGGCACTGGTGCGCGGCAAAAAAGAGGATTCGGTGGCGGCAAGACCTTTGACAAGATCAATGTCAAGACCATAGGCCGCGGCCGCCTCTTCGATGACCTCCGCATATGGTCCGGCGCGATTGACCATTTTCACCAGCTGCACCGTTTCCAGACGACGATAGGCGGCATATACCTGATGAGCAAGAGTCACCCGGCCGGCCTCCTCCTTACCTCCCACCAGGGTGCGATAATAACCGAAACCACGGGTAAAATGCTCCTTCGGCACAAAACCACCGATCAAGAGGGCTAAACCAATGACCAGCGCCGGGGGGAGCAAGACCGATCGACCCTGCAGCCACTTTCGCAACCTCTTCCAGACACTGAGCAGTGCCGCAGCCAGAAGAATGAATCCCAATATCCCCCCGGCAAACGGCAGGAGGCTGTCAAGGAAGCCGGTTCCTGAAAACCTGTTGGCAAAATAGCCGAGCGAGACAATGATGGCAGCCATCCCGACAACGACAAAGCCAAGACACTCCAGGCTGAGCAGGAAGATGTCCAGGAACATGATGGTCTGCGGCTTTTTTTTCGTACCGCTGCCTTTTCTTCGGCTGGAACGGCGAGTTCCTGAGCGCTTAGGGGTACTGCTCTGGCGTTTTGTGCTTGATTTGACCATGCGACCTTGAAATATTGTCCCGGCAGTGGTTGCTGGAAAAAGCTACCTCACAGCACCGGTAATTTGCCACCAGCCGTATAGAGGTGTGGACACGTCCGTGAGCGGGCGATATGATGTCCGAGTTGCCGACTGTTCCGACAGTCCTCTTCATAAACCGGCAATATGAGAAAATCAAGATGGGGCGATGAGTTTCCTGTGAAACTCCCCCCAGCAAAGAAAAAGTGACGATTATGGGGCTTGGCGATGAATGCTCGACAACAGATATTGATGTTTTTTTTGGTGTTCCTCTTCTCTTCCTGCGCAGCCACTCCCCCACCTTCTTCGTTGCACCTGTCAGGTATACCAATGAATCTTGATCATCCTGCCAAGAATATCATGGCCATGGTGATATCCAGGGACGGTTCTCGTCTTGTCACCATCGACAATGCCCTCAATACCGGCAATACTGCCGGACCAGGCCAAACCCTGCATCTCTGGGATCTGATGCAGGGCGAACAACTCCAAACGATCGCCATCAATAACCTATCTGTAGCCTCGGTCGCTCTCTCGCCAAATGGCAAATATGTTCTGCTTGGCGGCCAGCCAGTGGGCAACGAATCGAGCCTTGGCCTCTGGGATCTCGACAACGGGAAACAGCTCAAAACCTTCCCTGATCTCAAAAAAGAGCTGAACTGCGTGGCGTTCGCGCCGGACGGCAAATCATTTTTAGCAACGCATGGCAGCTACGTGTATCTTTTTAATACCGAGACCGGGGACTTTATCAGGCAATTTGATTCCGGTTACCAGTCCTCAATACTAACCCTACCCCAACGCCTGGTCGCGGCCTTTACCCCCGACGGACACTATATTGTAACCGGCGGAAGCGACGCCATTTTAAAGATGTGGGATATTGAGTCGGAGGTGAAAGTCCAGCATTTTGCCGGCCATGAAAAAGGTTTGAAGGGCGGCATCACCGGAATCGCCATTTCCTTAGACAGCCAATTCATTTTTACCAGCGCCGCCAGTGACAACGTGGCAAGAAAGTGGGACATTGCCACCGGGCAACAGCTGCAAAAGTTTTCCGGCCTTGACAGCCTTTGGCACGGCGTCTGGGGAACAGCACTTTCTCCGGACAACACATTCGGCTTTATCGCCTCTCAACCTCTGGCACTCTGGGACCTTGCCACGGGAAAACCGGTCACTCCTCTTCTCGTAGAGCGACCGGCATCCGCCAAGAATAGCCAGGCAAAACCGGCAACGGCGCTCTACCATCCCAACGGAAAATCACTGTTGCTGAACGACGGTGATGCGGCCATCAGGCTCTTAGACACAACCACCGGAAGCGAGCGGGCCATGTTGGTCGGTTTTGACGATGATGAGTGGATCATTATTACCGCCGAAGGATACTTTAACGCCTCGGCAAAAGGTGCCGATTACCTGACAGCAAGTCTCGGGGGCAAAGACTTCCCGGTCGAGCGGTTTTACGATACTTTTTACCGACCGGATATCGTCATGGCCACCCTGACTGGAGAAGATACCCGCAAAATAGCCTCCCTCACCATGACTGAAGCGGTAAAAAGCCCTCCTCCGACTGTGAACTTTGCGACTCTCCCGAACGACACGGATGGAGCGAAAATCAAGGTCTGTTATCAAGCATCCAGCACCGGCGGAGGCATCGGCGAAGTGCGACTGTTTCACAATGGCAAACTCATTGTCTCCGATGGGTATTATCGTGACATGGTCAGGTCACCCTCGGAAAAGCTCCATCTCATGGCCATGAACGGCGCAGCAATTCATGAACAAATGCGCAGTGTAGCAAGAACTACCGCCGGCAACCCCATGCCGATTTCCAGCCATGAAAAAGGGGCGAGCTTCACCGACTGCAAGGAAATTGATACGGTTGCCGGAGAAAACAAGATAGCCATAACCGCATTCAATAAGGGTAATACCGTGCAAAGCCCGCTGCATACCATCGAGTTTCGTTCGACCAAGGCACCTGATGCCCCCCATCTGTATATCCTGTCGATTGGTGCCAGCAAGTATAAAGATAAGGGAGTCAACCTCAAATATGCCGCCAAAGACGCCACCGATATACAGCTGAAACTGCATCGCCAAGCAGCCACGGTCTATCCACCCGGCAATATTCACCAAGAACTCCTGGTCAACGATAAGGCTAATAAAGCAAACATTCAGAAAAAGATCAACGAGCTATCGTCGGTTATCAAGCCGGAGGATGGCTTCATTCTGTTTACCTCCGGGCATGGAATTCTTCTCCAAAGCCAGTATTATATGTTGACCAGTGACTATGACGGCACACTCAGTGATGCCAATACCATGAGCTCCAATGAAATAGTCGATATTTGCAAAAAAATCCAATCGCTCAACCAGCTTTTCATCTTTGATTCCTGCCAGGCCGGGGGAATCGATGCCATTGTCGACAGCCTCTTTGAAGCCCGCATGTCAGTGCTCGCCAAAAAAATGGGATTGCCGCTCTTTACTTCCATAAGTTCCGTCCAGGAAGCCCTTGACGGCTACAAAGGCAATGGGTTGTTCACCCACACCCTGCTCGATGGCCTAAGCAATAAGCAGGAAGCAGACAGCAATAGCGACCGGACCGTAAGTCTCTCGGAGCTCGGAAACTTTGCTAAGCAAACAACTATAGTACTGTCAAAGAAGCTCGGCTATCAGCAAACACCGTTGATTATCAATAATGGCAAAGACAACCCTCTCTATAATTTGCAATAACTCAACAAGCGGTCCCGGAACCTGAAAATCAGAAATTTCTCTTTTTGTTACAGGCCCTGGAGGGTGATTCGGTGGTAGTAGATTTTGGTGGCCGCCTTCTGGGCAAGTCTACGGATGCCGGCAAGAGGATTTTTGATGCACATATACTCAGGAATAGGGTCAACTAACCACACTGAACACTTGGTTTACATTTCCAGTTTGAATCTTTGGCGGAAGAGACAGTCGGAGGGTGTGGCGCACGGTTAGAGGTTTGGCGAGAAATCTGGCAAGATTGTGGTGAAACAGCTACGCTGGAAGTCGAAATTGGAGCGGTTCCGGTCAGAGAGTGGATTATTTAGGGCCAAGCTGAATGCCACGAGCAGCTATAGTCGTTTCCCTCTCCTTTCGCGTCTCCCCTACCTTCTGCCGTACCTCTGACATGAGAAATGAAGATTTTTCCCAAAAAAGCATTGAAAAAATTGCTTATACTCTCAAAACACGATAGGCTTATTGCAGGCTGTTGCAGAAACAGGATATAAGCGTTCGATATTGTGAGAACACCTGGTGCGTTGGGCCAGAGCATAAAAACCGGTGAAGGTGGCGGATAATGGAGAATGTGATGATGTTGATAGGATTCGGTATAGCTGCGGTGGTTGCCTGTGTCACTGGGGTACTGTTGCAGAAGAATGGAAATGAGCTGAAGAAGAAGGATGAACTCATAGTCGAAAAGGATGCCGAGATAGGCCGTCTCACTGAGCAGCTTGCCTCTGTCAGCACCGAGCGCGATGAAAAGGGGGCTGCTCTGGCCAAGTTTGAGCAGGAGTTTGAAGATAGAGTGGATGAGATCGTTCAGTCGTCGATCGAGAAAATATCCCACGCCGAGGAGACCAAGGAAGAGGCCGTTCGCGCCGCCCAGGATAATTACGAGGCTGCCGCAGAAGTGCACGCCCTGCTGAAGGAAAAGGAAGAACTCATTGACCAGCTCCAGCGCAAAATCGCCGGCTGATACTTCTGCAAAACGTAGTCAAAATGTTTTAATCGGAAATACCAGGAAAACTGATGTCTAAATACGATTTCATAATTGTCGGTCTAGGTACAGCTGGTTCGGCAGCCTGCATGACCCTGGCTCGTCGGGGCTTCAGCGTGCTGGGTATCGATCAATATCATCCCCCTCACAACATGGGTAGTCACCACGGCTCGTCACGGAGTGTTCGCTGTGCCTACCTGGAAGGAACCTCATATGTGCCGATGGCATTGAGGTCCTGGGAACTTTGGCGGAAACTGGAGAAAGATTCAGGGCAGAAACTGCTTACCAAGACTGGTAATTTGACCCTTGGCCCGCCTGAAAGTCCAGCGGTTTCAGGATTTGTTGCAAGTGCTCAGTCATATGATATCCCTCACGAGTGCTTAACCGCGGCTGAGGTTCGAAAGCGATGGCCACAGTTAAACCCACCCGATTCATTTGTTGCGGGACTGGAAAAAGAGGCGGGTATCGTGTTTCCCGAATTAAGTATTACCGCCTTTTTAGCTGAAGCTATAAAGGCGGGGGCTAATCTGGTTGTGGATGAACGGGTGGATCGTTGGACTGATGGCTACGGCAATGTTCAGGTCCATACAGCGAGAAAAACTTATGAAGCCGATCGACTGCTCTTAGCGACAGGTGCCTGGACGAATAGACTTCTCGGTCTCCCGGACAGCTCGCTGACGCCAAAACGTGTTCCAGTGCATTGGTTTGAAGCGCCGAAGGACAGAAGTTTTCATCTTGGCAATTTTCCAGTTAATTTCTGGCAGATTCCCACGGAGAAAAATCTTTCCACCCCTCAAACGTATAAAGAATTTTACACCTTGCC
>JAABQY010000039.1 GCA_011391225.1 Desulfobulbaceae bacterium | reverse complement strand
CTCCGGTGTTCAGCAGGATGAGGCCGGCATCGGCAGCAAGGTGTCGATTGCCCTTCCGGAAAACTTTGTGATGGAGCCCGGTGGCCACGTCGAGGTGTATAAAATCGACAGTGCCGCAGGCGGGCCGGTCAATCCCAACTTTCTCGCTTCATCTGAAGTTGCCAGGGAACTTGCCGGGATACGAAAAAAACTTTCTCGAGAACTCTTCAGAATTACAGAAAAAATATGTGGTACTGAGGAACATGATGTCGAAGCCGTGCCCGAAAAAAAAGGCAGGAAAAGTGGAAAATCAGGGCCTCGACCCGGGCCGAAAAAAGGGTTACCGCTTGAATGGTGGCTGAAGACTGATTCCGCCAAAACTTTATTGGGTGATATGCCTCTGTTTCCTGACCGGGTTCTTCTCAGTTTTGACAAACACATTCTCAGTCAGGCCGGCAAGATTAAGATGACTCTTGGCCCAAAAGCACAGATGGTAATCTGGGCTTTACCGCCGATCATCATGGAAAGTGAGCTGGGTCGATATCATAAGCAGATCGACCTGCTCATGCGTACCGGTTTCAGAAGTTTCCAGCTTGGGCATATCAGTCAGGTGACACTTTTCGGCAAGGAAAAGGTTCACCTTTTTGCCGATTACACCTTGAACCTGCTGAATAGTCAGGCTATGGCCTTGGCTGGAGATCTTGGCCTCAGCAGGGCGCAGGCAGCAATTGAGGTGGATCGCCAAGCGCTTGGCGATCTTCTCGCCGACAAAGGGCGAAATGCCCCGATCGGCAAAGGCGACAGGACGGATCGCAGCCTTCCTGTCGGCCTGACGGTCTATGGCGCACCTGCCCTTTATACCTCGCGGCTTGCGGCCAGCCATTTTCAATACGAGCGGCAGATCCTTAGCCCGAAAAAGGAAGGCTATGTCATTAAAAAGATGGACGGGTGTACCCAGACCTTTCCGGAACGGCCTTTTTCACTTCTGCCGTATCTTCAGGAGCTGTGCGATTTGGGTGTTAGCTATGTGGTCGTTGATATCTCCGGCTCCACTCTTTCCGGCCGAAACCTCCAGGAATTGCAAGATCGCCTGGCCAACACCGGGCGTTACGGCAAACTCTCGACCTTCAACTACCTGGGCAAGCTCGAGTAGGTCCGGCTCCAAGTGATAAATCTCAGTTTCTGCCGGTGAATATCAGTTGGTTTTTTGTGGTTTACCTTCGTCCAGACGACGCATGCCTTCCATGAGCAATTTCATGAAAAAGCCGATTTCCGGGGTGCTGAAATCCTCCGGGGCGATCCCTGGGGTAAAGCGGAAGCGTCCGGATTTTTCCTTGAGAATCTGATAAAAGGCCAGGTCACCGCTATGGTCGGCGTACTTTGCCTTGATGAGGGAGCCTTGGCGAAAGGAGAAACGCGCAGTGCCCTTACTGAGATCAGTAATGGTGAGGATGCCGGTTTTGCTGTTCATGTTCAGGGTTTGAAACAAGGCTTCAGCCGGGATTTCCGTGAGGTTGCCATTTATGCCGGACGACAGATCTTCGGCGCGGATTTTATTGGATTTGTTCAGCCTTTCCGCAATGAGGCGAGAGAAATACAGTTGAATTGCCGGATAAATATCTAATATTTTATTAAAATTCGGCTGATTGATAAAGAGTATCGAGCTTGCTTCCTTGACCTGAATGGTGGCGTTAACACTATCATTGCAGATGAGGCTCATCTCACCGAATACCTCGCCCTTATCAAGGGTGGAGATGATGATACCGGCGTCGTTCAATACATTAACGCTGCCGGTAACGATGATAAAAAACCTGCCGCCCGAATCACCCTTGCGTATAACAATATCTCCGGTTTTATATTTATTGAGCTTGAAATAACTGATTACCGTGTCGAGGTGCTTTTCTTCAATATTCTTGAAAAAGGAAAAACTGCTGAGCAGATGAACCATCGAACCGAGTTCGTCGGACAGGCTGCTGTCACCGCTTTTCACCAGGCTTTCTTCTTTACTGTGTTCGAGTTTTATGGAACCGGTGCAGCCGCTGCAGCTGATCATGCAGACCGGAATCTTGTCGGCCCTTTCATATTGAATGACTATTTTGCCAAGATCGCCGTTGAGGATCTTGCAGAGTCTCCGTTCAACGGGAAATTTCACTATGGAGGTGGTGATAAAGCTGTTTTCGCTTTCGCTGGTGAGCGGGATGGCGATTCCGGAAAGTTCGAAGATATCACTGTATTGGTAAAGCGGGCAACTGCGATTTTCGACAATTCGAAAGAGTATTTTGGGAAAACCCATACATTCTGCCTTGAAAGTTAAGAATTATATCCGATCTGGTCGGCGGAACAATTGTCGATTGATGACTGAATTGAAGATTCAAGCATAGCCTATCTTGACTGTTGGTGTCAAATACGTCACGACAATTGACGGAAGGCAATCGCAATGATTGACCGAGGATATATGTTGACATATAACTTTTGTTGCATTATAAATTGCGAGCTTTCCATGCAAAATGTTCCGGGGCGGTTTCAAAAATGACAAAGAAGCTGATCGGCACCTTGATAACACAAGAAAATCAATAAATTGAATAACTGATATATTTACAGGAGGAGTACCTACGTGGCTAATCATAAATCTGCTGAAAAAAGAAGTCGTCAGGCTCAGGCTCAACGTTTGCGTAACAGAATGAACAAAAGTAAAATTAAAACCGTGGTGAGCAAGCTTGATGAGGCCGTTGCCACAGGTTCGGCAGACGCAGCTCAAGAAGCGCTGAGAAAGGCTATTTCAGTAGTAGCCAAAACGGCCGGCAAAGGCACTATTCATAAGAAAACTGCCTCACGGAAGATTTCTCGTCTGACCAAACGCGTCAATGCCATGAACACCGCCGCGTAGTTTGTCTGGCACCTGGCCCAGGGAAAAGGGGCGAATGTGATTGACCAAAGAGCCATGAAATCATAAGATTTCATGGCTCTTTTTTATTTCATCTTCCGCTGAAGACTGGACAAGACCGGGAGGCAGCTGGTATGCTGCACTTTCGTCAATCGTATAGCGAAAAGAGAGAAATTTGACGGTAACAGGACCCATGGCCAAGAGAATTTTCCGCCCAGACATAGAGCAGTTTAAAAGTGACCTGAAGACCCACCGGTTGGTGCCGATTTCCACTCAGATAGTGGCGGATCTCGACACCCCTTTGACCCTGTTTTCCAAGGTGGCGGATGGGCGAAACCATGCATTTCTCTTTGAGAGTATGGAAGGTGGAGAAAAATGGGGACGTTTTTCCTTTATCGGCTACGATCCCCTGGTCACCTTCACCTCAAAACATGATTCGCTGGTCATCAAGCACATGCATGGCAGCGGCAGTACGCGTAGCTTTGCAGCCAATCCTTTTGCAGCCCTGAAGTCACTTGTAGATGAAATCGGTGCCGCCGAATATGAACATCTGCCAAGGTTTTGCGGCGGGGCGGTTGGCTTTCTCGGTTATGATATGGTCAGGTTTATCGAGGATCTCCCTGATGACCGACCGGACACCGAGCTGCCCGACTCGTCGTTTATGGTACCGAAGATTGTCCTCGTGCACGACAGTTTTAAGCAAACGGTGACTATCGTCTGCTGGGTGCAAAAAACCGATGGCGGCGATGGTGATATCCTGTACCAGGAGGCGCTGGAACTGATAAATGAGGTCATTGATACAGTCAAGCGACCAGTGGCGCAGGCTCTCCTTCAAGAGAGCGCTGCGGGCTGTGCCGAACCACACGTTTTTACTTCGAACATCGATAAAGAGCAATTTACAGGGATGGTTGAACGGGCCAAGGAGTATATCCTGTCCGGGGATATCATTCAGGTCGTGCTCTCGCAGAGGTTCCATACTTCCACCCAGTTGCCCCCCCTGGTTCTTTATCGGGCATTAAGACACATCAACCCCAGCCCGTATCTTTTTTATCTGCGACTGGGAGATGTTATTCAGATCGGATCGTCCCCTGAAATTCTCGTACGAAAAGACGGCTGCAACATTGAACTCAGGCCCATTGCCGGAACGAGGAGGCGGGGCATAACACCGGAAGAAGACGCGGCTCTTGAGAAGGAACTGCTGGCCGATCCGAAAGAGAGGGCGGAGCATCTGATGCTCGTCGATCTCGGCCGCAACGATGTCGGCCGAGTTGCCAAGGGCGGTCATGTGCATGTAGAGGATCTGCTGATAATTGAACGTTACAGCCATGTCATGCACATCGTCTCCGGAGTTCATGGTGAGATTGCCGACGGCAAAGACCAGTTTGATGTGATGGCCGCCTGTTTTCCCGCTGGAACCGTCAGTGGAGCACCGAAGGTCCGGGCCATGCAGATCATCGATGAATTGGAACCGGTCAAGCGTGGTGCCTATGCCGGTTCGGTAGGTTATTTCGGCTTTTCCGGTAACATGGATTTCTGCATAACCATCAGGACATTCATTATGCACGGTACGAACCTGTGGATTCAAGCCGGGGCCGGCATTGTTGCCGATTCCCAACCGGATAAAGAGTTTGAAGAAACGGTCAACAAATCGCTGGCCTTGCGTCGGGCGGTTGAACTGGCAGAGAAGGGATTTTAAAATGCTTGTTATTATAGATAACTACGATTCATTCACCTACAATATCGTACAGACCGTGGCGGCCAATGCTCTGGTCGATGGGCATGTCGAAGATATCAGGGTTTTTCGCAACGACAAGATTTCCGTGCAGGAAATCGCTACCATGCAGCCGGACCGTCTATTGATTTCCCCCGGACCCGGTACCCCGAAAGATGCCGGGATTTCCATCGAGGCAATCAAGTATTTTGCTGGCAAGCTGCCCATTCTTGGCGTTTGTCTTGGGCATCAGGCGATCGGCGAGGCCTTTGGCGGCACGGTTCTCCGGGCGCGGCGAATAATGCACGGCAAAACCAGTCCGATGTTTCATGACGGCATTGGGGTTTTCACCGGCCTTGCCAGTCCCTTTGACGGTATGCGCTATCATTCCCTGGTGGTTGAAGAAAACGACCTTCCCGCCTGCCTGGAGGTGACGTGTAAAACCGATGAAGGGGAGTTGATGGGCCTCAGACACCGGGAGATGGCCATTGAAGGGGTGCAGTTTCATCCCGAGTCGATCATGACCCCGGCCGGCATACAGCTGCTGAAAAATTTTATGGATTCAGCTTATTTAAAAATGCTTCGGCCGTAAGGCATCGGCCCAGAAAATTTCATCGGAAGACGAAAATATGAATATCAAACAAGCGATAAATATGGTCGTCACCGGCGGCCATTTGGCCGAGTCAGAGATGGTTGCCGTCATGAACGAAATAATGAGCGGAGTTGCCACCGACGCCCAGATAGGTTCATTTATCACGGCACTTCGCATGAAAGGTGAAACTCTCGACGAAATCGTCGGGGCGGTCAGGGTCATGCGTGAAAAGGCCACCTTTGTTGATACCGGGATTGATACGGCGGCCGGACAGGTACTCATGGATATTGTCGGCACCGGCGGTGATGGCTCCGGAACCTTTAACGTGTCAACCACCACCGCCTTTGTGGTTGCCGCCGCCGGTATCCCTGTCGCCAAGCACGGCAACCGGGCGGTTTCCTCGCATTGCGGGAGTGCTGATGTCCTTGAGGCCCTCGGTGTTAACTTGGGTTTGTCGTCGGAAAATGTTGCTAATTGTGTTCGAACAGTCGGCATTGGGTTCCTCTTTGCGCCAATGCTGCATGGGGCAATGAAGCACGCCATCGGCCCGCGCCGGGAGATCGGCATCCGTTCCATCTTCAATATTCTTGGCCCCATGACTAATCCGGCCAGGACAAATGTCCAGCTCACCGGCGTATTTGCCAAAGAGTTGACAACCCTTCTTGCCGAGGTGCTGATTCGCTTGGGTATGAAACGGACCATGGTCGTCTGGGGCGAAGGCAATCTTGACGAGTTGACCATTACCGGAATCTCACATATCGCCGATGGCCATGATGGCAAGGTGACCAACTACACAATAGTTCCGGAAGATGTAGGCCTGGCGAGAGCGACACTTGCCGAAATACGAGGCGGGGCCACTCCTGCCGATGCAGCGCGGCAGGTGCGGCAAGTGCTCGGCGGCGAACCTGGACCAAAACTTGATATGGTTTTATTGAATGCCGGTGCAGCTCTTCACGTCGCCGGGAAGTGCCACGACTTAGGGTCGGGCGTGGCCTTTGCCCGTGAGGTCATAGGTTCCGGTGCCGCCCTTGAAAAGCTTGAACAATTGGTCGGTTTCAGTCGTTCGGCTTCACTTGCCTGATTTTACAAACTCATGATTCTCGATACTATAGTTGCAAGAAAAATAGAGGAAGTTGCTGAGTTACGGTCTAAAGGACTTTCCCTACCGCTTCAGTTTCAAGACAAAATAATTGATGTCCCGCGAGGCTTTCGCCACACTTTGCTGGCCTATCCTGGGGTTTCGGTGATTGCCGAAGTCAAAAAAGCCTCCCCCTCAAAGGGGCTTATCTGCGTTGATTTTCAACCGGTGGATATTGCCAAAAACTATCATAAAAATGGAGCCCAGGCCATTTCTGTTCTCACCGATGTCGATTATTTCCAAGGTTCGCTGTTGTATCTCATGCAGGTGCGGGAGGCTGTACCGCTGCCGATTCTCAGAAAAGATTTCATCATCGATGAGTTGCAGATCAAGGAGGCATACCTGCACGGGGCCGATGCCATTTTGCTTATCGCAGCAATTCTCGACTTGCAGCAAATGAAAGAGTATCAGGGCTGCGCTCGAGAATACGGCATGGATGTCCTGATGGAAGTCCATGATGAATGGGAGACTGAACAGGCACTTCTGGCGGGAAGTACATTGATAGGTATTAATAATCGTAACCTCAAGACATTTGCTGTCGACCTGGAAACGACATTTCGACTCAGAAAGCTCATTCCCTCGGAAATTCCCGTGGTCAGTGAATCGGGTTTAAAGACGGTGGAAGATTTTCGTCGCTTGAAAAAAGAAAGCGTTAAAGCCGCTCTCATTGGTGAAACCCTTATGCGGGCTGGCGCAGACAGCGATCTGCTGCGCTGTCTGCGAGAATAGCAGCAATGACGATACAGACGCATGCCCCGCAGAGAACCCGGGTAAAAATGTGCGGTACTACCCGGCTTGAAGACGCCGTGGCCGCTGTGCGTTTCGGCGTCGACGCCTTAGGTTTTATTTTTTACACGAAAAGTCCGAGATATATTGTTCCGGAAATGGCCGCAACAATATTTAGAAGCCTGCCACCCTTCATCGACCGTGTCGGCGTATTTGTCGATGCTCCGCTCGCCGAGGTGGTGCAGACGGTGGGATTCGGTCTGTCGTTTGTCCAATTACACGGCAACGAATCCCCCGATTATTGTCTGGGATTACGTGAAATGTTGCCGAGTTGCGGCATTATCAAAGCCTTCCGGGTGGGTGATGCGAGTCGCAGCGATGCCTTTGGGCCGTATGCATCCTGCGTTGATGCCTTTCTCCTCGATACCTATGTCAAAGGCACAAGCGGGGGAACCGGCCTGGTATTCGATTGGTCGATCATCGACAAACTGAACCTGCAGCGTCCAACCATCCTTGCCGGGGGCATTTCTCCTGAAAATGTCGCTCGAGCGATTGCTGCAGTACATCCCTACGCCGTCGATATTAACTCAGCCATTGAGTTGCAGCCGGGAATCAAAGATCACAGGCGTCTTCAAGCCCTTATGCGGGTAGTGGCGGAGATCGCCTGTCGATAATTTTCAATTGTCAAAAAATATTTTCCTTGCCGTTGTTATCTGGCAATAACATATGCCCCGACATAGCCACTTTCCAGCAGGGCTTTCTCGGCAATTTTGGCACTCTGTAAAGTCTTGCCGACGTGGACGAGGACTCGGTAGAAGATTTCGCCCGGATGGAAAGAATTATTGATGACCGTCGTATGGCCGGCATCGGTAAAACGTTTTTGCAGCCTCTCGGCATTATATTTTTTTGCAAAAGCGCCTATTTGCACGTAAAACTCTCCTGAAGCGAAATCCTTATACTTTAAGGTGGGTGCTTCACCATTATTCTTCCTCTCTCCCTCGGCGAGAGCAACAATCTGCACCTTGGCTTTGCCATTGTCGACAACCCCGAGAGCCCTCGCCGCTTTATAGCTGAGATCAATAATCCTCCCACCGGCATACGGCCCCCGATCATTGACCCGAACGAGGGTGTCTTTGCCGTTATCAAGATTTTTCACCAGCAATACAGTACCCATCGGCAGTGTTTTATGGGCGGCGGTCAATGAATGCATATCGTACATTTCGCCGTTTGAGGTCTTACGGCCATGAAATGGCGGGCCATACCAGGAAGCAAAGCCTTTTTCGGCGAATCCTTCAGAGGAAGGGACGGGGTAGTAGGTTTTATTGCCAATGGAGTAGGGACCTTGCGTCTTCGACCAGGACTCCGATGCTTCTGCGTTATAACTAAAAAAAAGAGAGCCGCAAGTCAGGAGGAAGCAGCAGGCCAGAAGTCTGGGTATCCGTCGACACCGGTCGGGCGGTGCAACCGCCCCTCTATGATGGGTTTGCCCGAATGGATGGTAAAGAATTTTCAGGATATGTGGTGTCGAAGTCATCTATAGTTGCAATGCGATTTGAAATGTATCTGAAATGTATCGATTGCTTACACCAGAAATTCATTTTTATCAGAACAGTCAATAATTTCAACCCCGGACTGCAGTTTCTGCACCAGGTTACATAAGCCTATTATGCTCGAAATGGTGATAATAGTCAAAAGGTCATCACATCGAGTGTTTTGTAAAATCCAAGCTTTTCATAATTGAATTTTCAAGAATTACCTGATATATACCCGTACTGAAAGCTGTTAAGCGATTTGATGTTCACGTACTTGTCAGTTCCCTCCTGTTCCAGCCAGCATAGCTCAGTTGGTAGAGCGGCGCTCTCGTAAAGCGCAGGCCAGCGGTTCGATTCCGCTTGCTGGCTCCAGTAAATTAAACAGAATAATTAAACTGAGTAAGAACGATGGCTCGCTGCACACTGAGCAGCATTGCGGTATTGTTAATAAAAATGGCGGGTAAACGGAAAAAACTCTCGATTGTCAAACCAAAACAACTACACCTTATCTGTATCAAGGGTGGGCTGAAAGCTGCCTCATCATCTTCTTTCAACACTTTTTGTTACGGTCGGGCCATGAGCCTTTCTCGAAAAAAATCTGGATTTTTTCTGTGGTTATTGTCGATACTGCTGCTTTTTTCGCAAGATGCCTTGGCTGGAACTATTGGAATATACGGTGTCGATAAGGATTCGCCGGTGTTTTCCCAATACTCTGTCGACGCGGTCTTTCTTCCGCCGCAAGCTGAACTGATTGCGACGCAGAATGCAGCTGAGCGAAGGGTTTTTCTGACGCTCAATGCTTTTGGCGGCAGTGAGGGATGGAAGAAATTTCCAGATGCCAGACCGGTTCTAGCTGATGGTGAATTTTTGGATCAGGCGTTGGGTGGAATTTGTCCGACCCATGAAGAGTGGAGGCGGAGCAATCTTGATCTTTTGACAAGCTGGCTGAAAAAATATCGTGGCACTTCGGCCATTTCTGGAATATGGCTAGATTTTCTCCGCTACCCAGGACTATGGGAACAAAAAAATCCAAATATCCCCGACACCTGTTACTGTCCGCGTTGTCTGCTGAAATTTCAAGCTGAATCAGGTGTTCGTATTGCGGACGCGGCAAAAACTGTCTCAGAGAAAGCAGCTTGGATACATAGCAATGCTCGGTTGCAGTGGATGACATGGAAGAAGGAGCAGGTTGCGTCGTTTGCCAGGGAGGCCAAGGAGCTTGTCCGGCAGTATTCAGGAGATCACCGGCTACTTCTTGGCGCTTTCCTTGTGCCCTGGCGAAAGTCCGACAGCAACGGCGCGCTTTCCTTTCATCTGGCCCAAGATGCAAAATTACTGGCAGCCTCTATCGATGTCTTCTCTCCCATGGTATATCACCAAATGGTGCAGCGACCGGTGTCTTGGGTGGGTGAGATAACCGATTATTTCGCTGAAATGACCGGTCGGGAGGTCTGGCCGATTATCCAGGTGGAAAAGGTTGGCGTTGCCGAATTCGCTCAGGTTGTGCAGTCACTGTCACGGGCATCGGCACAAGGTTTGTTAATGTATAAGGCCGATGATATGACAAATGAGCACTGGCCGATGCTGGCGAAATATCAAGAGCCGCCAAACTTATTTGTGAACTCTCGGTTAAAAACAACTCCGTCTGGGGTCGGGGGACCGACTGTTGAAAATAAAGCAGATTTGCCGGATAAATGGTTTGCCATTCCACAGAAGGATGTTCAGGACAGCAAATTCAGTCATAAAGTGCAAGATGGCGGCAATGCGATTGGGCTTACTGCTGGTTATGATCGGCAGGCAATATGGAGCACTGATCTGCCGGATTGTCTACCTGACACTTCGTACCTTTTCTCTGCGCAATTTCATCGCCAGGACCGTCATGACAGCCTAGCTTATCCGGTAATAAAACTCTGGGGGCAAGAATATCGGCTCAATACCCACCGCATGACTGAAAAATTTCAAAACTTGCAAGCCGTGGTTAAGTGTCCTGCAGAATATGGTGCGGAGGAACGACGATTTGAGTTTCGCAACGGTTATCCCGGCAATACTTTCTGGATGCGTTTGCCAAAGCTTACGGCCATGGTTTTGGCGGAACCTTTGGCTACATCATCGCCCGATCCCACTTTCTTTCCCATAGGAACATATGGTGCAACCAGCAAAAACCTGGCTGAAATTCGTGACGTTGGCATGAACACGGCGGTAATCGGCATGACGGAAAAGGACATCGAATCGTGTCTATCGCTTAACATGCGCTGCACACTCGCTGTGCCTCACGAAACGGAAAACCTTATTCATACCCTGGACAGACTAAAACCATTGCTGCAGAAGGGACGTTTCTCATTCTATGTCAACGATGAACCGGAGATTCATTCCTTTCCCGAAGGCGAGGCCGAGGATATCCAGCGAATCATCAAAGAGTATTTCCCTCAGGCTGCAACACATATGGCGATTGTCCGGCCGCAGGCGATCCCCTTCTACAGAAAGGCGGCGGATTTTTTTATGCTGGACCAGTATCCGGTACCGCATATGCCGATGGCCTGGTTGTCGGAATCAATGGATGAAGCGGCACGGCACGTCGGTCGGGATCGGCTGCAATCGGTCATTCAGGCCTTTGGCGATGGCGACCTTGCTGCGGGGGGGTGGCCGAGGCTGCCTACCTATGAGGAGATGAGTTGTCTGGCCTTTCTTTCAGTGGTGCATGGCAGCAGGGGCATCTATTTTTTTACCTACCCGAGTATCACGGCGACACAGCGGGGGAAAGAAGATCTCACACGTCTTGTCAGGCGGTTAAACAGCATCAAGTCGTGGTTGCAGGTGCCTAATGATCAAAAACCGGTATCCCTGCGGATGGTTTCTCAAAACCAGTTTGATCCACGGGGCAATCCTGCAGTGCATTGCGCCCGGAAAGAGCAGTACAACAACCAGATGCTGATTTGTGTGAATACCCTTGCTACGTTCACTGAGGCGGAAATAGATGTTTCAGTTGAGCGTCAAACCCATTGGCGGGATTATTACACCAAAGAGCCATACTTGGTTGTTGATGGCAATATTCTCGCACGCTTTTCGCCCTATGAGGAGAAGGTTTTGCTTGAGTCCAAATAGAAAAGTCTGCTGGGGACTGTTTTTTCCTGTTAGCCAGCAAAATATTGTATCGGAAGAATAGTTAACTCACACCTTCTCCATTAATCTTGCGTTTTGTTCCGAAAGCACTTATTTTCTGCGCCATAGATCTGCTGGTCTATAGTGCAGAAATTACATCAATATACCGTTACTGCTCTGCAATCGCTGTTGCCGCTTATATATATAAGCGGCACGTTGCTGGTAGCAAAGCTGTAAAAAACTCATAAAATCACAAGGAGAAAGCATGAAAATCGGAGGAATGGTAGTGGTTTTTGGCCTGCTGCTGGTAGCAAACACGGTACTGGCGGAAAAAAACTTGGAGCTGAAAACCCCTAAGGATAAAGCGAGCTACGCAATCGGCATGGACATGGGCAACAGCCTTAAAAAAAATGGCGTTGACGTCAACCCGGATGCCCTGGCGAAGGCTCTTAAAGATGTTCTCACCGACCAAAAGACGCAATTAACCGACCAGGAAGCTGGCACAATCTTGGCAGATATGCAAAAGGAAATGCAGGGAAAACGCCAAGAGAAGATGAAGGTTCAAGGTGAAAAAAATAAAAATGAAGGCACAGCTTTTCTTGCTGAAAACATGAAAAAGGAAGGGGTAAAAACGCTGCCCAGCGGTCTTCAGTATAAAGTGTTAAACGAGGGTAACGGCAAGTCGCCGAGTGCGACGGACACCGTAACCGTGCAATACGTGGGAAGGCTTGTAGACGGTACCGAGTTTGACAGTTCTTATAAACGCGGGCAGGCGGCAACCTTTGCCTTAAATGGTGTCATAAAAGGATGGACGGAGGCGCTTCAACTGATGAAAGAGGGGAGCAAATGGCAGCTTTTCCTGCCGTCAGCCCTTGCCTATGGCGAAACCGGCACCGTTGGCGGCCCCATTGGCCCCAATGCGGCACTGATTTTTGACGTTGAATTGGTCTCGATACAGGCGAAATAAAAGCATCGCGGACTCAGGCTGGCGAGGGTAACGAGCTGTTATTTCTCGGTGGCAGCCGCAACAGTTTTTTAGAAGAGTGCATCAACCTAAAGAAACCACCGGCCTTGTCGGTGGTTTCTTTATCTCAGAGTGTGCCGAGAGTAATTCTGATTGATGTTTTTATGCCGTTTCTACAGTATTCAAGGCTTGCCTGGGCTTTCGGGACTGAGAGGGCAATGCGATTGCGTAGGTCGGCGGAACCGGCAATTGGAGTGTTGTCGATGCGCAGGATCAGATCCCCTTTTCGCAGCCCGGCATGGTCAGCCGGAGAGTTTCCGGTGACTTCGACAACCCTTGCCGCCTGTGTTGTGGAGGGGAGCCCCTGTTCCACCAGCTGCTCGGCCTCTGCATCCCGCAGGGCGACGCCGAGCCAGGCGCGCGTTACTTTGCCGTCTTTGAGGAGTTGCTCCGAAATGGTGCGGGCCATATCGACGGGAATGGCAAAACCAATTCCCATGTAGCCGCCTGTCTTGGTGAGGAAGGCGGTGTTGATGCCGATCACCTGGCCGTGAATATTGATCAGCGGTCCCCCGGAATTTCCTGGATTGATTGCCGCATCAGTCTGGATGAAATTCTCGTAATCACTGATTCCCAAGCTGTTGCGTCCCGTTGCACTGATAATGCCGGCTGTTACCGTCTGAATGAATTCATAGGGCGAGCCAATGGCCAACACCCAGTAGCCGCTTTTTAATTGCCCCGAATCTCCGAGGGGGATGGTCGGAAGGTCTCTTCCGTCAATTTTAATCAGGCCGATATCGGTCTTGCGGTCTTCTCCGATGATACGTGCCGGGAATTTTCTTTTATCGGCCAGGGTGACCGTTATTTCGATGCCGTCCCGAATTACATGGCTGTTGGTCAAGATATAGCCGTCGGTATTGTAGATAAAGCCCGAACCGAAGCCATAGCTGGTGTTGTTGGAAAATAACGATTTGCCGTCCTTCTGGGGAAATTTATCGCCAAAAAATTCTTTCAGGATTGGGTCGTTGCTCGATCCATCTGCAAAGGAAGCAGCTTGGTCATCTTCCTTTTTTTCTTTTTTTACCTGGATATAGACGACGGCAGGCTTGGTTTTCTCGATGATTGTCGAGAAGGTTTCGGCCGTCTGCATCATCTCCTGAGTGCTGAGGTCAAGCACTACAGCCTTGGTCATTGTCGGAGAAAACGTCGTGATAAGACATACCAGGAGGCATTTTATAGAGTCTGTTTTCATGAGGCCCTGTTTTCCAAGAAAAGTTTGTAAAAACATGTTTTTTGTTGATGTCAATTTTTAACCTGTCGCATCTGTCGGCTCCACGATGTTGCGTAGCGCCCCTTTTGGGCCAGCAGTTGCGGATGGCTGCCGGATTCAACAATACGTCCTTGCTCCACGACATGGATCATATCCGCCTGGAGCGCAGTCGTGAAGCGGTGCGTGATGATCAGTGCAGTCCGTCCTGCCACCAACTGGCGAAAACGCATTAGCCAATCGGCCTCGGCCCAGGAATCCATGGCGCTGGTCGGCTCATCGAGGATAATAAACTCGGCGTTTCGCAGAAAGGCCCGTGCCAGGGCCAGGCGTTGCCACTCGCCGCCGCTTAGTTCCGCACCGCCGAACCATTTCCCTAATATCGCTTGGTAGCCGTGAGTCAGGTGCTTGATCGGCGCATCGGCGCCACTGGCGAAGGCTGCAGTTTGAATTTGGTCCATGTCGGGGCTGTTGTTGATGTCGCCGAAAGCGATGTTGTTGAAAACCGTGTCATGGTAGCGCACCGGGTCTTGAAAGAGCACGGTGATCCTTTGCCGGAGTGTTGAACAAGACAGGTCACGGATATCCGTGCCATCGATGGTCAGACGCCCTTTTTCTGGGTCGTAAAAACGGCAGAGGAGTTTGATCAGGGTAGATTTACCGGCGCCGTTTTCCCCGACAATGGCGGTGATCTGACCTGCTGGAATGACCATGCTGAAATTATCCAGGGCCGGGCGGGACGATCCCGGATAGGCGAAGGTGACATTGTGGAGGACAATTTCTTTGCGTAGGCCGGGGTGGGGAAGCGGTTGCGCCGGTTCATCCATACGGGGTGAAAGGGCCAGAAATTCAAAGAGGTTCTCCAAGAAGATGAGGTTGCGGTAGATTTCACCGGCGTTGCCCAAAAGAGAGCGCATCATCCGCTGTCCCTGAAAAAAGGCCTGATAAAACAGTGCCAGATCGCCGAGCCCGATTGTGCCGCGTAGAGCAAGACGGCCCATCCAGGCCAGGGCGCCGGCCATGCTTGCCAGGCCGATGAGTGCTGCAACACCTTGGGCAAGAGCCTCACTACGGGAAAGTTGCACCAGTTCGCGTCGCAACCGCAGGCGTAGCGCTTGAAAGAGCGCCTGAAAATGGGGGCCAAGTCCGAACAGGCGCATCTCCGCCGCTGTTTCGCGTTGCGTAAGCATGAGGTCATAATAGGTGGTCTTGCGGATGGCGGCAGTATTGTTCAACCGCCAGCGATGAAAGTGGACGGTATGGCGCAGCACAACCACCAATGCCGGCAGGGTGCCGAGCGCCAGGAGCAGCGGAATCCAGATACCGAAAGAAAGCAGCACCCAGCCCATGGCGCTGAGGGTGATGAAGCTTTGCAGCAGTGACCCGGCATTTTCAATCAGGGCGTTCGGACGGCTGATGGCATCAATCCTGGCGCGGTGCAGTTGGTCATAATAACCGGGGTTGTCGTAAAAAGAGAGGTCGAGGCGCATCGCCTGCCGGTGGATAAGTTCCTGAACATGGTCCTGCACCAGCTCCGACTGGGCCGTGCGCAGCCATTTGCCGATGCTCTGGAGCAGTTCGATGCCGATCAGCACCAGGGCCATGGCTATTGCCGCTGGGAGCAGGGGTTGCATGGCTCCCCAGCCCCCACCGGTATTGATCATGGCCGCTACGCCGTCCACCAGTGTTCGGGTGAGGTAGACGGAGACCACCGGCAGCAGACCCTGCACCAGCAGCAGCACCAACCAGAGGAGGGTCAATCCACCTGCTGCATGTCGAACCAGACGGATCGCTTGCGGCAGATAGGGAAACTGCTGGCGGAGTTTCCCGGCGGCGTCGGCAAGGTGGTTGAAGGTATGGCCCATCGGTAAGAGTCCCGGTTATAGATTGCCGCGATGAAAAGTCGAGGTGGTGGAAGAAAAAGTTGAAACCACTGTAAATCCCAATTGGCCGGGAGCCCCGGTCAAGATGATGTCACCGCAGCGCTATCAGGTATGGGCGGCGAGCTGTTGCGGTTTCGTTCAGATGGCTGAAAGGCGCATACCTGCTTCTGCGTTATTCTGCCGTTTCAAGCAGCAACGCCGTACTCAGGTATCTCTCGCCACTGTCGGGCAGGATGACCACCAGGGTTTTGCCCTTGTTCTCGGGGCGAGCGGCCACCTGCAGCGCTCCATGGACGGCCGCACCGCAGGAAATACCCGCGAGAATCCCTTCCTCCAGGGCAAGTCTTCTGGCAGTTGCAAAGGCGTCGTCGTTACTGACCCTTACTACCTCGTCAATGATTGCCCGGTTGAGGATGGCCGGCACAAAGCCTGCGCCGATCCCCTGGATTTTATGCGGCCCGGGTTTTCCGCCGGAGAGGACCGGCGAATCCTGTGGTTCTACAGCAATAATTTGTATTGCCGGGTTGTGTTCTTTTAAAACCTCGCCAACCCCGGTAATGGTGCCGCCGGTGCCGACCCCGGCGACGAAGATATCGACCTTGCCATCGCTATCCCGCCAGATCTCAGGGGCTGTGGTTTTGCGGTGAATGGCCGGATTGGCGGGGTTGCCGAATTGGTTGGGCATGAAACTGTTGGCGGTATTGGCGAGAAGCTGTTCGGCGCGGGCGATGGCCCCTTTCATTCCCTCTGCCGCCGGAGTCAGTACCAGTTGAGCGCCCAGGTGTTTCAGCAGCTTGCGCCGCTCGATGCTCATGCTTTCCGGCATAGTAAGGATCAGCCGGAGCTTTTTGTGGGCGCAGACAAAGGCCAGGCCAATGCCGGTGTTGCCGCTGGTCGGTTCGATTATTGTCGTCTCATTATTAATGAGGCCCTGTTGTTCGCCGCTTTCGATCATCGATACGGCAATCCGGCACTTGACGCTGCCCGCCGGATTGCGCGATTCCTGCTTGCAGAGGATGATTGCCCCGGTTGCAGCGGACATGGTGGTGAGGGTCAGAAGAGGGGTGTTGCCGATACTTTCGAGTATAGTCTGGGCCATGAAGGTTACCTTTTCAATGGGAATTTGAGTAAATGAGCTCGGGTCTTTTTAGCAACACCTTGGTGCCGGGAGGTACACTCTCGGTCAGCCAGATATTGCCGCCGATGGTCGATCCTTCGCCGATGATGGTTTCGCCGCCAAGGATTGTGGTATTGGCGTAGACGATGACATTATCCTCGATGGTCGGATGGCGTTTCTTGTTGCGCATTTTTTCGCCGGCATCACGCGGCAGGGAAAGTGCCCCAAGGGTCACCCCCTGGTACAGTCGAACATCCTTGCCGATAATGGTAGTTTCGCCAATGACCACCCCGGTGCCGTGGTCGATGAAGAAGCCGGAGCCAATGGTAGCCCCGGGATGGATATCGATGCCGGTCTTGCTATGGGCATATTCGGTCATGATCCGGGGAATGATCGGAACCTTCATGAGATACAGCTCGTGGGCCAGCCGGAAAACAAGGGTTGCCAGGAGTCCCGGATAGCTGAAAATGACCTCGTCCGGGCTTTTGGTCGCCGGATCGCCTTCGAGGGCCGCACGGATGTCAGTTGCCAGGATGGCCGCAACTCGCGGCAGAACCTCGATAAAGGCCAGGGCCTTCATATGGCTCTGCGCTTCACAGTTGGTGCAGGGCAGGTTGTTGCGCCGGCAGTCATGGCGGATGGCAATGTTTACCTGTTCAGACACTTTGTCGTAGAGATCGGTGGTCTTTTTGCCGACATAGTATTCGAGGTTTGAAGCATGCAATTTGGTCCGGGTAAAATAGCCGGGGAAGAGAATGCAGCGGGCCTGTTCGACGATGTCGATAATGCCTTCTTGTGAAGGAATGGCCACCGGGCTGATATGTTCAAAGCATTCCTTGGTGGCCCAGGAATTGAGCAGCTCCTTGACAATCTTGGGAACCTTGACATGCTGACAGCAACTGGTGGTCTCTATATGGTCGCAAAGGGCACCAATTTCCAGGGTGTCGATAGTATGAGATTTTGTCTTGGACATGGGATGATTACCGCTGTTGAGTGTGAATGGGAGAACGATTCATACAAAGGTTTCAGCTGGGGCGTATTTTTTCGATTATATAAACACCGTATGCTGCCCGAATATTGATGAAGTTGCGTATAATTCTGCCCTCGCTGCCGGCCGGATCGGAACTGATGGCTATTTCTCTGAGAATATTGTAGCCCACATCCCGGGCAAATTTTTTAAAATCTTTCAGGGTGATGACCCGAATGTTCGGTGAATCGTACCAGGAGTAGGGCAGCTGATCATTCTTCGGGGCGATGCCTTTACACAGCAGCTGCAGGCGGATCGAGTAGTGGCTGAAATTCGGGAAACTGACGATGACCTTTCGGCCGATTCGCGCTAGAGAGTATAACAACCGTGCCGGTTCAAAGACTTGCTGCAGGGTTTGGCTGAGAATGACGTAGTCGAAACTGCAGTCGGGGTAGTCCTCAACCTCTTCGTTGAGGTCGCCCTGCAGGACACTCAAACCCCTGGCAATGCAGGCGGCCGCCTTGGTCATGTCCTGCTCGATACCGGTGCCGTTGACCCTTTTGTTGTCGGCCAACCAGGCCAGAAGGTCGCCGTTACCGCAGCCGAGGTCGAGGACACGGCTGCCGGGCTCGATGGTTGAGGCGATAATCCGCAGATCAAAGCGGATATTGTCGGTGTCAGGCAAGACCATCGAAAAACCCTCTGATTAAAGTTGTGAGGCGCTGGTCCGGAATGAGAAAAGCATCATGGCCGCAATCTGCTTCTATCTCGCAAAAACTGACATCCTGGCCGGAGCGTTTCAGGGTTTTAACTAACTCCTTGGCCTGGTAGGTTGGATACAGCCAATCTGAAGTATATGATACAACAAGATATTTTGTGATCTCATGATTTTTCCCGTCGCGGTCCTCAATTTTCCCCATTGGCTCAACCACATCAAAATAATCGGAGGCCTTGGTGATGTAGAGCACCGAGTTGGCGTCGAAGCGGTTGACGAATTTCGAGCCTTGATGGCGCAGGTAGCTCTCGATCTGGAAGTCGCCGTCAAAACCGAAGGAGAAGGTCTCTTTATTCTGCAGCTTTCTCCCGAACTTCCGGCGCATGGCCTCATCCGACAAGTAGGTGACGTGGCCGACCATGCGCGCTACGGCAAGACCCATATCCGGCTTGTTGCCACCGTAATACTTACCTTTTTTCCAGTTAGGGTCGGCCATTATCGATTGCCTGGCAATTTCGTTGAAGGCAATGGCCAGGGCGGAATGGCGCATGGTGCTTGCGATAGCTACCCCTGACCGGACCATTTCCGGATAGCCGACACACCATTGCAGCACCTGCATGCCGCCCACCGATCCGCCGATAACCCCGTGCAGCCTTTGTATCCCGAGATGATCGATGAGCATCTTTTGGGTGGTGACGATGTCACCGATGGTCATCATCGGGAAATCAAGACCATACGGGCTACCTGTCGCCGGATTGAGCGAACTCGGGCCGGTCGATCCCATGCAGCTGCCGAGGATGTTGGGGCAGACGACAAAATACTTATTGGTGTCGATGCCCCTGCCGGGACCGATCATGAAATCCCACCAGCCGGGCTTTTCGCCCTCAGCATCGGTTGGATAATTGCCTGCGGCGTGCGAATCGCCGGAAAAGGCGTGGGCCACCAGGATGGCGTTATCTTTTGCGGTGTTCAGCGCGCCGTAGGTTTCGTAGGCAAGGGTAATCGGTCCGAGCCGAGCTCCGCTTTCAAGAACCTGTTCAGCCGGTGGTTCGGCAAAGGTGTAGTACTGTTTTACAACTGGCGGAAGGGTTGGCTGGCGGTCGGCGGTTATGTTCATAATGTTGTCTTTACAAGGGGCCCTGCTGAGGCCCCTTGTTTGGCGTTATGCGGCCTTGGTCAGGGCCTGGTCAATGTCGGCGATAATGTCATCGACGTGTTCAATGCCGATGGACAGGCGGATCATGCCCGCATCGATACCACCTTCCGCCAGCTGTTGCGGAGACAGCTGGGAGTGGGTGGTTGAGGCCGGATGGATGGCCAGAGATTTGGCATCGCCGACATTGGCAAGATGGGAGATCAACTGCAGGCTGTCGATAAATTTTTTCCCGGCTGCAAGTCCGCCCTTGATGCTAAAGGCAATCATACCGCCGAAACCGTTTTTCAGATACTTTGCAGCCAGTTCATGACCGGGTGAGTCGGGCCGACCGGGATAGTGCAC
>JAABQY010000038.1 GCA_011391225.1 Desulfobulbaceae bacterium | reverse complement strand
CTTTGTTATGGATATTGGTTACACGGCCATCATAGAGATTGATCGGCGAGGCATAGCTTTCTTCGAGCGGTGGGGTGTGGGTGTGGCCGGAAACCCACAGGAACACCTGCTTGTTGTTTTCCAGGATGTCATGGATGGTCGCCTTCGGCTGAGCAACAAAACTCGGGGTATTGACCCATGGCCGATAATCCCGCAGAGTACCATTTAAGGGGCCATGAAAGATGATGATCGTCGGCGTTTTTTTATTGGCCATAAGCTCTGCTCGCAGCCATGTTAGCTCCTCGTCGGAAATGCCGGAAAGGAAGCTGGAATGATCTGCGGAAAGAAATATGAGGAGATAATCGCCGACATATTTGCTGTAATAGGAGCTTTTCAATTCGAAGATTTCGCGAAATAACTGCAGCTTTGCCTCCTGTGACGCCTTCGTGCCGGCGATGAGCTGGCCTTTTGCATCGGCATAGAAATAATCATGATTGCCGGCGATGGGAAAAAACGGCGCATGGAGCTTGGCGAAAAAGGTTTTTGCTGTTTGATATTCGTCTAGAGTTCCCAAATCGGCACAGATATCGCCAACAGCTATGACCATCTCGACATCTTCCCAGGAATTGATTTTTTCTAAAACCTGCTCTTTCTTCTCAAAATTCCGTCCGGGCAGATGAGGATCTCCAAGAATCACGAGATGATGATAAAGATTGGCGGTTTCATCGGGTGGTTTGGCGCAAGCGGCGAGAGCAATAATTACCAGAAGAGAAAGCACTGCCGATCTGAGAAACGTCAAGGGATGTATCCTTTTCATAAATGTTGCCTGATGGTTGCTGAACATGCAATCGTTTACCCAACTCATGAAAAAACCTTATAAGCCTATATCTCCGGCGATCTCCTGCATCGCTGCAAGACTCAGCTGACAAAATTCAGCCAGAGGGATTCCGGCAAGTTCGCACTCGGCGATGGTCTGACGATCAGCGCCCCGGGCAAAGGCCTTTTCTTTAAAGCGCTTCTGCACCGATTTGGCCTTCACCATCGCCAGTTTTTTCTCTGGGATTACCAGGGCTGCGGCGACGATTAAGCCGGTGATGGTCTCTCCTGCGGCAAGGGCGTAATGAAACATGGATGTGCGCTTTTCCCCCGGCCAGGCGGTGAGATTATGCCGGCTGATCGCTTCGATGATCTCCGGATCAACCCCTTTTCCTTTGAGAATCGCCACCGTCTCGGTGGTGTGGGTGGCAAGATCAGGCTGGCTTTCCGAATCAAGATCATGGAGGAGGCCGGCCAGCCCCCATTTTTCCTGGTCGGCACCCAATCGCCCGGCCATCGCCCTGAGAACTGCCTCAGCGGCAAGTGAATGGTTGACGAGGTGTTCACTCTTTAAAATGCTGCGAACAAGCTCAAGTGCCTCTACCCGCGTTATGCCATAGGTCATGACTGTCTCCATCATCAATACCTCAAACCGACTCGGTCGCGGACCAAGTCAAGCGTCACCATCGCTTTGGCCCGGGCTTTGTCCCGGCCTCTGGCGAGAATTGCCCGGAGCATAACTGGATCGCTCAGCAATTCGGCCTTTTTCTGTCGCGCTGCCCCGAAGGTGTCATTCAGCAGGTCAAGCAGTTCAAGTTTCAAATAGCCATAGGCAGCCCCACCATTGACATACAGATTATGAATCTCCGCCATCCGCACAGAGGTGGCGAAAAGCTTCATGATTTTATAAAGGCTGCAGGTGTGGGGATTTTTCGGTTCTTCGACCGGAGTTGCATCGGTTGCAATGGCCATGACGCGCTTTTTCAGTTCTTTGCCCTCGAGAAAAATGGGAAGGGTGTTGCCATAGGATTTTGACATCTTCTGTCCGTCGAGGCCGGGAACGATGGCTGTCGATTCGTTGATGGCCGGCTCGGGCACAACAAAGGTCTGGCCGTATTCATTATTGAATTTGATGGCCAAATCGCGAGCCACTTCGAGATGCTGCTTCTGATCCTTACCGACCGGCACCTGCTCCGCCTGGTAAAGAAGAATATCGGCGGCCATCAGCACCGGATAGGAAAACAAGCCGTGGCTGGAGGAAAGACCCTTGGCCACCTTATCCTTGTAGGAAGTGCAGCGTTCGATCAACCCCATCGGGGCAATGGTCGAGAGGACCCAGGTCAATTCGCACACCTCAGGCACATCCGACTGCACCCAGAAGGTACATTTGTCGGGATCGAGGCCAAGCGCCAAAAAATCGGCGGCCGCTTCAAGGGTCCCGCCGGCCAACCGGTCCCGTTCACGAACGGAGGTCAGAGCATGAAGATCAACGATAAAGACATACAGTTCATCGCTCTCCATATGGGCAATCATGGTCTGCATCATGCCAAAGTAGTTACCGATGTGCAGCTGACCGGAGGGCTGAATACCTGATAATATTTTCATAAGATTCCTGCAGTTGTTGAAGAAACGGAGATACTGAGCAAATTTTCAGTCCGCTACCATACTGTAAAAACAAAAAAAAGGGGAGTGGGGAAACGCTGTCCCCCACTCCCCTAGTGCAAATGATTGCTCAGTCGCCGGAGGTATTACTTGACCTCTTCAAAGTCGGCGTCCACCACATCATCGTCGTCCTTCTTTTTGGCTTTAGTCCCGGCGCCGGGACCGGCATCACCGCCACCATCAGGATTTTCTTTGGCGGCCTGCTGATACATGAGCTCCGCCAATTTATGCGAGGCCTGGGTCAGGGCTTCAACCGCCGCCTTGATGGCCGCGACATCATCGCTGTCTTTGACCTTCTTGACATTGTCGATTTCCTTCTGCACATTTTCCTTGGTCGGTGCATCGACCTTGTCGCCTAGATCCTTCAGGCTCTTTTCGGCGGCATGAACCATGGCATCGGCCGAGTTACGGGTTTCGACCAGCTCCTTGCGACGCTTGTCTTCCTCGGCATGCAGTTCGGCATCCTTGGTCATCCGATCGATCTCATCTTTAGTCAGGCCGGAAGAAGCGGTGATACGGATCGACTGCTCCTTGCTGGTGCCCAGATCCTTGGCCGAAACGCTGAGAATACCGTTGGCATCAAGGTCAAAGGTAACCTCAATCTGCGGCACCCCGCGCGGTGCCGGGGGGATATCGGACAATTCGAAGCGGCCGATGGCCTTGTTGTCCGCCGCCATTTCCCGCTCACCTTGGAGTACGTGGATGGAAACCGCCGGCTGATTGTCGGACGCAGTCGAGAAAATCTGGCTTTTCTTGGTCGGTACCGTGGTGTTCTTCTCGATGAGCTTGGTGGTGACACCGCCGAGCGTCTCGATACCGAGAGAAAGCGGGGTGACATCAAGCAACAGCACATCTTTAACGTCACCCTGCAGGACACCGCCCTGGATGGCCGCACCGATGGCTACGACTTCATCGGGATTGACACCGCGGTGTGGTTCCTTGCCGAAGATCTCCTTAACCTTCTGCTGGACCAGGGGCATACGTGTCATGCCGCCAACAAGAATAACCTCGTCGATTTCCGAGGCGTTGAGACCGGCATCCTTCAAAGCTGTGCGGCAGGGTCCGACTGTGCGCTCGACCAGATCGTCTACCAGGCTTTCAAGCTTGGCCCGACTCAGCTTAAGGTTGAGATGTTTCGGACCGGAGGCATCAGCAGTAATAAACGGCAGATTGATATCGGTTTCCTTGGTGGTAGAAAGCTCCATCTTGGCCTTTTCCGCCTCTTCCTTCAGACGCTGCAGGGCCATTTTGTCTTTTCTCAGGTCGATCCCCTGCTCGCGCTTAAATTCGTCGGCCAGCCAGTTGACAATGCGCATGTCGAAGTCTTCGCCACCGAGGAAGGTGTCGCCGTTGGTCGACTTGACTTCGAAAACACCGTCACCAATTTCAAGAATGGAAACGTCGAAGGTGCCGCCGCCCAGATCATAGACGGCTATTTTTTCTTCGGCTTTTTTGTCGAGGCCATAGGCCAGCGAGGCTGCCGTCGGCTCGTTGATAATACGCAGGACATTCAAACCGGCAATCTTTCCGGCATCCTTTGTGGCCTGACGCTGTGAATCGTTGAAATAAGCAGGCACGGTAACAACCGCGTCGGTGACTTCTTCACCGAGATATTCCTCGGCGGTCTGCTTCATTTTCGTCAGAACCATCGCCGAGATCTCGGCAGGCCTGTATACCTTGCTGTTGACATCGACTGAAACACTTCCATGGGTTCCTTCAACAATCTTGAAAGGGCTGATGTCGATCGAACGCTTTACTTCCTGATCGCTGAATTTACGGCCGATCAGGCGCTTGATGGCATAAAGGGTCCGTGTCGGGTTGGTGACCGCTTGACGTTTTGCTATCTGCCCAACCAGCCGCTCATCACTATCCGTAAAGGCTACCACCGACGGAGTTGTTCTGTTTCCTTCAGCATTGGCAATTACCTTGGGCTCTCCCCCATCCATAATCGCCACACATGAGTTGGTGGTACCGAGGTCTATTCCAATAATTTTACCCATCTTCTCTCTCCTTAAATCTTTCTCAGCGGATTAATTATCCGTCCAGCATTATTCAATTATTTGTTAATTGCTCTGCCCATGGCAGCGGCAACCTACTGTAAAGTTGTCATTTTCCCTTGTTTGTCAAGGGACTTGCGGATCTTTTCAATGGACATTGTCGGTCCCGGCCTGTTCATTTTGGACCGGCGGAAACCACCACTTTGGCGGCTCGCAACAAGCGGTCTTTATAATGATAGCCCTTTTCGAACTCAAGAATGACGTGATTGGCCGGAATGGTATCGCTGGCATCCATGGTTAATGCCTCCTGCTGCTGCGGGTCGAAGGGTTTCCCGACACCGCTCACCGTCTTGACCTGGAATTTCTCCAGCGTATTGAGGAGGCTTTTCAAGGTCAACTGAACACCGGCCAGGAGGGCAGCAAGATTCTTTTCCGCATCAGCACCCTCGGTTACACCTTGACCTATTGCCCTTTCCAGGTTGTCGACGACCGGAAGAATCTCCCGAAAAATCGTCTCCCCGGCATACTTCAGACCGGCCAATCGTTCCCGCTCCACGCGCTTTTTGAAATTTTCATTCTCCGCGGCCATCCGCAGCATCCGGTCACGAAGGTCAACGACCTCTTCACGGGCATCGCGAAGTTCCTGCGCCGGATCCGGCTCCGTCTTCTCGTCAGCTGCTTCTTCGGGGGCTTCGGAGGCGTTTTCAACCTCAACCGCAACCTCGAGGTTTTCCTGAAGCTCTTCGTTTAATTTCTCCTTGCTCACCTCTTTCTCCCTTTATAATTCCATTTCCTTTATCCTGTACCGGAACACACCAGGTGCGGCAAAACTCAAACTTGTGCCAACAATAAGTAGCCAATTTTTCCTTGTCAAGTAGCTACAAGGCAATATCCATAACCACAGAAGGAATAAAATATACAATAAATTCAATGTAAAATAATGCATGAAGGGGTGGTTTGGAAAGTTTAGAGGAGGGAGTTTAAAAAGGGCCATGCACACTATCCGACTTCGTATCTGTTCAATTTATTAAGGAGCGTCTTGCGGGTAATACCTAACCTTCGCGCCGACTCACTTTTATTGCCGCCGGTCTCTTCGAGTGTTTTGAGGATGAGCTGTTTTTCTACCGCAAAAATGGAACCGCCGTCAATGTCGTCGGTGGAGGGCTGGTTCTTTAGGTGTTTACCGGCCTGTTTCTGGAGAGACAGCGGCAAACTTTTCTCGGTCAGTTCAGTGCCGCGCATGAGAATGATGCCGCGCTCGATGGCGTTTTCCAACTCGCGGACGTTGCCGGGCCAGGAATAGCCGATCAAAAGCTCCATGCATTCGGAGGTGATCCGTTCAAGGACGCGGCGGTTTTTCTCGGCAAACTTGTGGGCGAAATGGTCGATTAGCTGCGGAATATCGGAGGGACGGGCACGCAGCGGCGGCACCGTCAGCATGACCACGTTGAGGCGGTAATACAGATCCTCGCGGAAGGCATTGCGCTGCACCTCCTCCTCGAGGTTACGGTTGGTGGCAGCAATGATACGCACGTTAACTTTGATCGTTGATTCGCCACCAACCCGCTGCAGTTCCTGTTCCTGCAGTACGCGCAGAAGCTTGACCTGCATGGCCTGGGAGGTCTCGCCGATCTCGTCGAGAAAGAGGGTGCCGCCGTCGGCCTGGACAAATTTGCCTTCCCGTCTTTTCTCGGCGCCGGTAAAAGCACCTTTCTCATGGCCGAAAAGCTCGGACTCCAGCAGTCCTTCGGCGAGTGCGGCACAATTGACCTTGATGAAGGGTTTGTTACGCCGCTCGCTGTTGCCGTGCAGGGCCTCGGCTACCAGCTCCTTGCCGGTACCCGATTCGCCATAGATGAGCACCGTCGCCTCAGTCGACGCCACATAGCCGATCATTTCCAGGAGTTCCTGCATTGGCGGGGAGGTTCCGATAATCGCCGTTTCCAAGTCCGTCAGCTGCGCTGTCGGCTGTTGTTTGCGGCTCGCCACCTGCTGGTGGTCAACTGCGCGCATCAGGGCAAGACGCAGCCGGTCAAAGTCGAGGGGTTTGGTGAGATAATCGTGTGCACCCTGCTGAATCGCCTCGACGGCATCGTCCACAGAGGAATAGGCGGTCATGATAATCACCGGCAGAGCGGGTTGGATGGTCTGGATACGGGTAAAGGCCTCCCGACCATCCATTTTTGCCATCCGCACGTCCATGAGCACCGCGTCATAGGTGTGCGCCGCGACAGCAGCAACCGCCGTCACGCCGTCATCAGCCTCGACACAGCGCCAGCCCCACTCCTTGATGAGAGAACAGAGCATAAAACGATGCACCTGATCGTCATCCACCACCAGGATAGTTATCGGCCCCTTTTTTACGGTCACTCTTTCAATTCTCCTTGTATCTTCAACAGAATGCACTCTGCCGGAGGCCGCAGCGGGCCAGTCACAACGGGAGTCTTTCGCTCTGGTATCATTATATGTTACCATCTTGCCGGAAAAGCAAGGCAAAAACTTGGAATTTTGCCTGAACAAAGGTATAACCAGCCCTGGGCCAAATTCGCCATCTCACTGAAACTCAGCTCTGTCTTTTTTGGAGATTTGCATGCACAGCATTGCCATTATCAGCGTCGGCGGTACCATTGATAAAATCTATTTCGATGCCAAAAGCGCATATGAGGTCGGCCCTCCTAATATCGAAAAGGTTTTAGCCGAACTGAATCTGTCTATCACCTACCGGGTCAACTCGCTGATGCGTAAAGACAGTCTCGAGCTTACCGACGACGACCGCGCGCTCATCGCAAAAGCCGTGGCCGAAGAACCCTGCTCGCGAATCCTCATCACCCACGGCACTGACACCATGGTTGACACCGCTCAGGCATTGAGAAATATTACCGGCAAGACCATCGTCCTGACCGGAGCGCTGGAACCGGCTTTATTCAAAACCAGCGATGCGGTGTTCAATATCGGCTGCGCCGTCGGAGCGGTGCAGGTGCTCCCTCCGGGCATCTATATCGCTATGAACGGCCGTATTTTTACCGAGGGCAAGGTCAGGAAAAACCTTGCATTGAACAAATTTGAGGAGTTCGGTGACAATCCTTGAAATCTTCCTGTTTCCCGATAGCGAAAAGTTACTTTTCAAAAGAATACAGCAAATCGGCACCGGTTGACTGGGAAGAGCTTCTCGTCTCAACGGCAAAGCCGCGAGTCAGATCATAACGCACGCGGAACTGGCCGAGTTGGCTGAACATGTTCATATCATATCCGATATACAGTTCTTTTGTTACCCGCTTGCCGACGACCAGCGAGACATTCTCCTTCTTGCTGCTGCCTTCAAGATGCACGTCATCGAGTTGGAGAATGCTGCCAATTCCTTGAAAAAGGTCGGCTCCGCCTCTCAGACCAAGGCTTGTTGCCGCCGCTTCAAGGAGATTCCCCTCTTCCTTGTTGGAAAAAGCCAGGGAGTGGCCAACGATCATCTGCGAAAGTATCTCCGTTTCGTCCATGTAGGGATCGGAAAAAAGCTGGTATTTCAGATCCTGGGCCATGCCGCTGATATCCACCCCGACCGTGTAGCGCTTATTCAAGGACTCCTCGTCGCTGAATTTTTTCTGAGCTCGTACATCCACTCCGGGATTGTCTATGGGACCGCCGGTGAACAACATCCGACCCCTTTCGATATCAAGGGCCCTACCGTAGATGGAAAAAACTCCGTCAACAAGATCAAGCTCCCCTTTTGCTGTCGGAAATTCATCGGCGGCGGTTTTTATCTGCAGTTGGCCGGTCAGTCTGCCGATCAGGCCATAGCCATTTATGCGCACATCATCGCCCAGGGAAACATCAAGATCAAGGGCGAAAGGCCAGCCGGAGGCCTTGACCTCCTGTCGACCATTGACGAGAACGACATCTTTTGAAACCTCCAGCGAATCCTTCATCTCCTCAGGCGTCAGCAAGGCATAGGGAACCTGCACCGAACCCTTGATCGACCCCCTTTTTCCGGCAAACAGCAACTGGACATCGGGGTTTACCCTCATCGCATACTCAGGGAGATTAACCAACAGGAAATTGCTGCCGCGGATATGCAGATCGCCTTCCGCCCCGACATCACCATAGCGGAAACGGCCCTCGGCGCTGATCTCCCCCGGCCCAGAGGTGGCGTGGCCGACAACCTTCACCCCGTCTTCAGCCGCCACCACCGCAACCCTTACATTTTCTAGGGTAATGCCCTGATACGGCAGAGTGATACCGCCATCTTCAATACGAGCCTCGCCAACCAGCTCCGGCCGACCGACAGTCCCTCCGAGAGTAAAAGAACTGCTCACTCGACCGCGTGGATCAACGCCGTAGCCAGTAAAAGCGGCGAGTATAGCCATGTCAAAATTTTCCAGATCCAGTGTCCCCGAAAGTGGCAGCGAGCGGGTGGCCATAGAAACCAAATTAGCCCCTGGGGTTGACGCAGCGAGGATCAAACGGCTGCCGTTTTTCATCCGGGTAGCGAGCTTTGTTTGCAGGAGAGAATCGGCCAGCGCCACACTGAGGATGGTGTCCTGGCAATGAAGGGAATTAAACTCCTCATCTTCGACGTCCAGTTCAAAATTGATTTCCGGCAGCGTGACCTCAGCGTGGCCGGAAATTACCCGCCTATTTTCACCGGCCGCAACGATTTCGCCGCCAAACAGACCACTTACCGGCATGGCGAGGAGTTTCAACCGGTTCAGCCACCCCAAGGAAAGGCCTGAAAACTGGCTCTTTATCCGCCAGCCCACCTCTTCCGCCCATTGCATGTAACCCCCGACACAGACCGCACCTTCACCCTCGACAAGACAAAAATCTTCAAGGACCACGCTCTTGCTGCCGACGCTGAAGGCCGCGCTATCCTGCTGCTGCCAGTTACCATAGGAAGAAGAGGCCAAGGAAACATTGCTGATATCCCCCATCCAGCCGTTGCCGCTGGATGCTTTGGCCCGAAGCTGAAATTTGCCGAACATTCCTGCTGCCTGCGCCGTAACGTCCTGATTTTTGAAACTCCCGGAAAAATCTATCTGAGCCCGGTCAAGCGGCAGACCGGCCAGGGTCATCTTTTCCCCGAGAAAGGTGCCGTATAACTGGTCATTCTCACCGAGTTGCGAATGAACCTTGACCTCCAGCCGAGAAAAACGGTTGTCCCCTAGGCCAAGCCCCTGGCCATGCAATTCGACATCAAGGAGCGGGGCATTGAAACTGCCGCGCAGCTTGCCAAGCAGTTGCACGGCACCGCTTGTCTCCGGCAAAAGTGTACCGATATCAGGAGAGGAGATGCTGAAATCAAGGGCAAAGGCCTCTCCGGCCTTGCCCTGCACCACCAGCTGCGATGCACCACTCTGCAGAAACAGGCCGGTGGTGTGAATGGTTTCACCGGACAAGCTGATTTCCCCGCTTCCAGCCAGGGCATTGCCGCGCAAATTTCCGGCGATGTCACTGATTCTCAGAAAGCCTTCGGCCCCGTCAGGACCAAGAAAGCCCTCTCCTGACAGCAAACCGCTGACTTTTCCCGGAAAATCGGGAAAGATTCCGGCCGGGTCAAAGTTATCAAGGTGAATCTCCCCCGACCACTTGAGCTGCTCAGCCCAGGAAAACAGCCCTTTTTCCACACGGGCACTGCCTTCCACCTCGCCACTGCGGATGACCAGGCCATCCGTCCGCACATCGTTTTCGGTGAGGGCGACCTTGCCTGCGGCAGAGACCGGCTGCTCGCGCAGTGTGCCGTCGAGCCGGTAAATCTCAAAAGTAACATCAACGCCCAGGTCGTTTCTGACCGTCCCGACACTGGTGAGATCGGCATTCAGTTTCCCCGGCAGCCATTCGAAGAAGGCCGAAGGGTCAAAATTTTTAAAATGAAAGAGGCCTTCCCAGTCAAAGAGCCTTTTCCAGTTGATTTTGGCATTCTCTGCCACGACCCAGCCATCGCCGCGGTCGATACGCAGGGCTGCAAAATCAATACCCCACAAACCGGCGGTAATGGAACTCTGCAGCTGCATGTGATCAAGCTCACCCCAGGTTCCGTCCGCCTGCACCAGACCGCGGTAGCCATCGGTGTTGCCGGACAATTGACCACTTACCGTGGACAGATCAATCTTCGGGCAATGTTTGATGAGCGCTTCCAGGTCGACGTTCCGCGCCTCAAGGGTGGCAGTCCACTCCGGTTTGTCGAGAAGATTGACAACATCCCCCTCGACCCGAATGTCGGCGGGGCTGTTGACCGCAAAGGTGGCGTGCGGTGAAGCAAGCGGTCCTCTCGCGGAAAATGTGCCCTCCAGTGGGTGGAAGCCGTAGTTGACGAGCCGCCAGTTGCCGAGCAAATCGACACGCCAGTTGCGGTCAAAATCGACCGTGCCGTGCAGAACCAGGCCAATTTCCGGACCCTGCAGAGAAAGGTTGCCTATGGCCAGATTACCTTCCTTGCCCAGAAGCTGGACATCGATTGTATCGAAGGCCAACAGTTCGCCGCCATGGCTGTTCTGAATCTGCAGGGAAGTCACCGTCAAGCGGTCGAGCGCCATGGTAACGGGGAAAAGAAGGCGGGGCAAAACCAGCGGCCCTTCGGCAGACGGAGCGGCAGGGCTGTCAGGCAGTCTGATGACTGCACCGGAAACCTGTAGATCAGCGAGGTGAAGTTCGCCCTCGAAAAGTTTTGCCGGGGACCAGTCCCAGTCAAATTTATCAATCTTGATATCGGCGCCGGGCAAAACAATGCGAAATTTTAGAAGGCTGAATCGGCCAAGAAGCTTGCCCTGCACCTCACCGATCGTCACACTTCGGCCACTGAACAGTTCGACGCCCTTTTGCACCAGCTGTAAACCTGTCCTGCTCCCTAAAAGGAACGCGAAAAACAGCAGAATACCGAACGCCGAGGCAGAAGCTATCCAGGAGGTTCTCTTCATCACAGATCCCCCCCCACTGTAAAATGGACACGCAGGGGACTGCCATCCTCGGTTATGGCCGATGCGACATCAAGGCGAATCTGTCCGAAAGGCAGGCGAAACCGCACCCCACAACCTACACCCTGTTGAAAATTCAGACTCAGATCATCGGTTGCCGTACCACCATCCCAAAAGGTGGCAAGACTCCACTGGTGATAAACAGTCCGTTCAACCTCAATACTGCCGACTACCAGATATGTGCCGCCGATAACCTCCCCGGAAGAATCCTCGGTACCGATAGATTTATAGCTATAGCCGCGAAGGGTGGCGTCCCCGCCGGTATAAAATCTCAGCGACGGCGGCAGGGAATCGATACTGTCCACCCAGGTGGCTCCCAAGGATGCCCGGCCAATAATCCGCCAGTCCTGAAGCGGCGAGACAATTGCCTTGACGCCGACCGTAGCCTGCAGAAAAGAGGCATCGGAAACCAGCCCTTCCGCCCCGCCAAGAAAACCCAGCGTACCCTGCAGACCATTTTTGGTATTGAGTATATCGTCGGCAAACACCACACCTATATTCAATGACGGCACGAGCAGGGTCGATTCCCCGCTGGTATCGCCGACATCATAAATTTCGTCACGCAGCTCAAGGCCGGTACTGAATTTATAACGCGGTCCGGCATATTCCCTTGCCACGGAGGTTGTAAACAGCTGGGTCGTGGTATTTTCCCATTTCTTGTCCTGATAGCCAATACCATTGGCCCAGGATTGATCTTTCGGCGCCGTATCAACCGGCATGCGGTAATGCAAGGCGATAGTGTTTTCCCGTTCGCCCAACTGCAACGAAGCGTTGATCTTATCACCGCTGGAATTGAACAAACGGTTATCCCAATCGATTTTTCCGCGTACGCCGGTGTCGGTGGCATAGCCCAAACCGAAACTGTATTTATTAAGATGTTCCGGTGCCGTCACATTAATCTCCACAGGAACGGTGAGATAACGAGCCTGATCGAGTTGGCCACGAACCGCGACTTTACTGAAGTAGTTGGTTTTATACAGAATCGACTGCAACTCAAAAAGTTTTGCCGGGTTATATGGATCTCCGACCCGGTAGGGAAGGTAAGCCTGCAGCAGATCGTGTTTCAAGATCTGCTGCAGGCTGCTCGTTGCCCCGAACAGATACTGACGGCCGGTGTCCAGGACCAGGCGAACGGTGGCAGTCTCCGCTTGTGAGTTTACGCGCAAGGACCGTTCGCTAAAAGAGGCCTCGAGGAAACCTTCGCCAAAGGCAAGATTAGTTAGTTTCTTTTTACCCTTCTCGTACAGTTCCTGATTCAGGACATCGCCGGTTTTTAGAGGAAATTCAGCAAGCGCAGCCAAAAGGGGTGCATTGTTTGCACCGTCACCAGCCAACTCCAGGTCGATCTTTTCTATGACAATCGGCGGCCCCTGTTCAATGCTATACTGGGCATGCCATACCTCATCTTTTTTCGTCAAATTGCCTTTGATGATTGGATTATAATAACCGAAAGGGGCCAGAGCCGAGCGGATATCTTCTTCCGCCTGGCGATGCAAGCGCCGGACGGCGCTTGCCTGGAGTCGTTCATTATCCTTTTGCAATAGGATGGTAAGGCGGGCCAGGACGTTTTTGTACAACGGATCGCTGATCCCGGTTACCGTTACCTCAAGCTGTACCGAGGCCGACACCGCCACAGGCAGGAAAGGAAGTAAGGCGAGAAAGAAGAATATGATTCGACAGAACACGGATGGTATATTATGAAAGGGTTCACCTTCAGGGCGCAGTCTCCGTACCGTCTTTATCCGCATAAAATTGCACGAGCTCTGTGACAGAACCAATGAAGGTTTCCACGAAAACAATCGGCTCAGCAAAGGGAGCGAGCCGAAAGAGTAAGAAATTCAAGATCTTTTTCTAACCGTTCCAAGCGAGAAGATGCAACTGGAAACAGTCAACATAGGCAAAATAGTCAACGGCGGTTACGGCTTTGCCCACCTGCCGTCCGGGCAGGTCGTCCTCGTTCGCCATGTACTTCCCGGCGAGACTGTCATTGTAACCATTGAGGAAAAGAAAAAAAACTATCTTTTAGGTGAGGTCCGGAAAATAGTCGCCCCCCATCCAGCCAGACGCCCACCACCCTGTCCCTATGCCGGAGAGTGCGGCGGCTGCGACTTGCAGCATAGCGAGTATGCCGACCAGTTGCTGATTAAAAAGGCGGTGATCACGGATCTGCTCCAACGCAGCAGCCGGGAAAAAATTCGCAATGCCCTGCCCTTGCTGGCCGATCCGCTACCGGCACCCGAGGAATTCGGCTACCGGCAGCGCCTGCGCCTGCAGGTGGACGAAAGAGGCCTCCTCGGCTTTCATCGCTTCCGCTCCCATGCTCTTATCCAGGTCAAAGCATGCCTGCTGGCGAGAGCGCCCCTCAACCACACCCTTGCCGCCCTGAGAACAGCGCCTGATGGTCGCAAGCTAACCTCTTTGTCATCCGAAGTGGAGCTGCTGGAGAACCCCGGCAGCGGCAAAACAGTTGTCATTTTCCACCTGAAACGCAAACCGCGCCCGGCCGATATCCTGGCGGCAGAGCGGTTTGGGCGGGATATCGACACGGTCGAGCGGGTTTTCTTTGCCGGCGAGCAGTTCTCCCTCATGGGGCCCTACGGCAAAGAAGAAGAAAAGGCAGCCGGCAACGTACTCGATATACGCTATCCAGCTTTTGCCGGGCTTCCGAGGGACCTTCAGCTAAGCTTTGAAGCCGGTGGTTTCTGTCAGGTCAACCTTCGGCAAAATCGTGCCCTCATCGAAACGGTTCTGTCTTTTTGCCGGGCAGAAAAAGGCCTGCGGGTCCTAGATCTTTATTGCGGCATGGGCAATTTTGCTGTGCCCCTGGCACTCCTCGGGGCCGAGGTCCTGGGCATTGAAGGCCAGGGCTCGGCGATCCGCAGCGCCAAAAACAACGCGGCCGCGGCCGGTTGCCTCCATGGCCATTTTCAGCAAAGCCCAATCCATACTGCCTGCACCGAGCTGCTGGGAAACGGGTCCCGCTTCGACTGTGTGGTCATAGATCCGCCCCGTGCAGGTGCCCCCGATCTTGCAGGCCAATTGGCAGCACTCACCAGCGGTCGGTTGGTGTATATCTCTTGCGATCCTGCCACCTTGTGCCGAGATCTCGCTCACCTCGTCGAACATGGTTTTTCCATCCGAAAAATCCAGCCGATAGATATGTTTCCCCAAACCCACCACATCGAAAACGTCGTCCTCCTCGATAAATAATATTTTTTTTATTTTCAAGTAGTTATTTTGCAATATTCGTAACATCTCTCCCTTCTTTTCGCCACGCCACCCGACATTGCTTTGGCGAAGCACTCCTCCTGACAACTTTTCTCCTTGACCAAAGCAAATCATTACTGTATCAATACATTATCAATTTAAAAGCGGAGAGAAAAATGGTCGATCACACTATCAACAAAGAATCCGACACCCCCCTCTTTGATATCAACCAACGCTTTGTCAATTGTTGCCGGATCAGCTATGCCTGGTCGGATGAGGCGGAGATCAAGGAAGGTATCGAACTGCTGGCCAGCGCCGTCGAAGAATTTATCCGCCGCCCACCCGGAGACTCGGGACTGAGCGGCCTTGGCAGTTATCAATAGTGGCCCTGTTGGTCTGCGCAATCTCATGAGAAGGATGGTGAAAATTTCATGAATCCGTATCTTGTCGAATTCGAGGTTAAAGGGGCATTTGCCTGTTGCAAAGATCGGCAGGATACCCTATCATAGCGCCTGGAATACGGGAGCTCGGTACAACCGGGCTGAGAGGGGTTTTTTAAAGTAAACCCGACCGTTTAACCTGATCCGGATAATGCCGGCGGAGGGACCAGTGTGACACTACAGCCGTCTCCTTTCCCGGAGGCGGCTTCTTTTTTGCCACCTCCCCCGCAAGCAGATTTCCTCCTTTAACCCTATGAGAGGTATGTATGCTTAGGAAAATGTTTTTGCAGTTTACCACCTGCCTTTGCCTGTTGCTCACCACCATTACCGTCGCCCGGGCCGAGAAAATCCTCACCCTGATGACCCACGACAGTTTTAATATGGGCAAAGAACTGGTGGCGGCCTTTGAAAAGGAAAATGACGTCAAACTCCGTTTTCTTAAAAGCGGCGACGCCGGAGCGGCTCTGGTTCAAGCCATTCTCGCCAAAGACAATCCTCTCGCCGATGTCTTTTTCGGGGTCGACAACACCTTCCTGTCGCGGGCGATTACCGCCGGGATTTTTATCCCTTACTCTTCACCCCTGCTCGCCTCGGTACCGGCTCACCTGCAGCTCGACCGCGAAAATCGCTTACTCCCCCTGTCCTATGGCGATGTCTGTCTCAATTACGATAAAGAATGGTTTAAGAAAAGAAATGTAACACCGCCGACCGACCTCGCCGACCTCTTAAAACCTGCATACAAAGGGCTGACGGTGGTTGAAAATCCCGCCACCTCTTCGCCGGGCCTGGCCTTTCTGCTGGCGACCATCGGCCGCTTCGGCGCCGACGGCTATGTTGATTTCTGGAAAAAGCTCCGCGCCAACGATGTTCTCGTGGCAAACGGCTGGAAGGACGCCTATTACGGCCATTTCACCGCGGCGGCAAAGGGCGGCAACCGACCGATCGTCGTCAGTTATGCTTCGAGCCCTGCGGCGGCTGTCCACTATGCAAAAACTCCTCTCAGCGAGGCCCCCACCGCTGCACTGGTCGCGGACGGCTCGGCCTTTCGCCAGATCGAATTCATCGGTATCCTCAAGGGCGGCAAAGAGCCTGAACTGGCTGGAAGGTTGATCGATTTCATGCTGAGCGTACCTGTCCAGGAAGATATCCCCCTGCAGATGTTTGTCTTCCCATCCAACTCCGGGGCTCGTCTCCCCGAAGTCTTTGTAAAACATGCCACCGTGGCTGTAAAACCGGCGGAAGTTGCACCGGCGGACATCGAGGCCAATCGCGATAAGTGGCTTGAGGCCTGGACCAATGCGGTTCTCCGCTGATCGCCTGGCGGCCTCTTCGCACCATTGGGAGAACGACATATGAAAACCCGAACTCTGTTGTTCTCCTTGCCTCTGGTATTTTTACTCCTTTTCTATTTTTATCCGCTGGTCAGGATCGTTCTGCAAAGCTTTCTGCCTGAGGGGGTTTGGAACCCGGACAAGCTCGAAAATCTCTTCAGCGCCTCGACGTATTGGCGCATTCTCTGGTTCACCACCTGGCAGGCGGCTTTGTCCACGGTCCTTACCTTGCTGTTGGCCTTGCCCGGTGCCTATGTCTTTGCGCGCTACCAGTTTTTCGGCAAGAATGTGTTCCAGGCCCTCTTGACCCTGCCCTTCGTTCTGCCCACCGTCGTTACCGCTGCAGCCTTTCGCGCCTTGCTCGGGCCGAATGGCCTCATGAACACCTGGCTGATGCAGGGCTTTGATCTGGCTGGGCCACCGATCCGCATCGATCAGACCCTGGTTTTTTTCCTCCTCGCCCATGTGTTTTATAATTATTCCCTTGTGCTGCGCATCGTCGGCAGCTACTGGGCGGGACTTGACCCCAATCTGCGCGACGCAGCAAAGATGCTCGGGGCCTCGCCCCGCCAGGTCTTTCGACGCATCACCCTGCCACTCTTGATGCCCGCCATCGGCTCAGCTGCCCTCCTGGTCTTTATCTTCTGCTTCACAAGTTTTGGTGTGGTCCTCATTCTCGGCGGTCCCGGTTACGCGACAATCGAGGTGGAAATCTACCGCCAGGCGGTGCAGCTTTTCAACCTGCCGATGGCGGCGGCTCTTTCTCTTGTACAAATAGCCGTCAACTTCCTGCTCATGTGGCTCCATGCCAGATTGAGCCGGAAATCGCAGGTTGCCTTTATCGGCGAAACACTCGCCGGAAATGTCGAAAGGGCTGCAACTCCAGGAAAAAAGGTCCTGGTCGGGGCCAATCTTCTTGGCATCTGCCTCCTTCTCATCGCGCCCCTCCTCGCCCTGGCGGTCAGCTCAGTCACCTGGGAAGAAGGGTTTACCTTCGCCTATTACCAAGCACTCTTCACCAGCGAAGCAAATTCCGTCTTCTCTGTCGAACCGATTCGGGCTGTGACCAACAGTATAGGCTTTGCCCTGGCGGCTATGGTGGCGGCCGTAACCCTGGGCCTTGCCGCCGCCACTTTTCTCGCTGCGTGCCGCGGCCGATTTGCCTCCCTTTGGGACGCCGTTATCATGCTGCCGCTTGCCACCTCAGCGGTAAGCCTTGGTTTCGGCTACATTATCAGCCTCAACCGACCACCCATCAACCTCCGCGACTCCCTGGCCCTGGTGGTCATTGCCCACACCCTGGTGGCTTTTCCTTTCGTCGTCCGCTGCATTCTGCCGAGCCTCAGGCAGATCCCCAAGTCTCAAGGGGAAGCAGCTGCTCTGCTGGGTGCCTCTCCCTTCCAGGTCTTTCGCTGGGTGGAGCTGCCGATTATCACGCGAGCCATCCTCATTGGCGCGGTATTTGCCTTTTCCATCAGTATGGGTGAATTCGGGGCCTCAGCCTTCGTCACCCGACCACATACCTTTACCATGCCGGTGGCAATCTTTCGCTTCCTCGGCCAGCCGGGTGAAATGAATTACGGTCAGGCCATGGCCATGAGCACGCTCCTGATGCTGGTAACCTGCTCAGCTTTCTGGATGCTCGCTCAACTTGAAACCTGGCGCAACTCGCCTGGCAAATTCCTCTGTGACAACAAACCATGAGCGAACACGCCGATCACATCCTTCTGGTTAAAAATCTCTGCAACTGCTACGAAGGGACACCGCTTCTTCAGGACATAGGCTTTGCCCTCCAGCAGGGTGAGATCCTTTGCCTTCTCGGCCCTTCCGGCTCGGGCAAGACGACACTCCTGCGCCTGATCGCCGGTCTTGAAAAGGAAGACTCCGGCAGTATTGTCTTTCGTGGACGGGATATCAGCACAATTCCGCCGCACAAACGTAACTTCGGCATGATGTTCCAGGAATATGCCCTCTTTCCCCACAAAAACGTCAGACAAAATATTGCTTTCGGCCTGGAGATGCAGCATTGCCGTCCTGACGAACTGCTCCACCGGGTTGACGCCATGCTCGATCTGGTTGGCTTGCAGGGGCTTGGCCACCGCCGGATAAACGAGTTGTCGGGCGGCGAGCGGCAAAGAGTGGCGCTCGCCAGAAGCCTTGCCCCCGAGCCACAGCTGCTGCTCCTCGATGAACCGCTCGGCTCCCTTGACCGAACCCTCAGGGACCGCTTAACCGGCGAGATCCGCTGTATTCTGAAAAAACTTGGGGTCACTGCCATCTTCGTCACCCACGACCAGGCCGAGGCCTTCAGCGTCGCCGACAAGATCGCGGTTCTCCATAACGGCGTCCTCCAGCAGTTCGGCACGCCGGAAAGCCTTTACCGCCGGCCGCGCAACGCCACCGTCGCCGCCTTCCTGGGCTTTACCAATCTCATCACCGGCAGTCTTGATGCTGCAGCGGTTTACCATTGCCCTCTTGGCCGCCTGGCCCTTGAAAGCCAAACGACTCACCCAGGAGCAACCGTTACCCTGCTCATCCGTCCGGAAGGCTCACAAATGATCACACCCCCGGCGGTCACCGAGCCTCCCGGCCTGGTTCTGTCCGGCACAGTCACCAACCGACTGTTCCAGGGCGGCAGCTACCGGGTGACCTTGCAATGCGCTGATAACTTCCTCACCTTCGACCTGCCCATCGATCCGCCGCCACCTGAAGTCGGCATGGGTATACACCTGGCCGTCAATCCGGCAGCCCTTATCCTCATCGACTAATACAACGGAGAATCCATCATGCAGATGTCTGATATTCCTTTTAGCCTGACAACCTGGTCTGAGATTGAAAAAACAGAACATCAGGGAGATACCGGCGTCGCCTTCTGGCAGACCCAAAACTTCGGTTCCATCCGCGTACGCATGGTCGAATACTCACCCGGCTATCTTGCCGACCATTGGTGCGTGAAGGGCCATATTTTGCTGTGTCTTAGTGGCGAACTGCACACGGAACTTGCGGATGGCCGGACATTTGTGCTCCGCCCAGGCATGAGTTATCAGGTTGCCGACGCTGCCGAGCCCCATCGCTCCTCGACCGTCTGCGGCGCAAAACTCTTTATCGTGGACTGAGATCTGGTTTTACCGACATATATCTAGGCCCGATCCTCAATCTTCAGAAACGGCCGGCTGGTAATGCCTTGATACACCTGCCGTGGTCGGCCGATTCGGCTGCTTTCCTTATCCGAGTTCATCTCCTGCCAATGGGCGATCCAACCGGGAAGCCTGCCCAAAGCGAACATGACGGTAAACATATTGGTAGGTATGCCCATAGCCCGATAAATGATGCCGGAATAGAAATCGACGTTCGGGTAAAGGTTACGTGAAACAAAATAGTCATCCCGACTGACCCGATATTCCAATTCCTGCGCAATATTCAGCAACGGATCGGAGACATTGAGCGTTTTCAGCACCGCCTCGCAGACCTCTTTGATCAGCGTTGCCCGCGGGTCGTAGGTTTTATAAACACGGTGGCCAAAACCTGTCAACCGATACGGGTCGTCGGGATTCTTGGCCTTGGCGAGGTATTTATGGTAATCATCGCCATCCCGGTAAATACCCTCAAGCATGCGAATCACGGCAACATTGGCCCCGCCGTGCAACGGACCCCACAGGGCATTGATGCCGGCCGAGATGGACGGATACAGGCCAACGCCGGCACTGCCCACCAGACGCACCGTTGAGGTAGAACAGTTCTGTTCGTGATCGGC
>JAABQY010000037.1 GCA_011391225.1 Desulfobulbaceae bacterium | reverse complement strand
AAGGGAAAGCTATCGTGAAAATCACCGGTATAGCCGGTGCATTTTATTGTTGGTGAAACTTTACTCTCACAGAATGTCAACAAGTCAAGCCTGAACCCTTATTGTGCTTCGAAAGAAAAGGAAAGTGTGCCGGGGACTGGGTGTTTTTGAAAAATGCCCCTCAAACGGCCAGGGGGACAATATGAGCGGCCAATCGGACGCCAAGGGCTTTGGCCACTTTAGCCACGGTAATATATGCCGGATTACCGTCGCCTGAAAGAGATTTATATGTTCTTCCCCCGTACGTATTGAAGAGAACCATAACCAGGGAGCCTGCTCCCGCACACCACATATAGGGTGATATTCATGACCAAGAAAAAGGCGCTTGCCGGCTCAGGTAAAACCGTGGCAAAGATGAAGGAAAAACAGGCAGGTAAACCAAACCCCTGCCATCAGCCGATGCTCCAGGCCATGGTCTGGTACAAGGAAGAACATTACCCAGAACTGCTCGCCCTTTTTGATGACGCCGAGCTGTTGCCGCGAACCTACGCCGACTGGCTGGCCAGGGCCGAAGTAAAAAAGGCTGAAGTCGAGGCCGCCGGCGACCAGGTCATGAAGGTTTTCATTGACCCGGAGACTTTTCCGGAATGGTGTGAAAAGAAAAATCTGCTAAAAGATGCCAATGCCCGGGCCGAGCTGGCCATCGAGGTCGCCCAAACGAGATCGTTCAGCCTCTAAAGAACATTCACAATCCGCAATTATCCCCCGCCAAATACCTTTCTCATCACCTGTGACAAACTCCCCCTAGCCCTCTGAAGAGGGCCTGTCGCAAGAAATAGTTGCGGATAAATATATGAGAAATTGTTATAAAAACAGAGAATATTCTCGTCTCAAAGAACCGTAAAGGCTTCCTCAGGAACCTGCCTTTTAAAGAAAAAGATTCTTCGTGGTTTATCACGCATCCATGAATAAAAAAAATACATCGTCGCCTCTTTCTCTTTTTTGTCTGCTCATTTTGATTGTTGCTCAGGCTCCCTCTGCCTGGTGTGCCGATCCGGAGCCGCAGTCGTTTAATTTTGAAAAAACCCAGGCGAAGATCAAAGAGATCTCCCGGCAGCTTAAAGGCAGGCTCAATTCCCCGCAGCAATTGGAAATCGCCAAACAGCAGGCCGATCAATTCGCGAAAGCCGCCAATGCCTGCATCGAAACGACGACCACCCAGATCAGTCGTCTTGAAGAGGAAACCGCCTCTTTAGGCCCCACCATCGAACACGATTCGTCAGAAATCGTCAAAGAACGTAAGCGTCTCCAGAAACAAAAGCAGGCCTTCCTGGTGATCCTCTCAGAATGCCGACTGGCGGCCACTTTGACAGTACGCCTGGAAAACGAGATGGCCGATAAGGACAAGTTGCTCCAGGCTGCCAGTTTCTTCTCGAAATCGCAGAATTTTTTTGGCCGTTTCGCCGCGACTTTGCCAACATACGCAGCATTTTCCAGCCAACTCCGAGAATATGTGACGGAGCGCTCGGGGATGCGTCGCTTGACCCCGCCGATGCTTGTCATCCTCATGCTGCTGGTGGTCGGCGGGGCAGTCGTCGGCCACAAATTCTTCCGGTTGTTGAAGCAGCGGCTTGCGCGACAGCAGAGCACCAAAGAAGGTGGACAAAGCCCCCCGGTGCGGGGAGGTCTGAGCCTACCGCTTGCCGTGGCATCGCTTCTTAGCGGCGGCTATCTCCTCTACAGCCACATGGATTCCCAAGCGACGGTCTATGCTCCATGGCTATTTCTTTCGATAAGCCTGTATTGCCTGGCACTGCTGTTCTTTCATCTCCGCCGTCTGCAGCCGGTGCCACCGGGAACTCCCCTCCCGGCCGTGCCACATAAACGCTTCACCCTGCTGGCCTTGCTCGCCGCTGTGCTGTTTTTTTCCACCCGCCTCGACTTCGCCGATTTCGCAGCCCTCGCCACCCTCCAGGACCTTGGCGAGTCAGTGGTCATATGCTGTATCTGTATGCTTGGCTGGTGGTTCCTCTGGCCTATACAATTGCCCGAGATTTTTGTCCGCCTTGAAAAATCCAGACGGGTGGGGATTACCCTGGTGGCGATGCTGGTGATGATCGTCGAGCTCTCAGGCTACCGCAATTTTGCTCTCTTTGTCCTGGTCGGCCTGCTTGGTACCTTCCTCCTTGCAACATTGCTGCGGTTCAGTCTTTTTTTCATAGATCTCACCATCGGCGGCTTTTTTACCGGCAAATACCCTTGGCAGCAGGCATTGCGCAACAAACTTGGACTTTCCAACCAGGAAAACTTCACCGGCATAACCTGGCTCAGGGTTATCTTCAATCTTCTTGCCTGGTCCGTCGGCTTTTTGCTTTTCCTGCAGCTTTGGGGACTTCCCGACGCCCAGGAAAAGAAGATCCACGGCTATCTGGTTGATGGTTTTAATCTCGGCGGACTTGTTATCGCCCCGGCCCGCATGCTTTTCGGCGTTTTTATCTTCGCCTGCGGCTGGACCCTGGTCTCCTGGGTGAAGATGCAGATGGAAAAAAGGTGGCTGCAACAGGCCGGTTTTTCTCTCAGCGCCGAGGAAACACTGGTAACCATGACCGGCTACTGCGGTTTTGCCCTGGCCCTCATCATCGGCCTTTCCGTTGCCGGATTCAGCTTCTCAAACCTTGCGGTCATTGCCGGGGCACTGTCTGTGGGTATTGGTTTCGGCATGCAGAATATCGTCAATAACTTCGTTTCCGGGCTGATTATCCTCTTTGAGCGGCCGGTGAAACGGGGGGATTGGATCCGCATCGGCACGACCGAAGGCTATGTCCAGAAGATCAGTGTGCGGTCGACGCTCATCCAGACCTTCGATCGCTCCGATGTTATCGTTCCCAATTCGGAATTGATCTCCAATCAGGTTACCAACATGATGCTGAAAGATAACTTCGGCCGCCTCATCGTACCGATCGGTGTTGCCTACGGCAGCGATACCGAACTGGTGCGCACCCTGCTCCTGGAAATCGCCGCGTCCAACGAACACGTCATTAACGACGGCTCCGCCCCGATACCGCTCGTGCTGTTTCTCGCCTTCGGGGACAACTCTTTAAATTTTGAACTGCGCTGCCATCTCGCCAATATCGACAAACGACTGCTCGTTAAAAGTGCCATCAATTACGAGATCGACCGGACCTTCCGCGAGCACAAAATCTCCATGCCTTTCCCGCAACGCGATCTGTATATAAAGGAATTTCCTGTACCACAGGCAACAACGGCGGCACATAACTCGGCTACCTGAAAAGAATTGTGATGGCAAGGGAATTTCGATGTAAAACCGGATAGCAACGCCGCCGAACCGGCAAAGGAAAAACACCTATTTCTCCTGCCGCTCCTCAGCAACCTCAGGGTCAACTCCTCGCCAGAGGCACTTGCCGCTTACCGGCAGGGCCTGGCTGACCCTTTCTGGTTAGGACACCACCAATATTTGCCGAGAAAATTGGATTTGCGTGGACTTCGGGTGCCTTAATTCCCAATGCGGCGACGGATTATTTTCAAGGTTTTCCGGCAACGCGCTGCGCCCAGGTAGCAAGAATCTGCTGCCGCTCCGCACCAATTTTCCCGATATCTGCAGCAATCAGATCCGACAAAGCAACGCTTTCCATCTCCTTAGGAATGGCGATTTCCGGACGAACCATGATGCGTGGATCTTTGCCCTGGATGATTTTCTGACCTTCAACGCTGAGAGCCCAATCGACAAAGGCTTTGGCGGCGGTCGGATTCCTGGCGTTTTTAAAAATTGCCACTGCCGACGGCATCCAGGGAATCCCATCTTTTGGAATAACCGCCCGGACCTGCGACTTGTTCTTCATAGTGATCAATTCTTTCGACAGAGAAACGATGGATACGGCCATCTCCCCAGCAATCACCTTCTTCTGCGGATCACTGCTGCTTTTGGTAAAGAACGGCACATTTTTGCCGAGGGCCTCAAGGTATTTCCACCCCTCCTCCGCGCCCATCTTCTGCAGAAGGCAGGCGGCAATGGTAAAGGTAGTGGCGGAAATAGCCGGATCGGCCGCCAGCACCGCATCTTTATATTCAGGCTTTATGAGATCAACCCAGAGTTGGGGCACCGGCAGGTTTTTTTCAGCGAGCACGTCGGTGTTGACGAGGAACCCGGCAATGACCAGTGAAACTCCGGTCCAGTAACCGTCCGGATCTTTATATTCGTCGGGAATGGTCGCAGCCCCCGGCGATTGATACACCTCGAGCAACCCCTTCTCCCTTGCTTTAATGAAACTGTCGGCCCCACCACCAAACCAGATATCCGCCATGGGTTTTCCACCCTCGGCTTCGGTCCTCGCCAGAACTTCCCCGGAAGACATATCGAGAAAATAGATGAGAATCCCGGTTTTCTTATGGAATTCAGTAAATATCTCACCCTTGCCGTCATAGGCGGCAACCACGGTCAGCGTTGGCTGCTCAGCAGACACTGCAAAAGTTCCAGCCATTGTCGAACACAATACAAGCAGGGTTAACGCCCCTGTTGCTTTGCCTGCAAGGGTTACATGAGACATAGCCATCTCCCTATATTCATTATCAATAGGATCAAAGCAAGGTTGATCCCTTGCCTAGATCCCTTGTGTAAGTTATTATTGATCTGCACTGGTAATGTGACGCCGCTTGCCGGCCATCTGCACATGCATTACCTTGTGGCCTGATATTATTGCGAACTGTTGTAGTTGTTACACGAGACAGTTACCACGAAGATCAATACTCAATACAAAGGAGAACTCACCATGTCAAAGGGAAAAGACACCAAAAAAGAGGAAAAGAAGAAACCGGCAATGACACAAAAAGAGAAAAAGGCGGCGAAGAAAAGCAAAAACGAGTCCAGCGATTTCATGATCAACGAAAAAAAGAAGTAAACAGTTCGTCCCTTATAAAAATCTCGAATGAAGCAGTAGGAGTTCACTTTGGGCATTGCCTTGGGAACATCGGTTGTTTACCTGCCGAACACCGGTGTTCCATATCCGACGCTTCTCTGCTTTCTTGCCGGACGGTTTCCAAAAATTCCACCGCAGACTTGGATCGAACGGATTACCGCCGGCAAGGTCCTGACCGAAGAGAGACAGCCGGTTACCCTGGAAACCAACTACCTGCCGGACAAAAGACTGTTCTATTATCGCGAGGTGGCCGAAGAACCGGCGATTCCCTTTCAGGAAGAGATCCTCTTTCAAAACGACCATCTGCTGGTTGCCTGTAAGCCCCCGTTTCTGCCGGTCACCCCAACCGGGCCCTATGTGACGGAGACACTGATCAACAGGCTCAAGGAACGGACAAGCAACCCGTTTCTGTCACCGATTAACAGGATTGACAGGGATACCTCCGGCCTTGTCCTCATCTCGGCAAATAAGGCAAGCCGGGGGACATACCAGCGGCTGTTCATGGACGGAAAGGTTCGTAAAACCTACAGCGCGGTCGCCGAGTTCCCTGGAGATATGGGGCAAAGTGATTGGCTGGTGGAAAACCGCATTGAAGAGGGTGAGCCATGGTTTCGAATGCGCGTCGGCCCCGGAACAGTCAATGCCCGAAGTCATATTCGTCTGGTGCAGGCGACGGGCCGCCAGGCCCTCTTTCTGCTCGAGCCTCTCACCGGCAAAAAACATCAGCTGCGCCTGCACCTAAGCGGTCTTGGCTGCCCCATCTTAAACGACCGGTGCTATCCATTGCTCCTTGAAAAAAGGCCGGATGACTTCAGCCGACCACTGCAGCTTTTAGCACAAAAAATCGAGTTCCGAGATCCGTTGAGCGGCAAGGAAATGGTCTTTGCAACAAGGCGATCTCTGTTACCCCTCACCGGTTAGGGGCAGTATCTCTTTTTCAATTCGCCGATATGTGCCGGGCCTATACCGCGGCAGCCGCCAATGATCTGCGCCCCCATTTTTAGCCAGACATCGGCTTCAAGCGCATATTCTTCCGGGGAAATAACATCGTTGAATTGCCAGTTGGGCATGACAAAGACCCCGGAATGGGCATAGACGCCAAGGGTGCCGGGCCAGAATTGCTTCAGTTCTTTTGGTGAGATCTTCCTTTACGTGAGCTTGGAGTTATCTTCTGCCGAAGAGACGGCAACCTTTTGATTGGCCCTGGCAACCAGCAGCTTGCCGCCCAAAAGAACGAGGAGTGCGCCAAAAGCAGCGGCTGAGTAGTACACCGGCCGTGAGGTCGTGACGATACCGAAAAACTCGGTGGCAAAATTTGCCAGTAAAGGATCGGTGATCGCCATTTCTCCGGCGATCCACCCAAGCAGCATGCCACCCAGAGTGATGATGATCGGGAAGTGGTCCATAAGTCTCACCACTAACTGACTCCCTCCGACGATAATGGGAATACTCACCACGAGGCCGAAGATGACAAGGACCATCTGATGTTCGCCGCCCGCTCCCTCCGCCGCCCCGGCAATAGCAATAACGTTGTCGAGACTCATAACGAAATCAGCGACAATAACGGTCTTTACCGCCCCCCAGAGCCTTTCGCTGCCCTCTACCTTACCGTGCTTATCATCTTCCTCAGGCAGCAGGAGTTTGATACCGATCCATAACAGCAGGCCGGCCCCAACCAATTTCAAAAACGGCACACTGAGCATGCTCAAGGCGAAAAAAATTAAAATAACGCGCAGGACAATGGCCCCGGCAGTACCCCAGAGGATACCGAGGGTCCGCTGCTTTGGCGGGAGTCTTCGGCAGGCAAGAGCTATAACCACGGCATTGTCGCCGCCGAGGAGGATATCGATCATGATGATCTTCAAAACCGCCAGCCAAAACTCAGGGTGAAAGGCAAATTCCATGGTACTCCGACAGGCTCCGACAGTCTTGAATTTAATTCCGCTCTAGTCCAAAATGGATGCTACCGACGACACCCGCTAGAGTCTAATGCATGGGGCTTCTTTCGGCAATCTCCCCTCTTCTTCAAGGGGTTTTTTTTCACTCCCCAAAAGACATCTTCCCAGGAAGATGATTTGTTCTTGCTTTCTTTAGGAGAAGGCAATAACGTTGCCCTGAAAAAACACTCCACACCTGTCGAACGAAAAGAGAGCAGCCATGAAATCCGATCAAGCCGTCTATTTATCAAGCAATATTCCAGCCCGGCTATCCTATACCATTGTCTTTCTCGGCCTGGCCTTTGTCGGCTTGCTCGACCTGACCACCCTCCTGCTCACCGGCCTGTTCACCACCTTTGCCCTGCGAAAATTCTGCTTCGGTGGCCACAAATGGCTGGCCATTGTTCTCGGAACCATCCTGTTGGCCGCTTTTGGCGCAGGTCTTTATAATTTTTCACGGATCGCAGTAACCGAGGTGCCGGAGATCGCCCGACGGTCCATCCCGGTGGTTATCGAATATGCCGAGAAGCTCGGCATCCAGCCACTTTTCACCGACTTCACCGAATTGAAGAGCAAGGCCATGGAATTTACCATGGACAAGCTGCACGATATCGGCAAATACACCCAGTTCATCCTGGTGCATCTGGTCACCTTTATCATCGGACTTGTCATTGCCGTCGGTGCATTTATCAACAGTCGCTCACCCGATGACCAGGAACCGGTCATCGTCAGGAATAACCTTTATGATCGGACCTTTGCCGAATTGATGGCCCGGGCCAATACCTTTTACCTGAGTTTTGCCACGGTTCTGGGGGCGCAAATAATCATCTCGTCGATTAACACTTCCTTAACAGCGATCTTTCTATTTTACAACCATTACCCCTTTGCTATGGTCATTACCGGCTTGACCTTTGTTTTCGGGTTGATGCCCATCGTCGGCAACCTCATCAGTAATACCATCATCATCAGTGTCGGCCTGACCATTTCACCGTATATGGCCATCTTGGCTCTGTGCTTTCTGGTGATTATTCACAAACTGGAGTTTTTCTTAAACAGCAAGATCATCGGCCATCGCATTAAAAACCCGATGTGGCTGACTTTGCTCGGCCTCCTTCTCGGAGAGAAACTAATGGGTATTCCGGGCATGATACTGGCACCGGTGCTGCTTCACTATATCAAGGTCGAGGCATCGCGTAATACCCTGGAGGATGAGACGCCGCCTGCCGGCAATCCTTGAGCTGCTGCTATTTTATCCTTCCTGCTTATTGCCAGGGATCTGCACCATGACCGCATAACCTTCGGCACACAGTTTGCCACCTGCTGACAGGGTCAGGGCGACGACAACTTTCCTCCTCTTGATCTCGGTGACCTTTCCTCGAATTTCGACCTCTATGTTCGTCGGTGTCGGAGCACGAAAATCGATCTTCAACGATGCGGTCACAAATCGGGCCAGAGGTAACTGCTCAGTTCGGGCTTTGGCTGCCCAAGCTGTCGCTGCCCCGTGACAGTCCATAAGAGATGCTATCATGCCACCATAGAGAAAACCCGGAAACCCACCGGAATACTTATGCGCAGGAGTGAAACGACAGACAGTCTCATCGCCATCCAAATAGCTCTTTATATGCAAACCATCATCGTTGAGTTTTCCGCAACCGTAACAATGGGCAAATTCATCAGCATAGTATTCTTGAATAGCCTTTTCCGTCATTTCCTTGTCCTCCGAACATCCTTTTGTTGTTCATTAATCAATGTCATTATCTTTAGCACAAGGTGCATGAATTGCACCCTACATCTGCCTGATATTTCTGTGAATTCGCAGGGTGCGTTTCATGCACCATCAACTGCATGTGATCTAGTCTGAAGCTTAAGTTAATGACATTGGTTCATTAATATTTGAAAAGAGCCTGCAGCTCGGTTGGTCCTCTAACCTTTAATAATTCTTGGAAGAAGCATTTGATGGACCGGAGTGATTGATCTTGGATTCTGATAATTGGCTCCGACAAACGCCTGGATGTACTTACGCAAATCAGGCAAGACAACGATTTCATCAACAAATCCACTCATTGCACAATACACAGGGCGCGATTTATCCTGATAATCCTTGATCATCTGGTTCATCTTCAGAAGAACCGGATCAAGGCTGTTACCAGCTTCATCTTCCTTAACGAGTCGCCGTGCATAGGAGGCAGCAGCGGCAGTCTCACCGTGCATGACATAGATCTCGGTCATCGGCGTACCAAGGGTAAAGGCATTATTGTTATTGGCTTGGGGCCCACACATAATGTAGTGAGCAGCAGCAGAGCCTTTGCGCAGAACAACACACATCATCGACAACTCGGTCTGCTCGATCGAGTAGACGAGGGACTGGCCAAGAGAGAGCAGTTCGGCCTCCTCCGCCAGATCACCGACATCGATCCCGGACGTGTCCTGCAGCCAGATTATAGGCAGGTTATCCCGCCCGCAGAGGGTGACAAATTCGGCCTGTTTGATCAGCCCCTCACGGTAATGCTTGCCACCAACAGCGAAATATGTGTCGTTGGCGTATTTAGGATAATTGAGAAAGAAGCCCTGATTGTTGCCGATGAAGGCAACCGGGAAACCATCAACCTTGGCAAGTCCGGCAAAAACCTCAGGACCATACTCAGGTCGATATTCCATAAACTCGCTGTTGTCGGTGAGGCGTGCGAGAATCTGTTTGGCATCATATTGACGTTTCTGATTGACAGGAAGAATACTATTGAGGTCCTCGGCGGGAAACTTCGGATCTGCCGGTTCAGCAACCCTGAACATGGTAGGGTCATAGGCCGGCATCATCTTCATATATTCCTTGATGCCATCCAAAACCCCCGGTTCGGTATCATGAACCTCCCGAAAATAGGCCGTCTTATCAAAATGAGTCTCCACCCGACCGGGACTCTTTGCTGTGAAGCCTTTGGTGGCTTCGATCAGCGACTTTGCCGCTTCCACATCGAAATGTCCTTTCGGGTTCATTCCACCAACGATACCAGCGCCGCCAACGGCAATATTTGCATCTTGGTGGGCCAACAGTATTGTCGGACTTATCCCCTGGTAACCGCCACCGGCCGGATTGGTGCCATAAATGGCATTAAGAATGGGGATGCCCAGGTGATTGAGGTCTGCATGGCGAAAAAACGGAGTACCACTCGACCGCCGACCGGCGTAGACAGTCTCTTGTTCCATCAGCTTAACACCGCTGCAATTGGTCAACCAGACCAGGGGCACATTGAGCCGTTTGGCCATATCAGTGACCATGAGGATATTTTCCGATTGACCAGATATCCAGGCACCGGCCATAACCTTGTTGTCAAAGCCGATAATCACCGCCCATTTACCGGATATTTTGCCGATTCCGTTGACAACACCCGTGCAGCCTTCCTCATTGTTCTGAGGGTTGTAGAGGGTATGGAGTGGAGACCAGGTGCCCGCATCGACCAGGTAATCCAGGCGGTCATAAATAGTCATCCCTCCGCGATCATGGATTTTTTTCGCTGGAATACCAGCATTTTTTACTCGCTCGACCTCTCTTGCAATAATTTGCTCCTGCTCTCTGACCAAATCAGTATTGTCCTGTGAGCGTCGGATATCACCATCAATGAGAGCACAACCAATATCGGCCATTTTCTCAAAATATGGCCGCAATGGTGTTTGTTTGCGTGACATATCGGTCTCCTTTCTTTCTTCAAATTATCAGTTAGTTGTGGACGACTGCTTAGCGGTTTTCAGCATCCCCAAGAGCGATCCCGGCAATAATAGTTTTTTGAATATTACTGGTTCCCTCAACAACCCGAAGAGATTGGGCGTCACGCAGAAAACGCTCGGCCGGAAACTCGGTCGAGAAGCCGTAGCTGCCGAAAATCTTCATCGTATCGCCTGCGGTGCGAACAGCGGCCTCAGAAGCAAACAACTTGGCAATTGAAGTCTGCAGCTGGTTGGGCATTCCCTGATCTTTTAACCAGGCAGCTTGATAAACAAGCAACTTGGCTGCCTCATGCTCGGCAACCATATCGGCGATCTGGGCCTGGATCATCTGGTAAGAACCAATTTTTTTACCGAACTGGGTACGTTCATTGGCATAATTAATGGCTGCTTCTATAGCACCACCGCCGATACCGAGCGCTCCGGCGGCACAGCTGATTCTGGTGTTGTTGAGCTGCCACATGCAGACCTGGAAACCTTGACCCACCTCGCCAAGAACCGAATCTTTAGGAATCTTGGCCTGGGCAAATGCAATCTCGCCGGTCGGGGAGCAGTGCAGTCCGAGTTTGGTCTCGATCGGGGCCGTAACAATGCCTTCATTGCCCTTCAGGTTGACGATAAAACAGGTCATACCTTTATATTTTTTGCTCTTGTCTGTGAAGGCATACACCAAACCCCAATCGCCTACGTGGGCATTGGAGATCCACATCTTTTGGCCATTGAGCTCCCAATGATCGCCGCAGTCAGTGGCCGTTGTCCCCATGCTGGCCACATCAGAGCCGGAGTTAGGTTCAGTAATGGCAAAAAAGCCGAAAGATTCGCCTTTTACCCAGGCCGGAATAAAACGCTCTTTCTGCTCCTTGGTGCCAAACTTGTTCACGGTCACCGAGGGACCTATGTTCTGCATATTGAGTGGCACCCGCCAAGAACCGCTTACCATGGCCAACTGTTCGGCGAGAAGAACCGACTCAAAAAAACCGCAACCGTTACCGCCGTACTCTTCAGGAATTGCACAACCAAAGAAACCAAGATCAGCCATTTTCTTCACCAATTCGGGCCGAAACCTATGCTCTCTCTCATCTTCTTTGAGGGTCGGCAGAATTTCCTTCTGGGCGAAATCCCTGGCCATATCCTGCATCATCTTCTGTTCGTCGGTTAGCTTGAATTGCATGGTAATCTCCTAGTTTTTTTGATTAAAGTACTAATTTCTGGGGATCGACTCTTTTCCGTAAAATTTTCAATTCTCTTTCCGTAGGCGGCTCTGTTTCGATCGCTCGAGAAATATCCACGGAGAATTCCATGTTATCCAAAATATTTTGGGGAGTCACACCGGGATAATAGCCAGCCAAATACATCTCTTTGGTATCATTATCGAAACGCATTACCCCCAGATTGGTAATGACGGCTGTCGGTCCTCCTGGTTTCAATCCGGCCCTCTCTCTTGCGCCCGGTCCGACCAGATAGCCTGGACTCGTCAAATAATCCAATTTTATAGGGAATTTTCTTTTTTCATGCTGCATGAAAATGAGGCACCGAGACACAAAGGAAGCGACGTCGCAGGAACCACCACTTCCCGATAAGCGCGTTTTCGGTTGGAAATAATTACCAATGCACGTCGAATTGAGGTTGCCGTATTTATCAATTTGAGCTGCTCCCAGGATCCCGATAACACGGTCGCCGGTATTTGGGTTCTGCATGGTGGCAAAAGCCTCCAGCAAGCCACTGTTCGAGGCCGCCCCGAACATAACGCGTGGATCGGCAACAGCCAGAGGGATCTCTTCAAGGCAGGAATCGATAGATCCTGTCTCAAAGAAAATGATACTGTCCGGGGCGCTAATTTGTTTAGCGGCCATAGCCGCAACCATGGAGATGCCGGTGCCGCAAAAAACAATATCACCGTTTCGAATCTCTCTTGCCGCCATGATCGTCATCGTTTCTTTCAATGTATAATCCATAGCTTCCTTTCTCTGCCGTGCAACTTATCGTCGATCCAGGCCGGTTGCATACCCAGTCCTTGCATCAGCGGCAATTATCTTGAGTTGCTCTTGTCCCACAAGATTCAAAAGACCTCTGTGATTTTTCACGCCATGAACAAACGTTTCCAGATATTCTTTATAGAGTTTGTCATCTTTTGCAAAATTACTGAGTTGCCTCAAATACATGGGGTCATAATCATAATAGTTATAGCAGGCGGAAGGATATGCCCCGTGCGGGACATGAACAACGGCGCTTACATGAATGAAAGGGATTTGATTGTACTCAGGTTTTTCCCTTAACTCCGCTGCGTCAACAATTTCTTCGCAGGTTACGATGACGTTCTTCGCTGATTTCGCCTGATCAATATCAGCGAAATTCAGGCCTTCAATCCTGCAAGTGCCGTATCTGTCGGCTTTCTGCACATGAATGATGGTAACGTCTGGATTAATAGCGGGAATCAGTACGACCTTCGAGGCACCGGTCCAACTGCCGAATGGATTATCAATAACTTCCGCTTTCTTATTCGGTAATTTAGGGTCCTTTGCCCGCATTTCTTTGGAAAATCCCCATATGTTCAAAATATCCGTGCCCAATCCGGAAAGTGTGGCGATAAAAGGGACACCCATGGCACCAGCATGAAAACGAAGTGACATATGATAATTTGAATAGTCTTCGAAAAGAATTTCTCCCCTCTGAATCGCTAATTTGAACCGGATACATGTCGGTGCGGCTTTCCCATTGCCGCCATAGGCAATTTCGAGCCTCGAAACACATCCGCCGCCAATAAGCTCATCAACCCCTGTACCGTTTGAATGGGCATAACAATGAAGATTTTTTTTCCTCTGTCGCACTATCTCATAAACTGCAGCCATGGGGTTTCGACTAACAGTAAATCCACCAATCGAGATATGACAGCCATCAGTGACATAGCTTGCGATTGCCTGCTCCAGTGTCATGACTTTGTCTTGAGCAGTGTTCATTTATCAGCTCCTTGCTGGAGACAACGGACTCATTGCCTTACAGATACTGGATCTTTAGCAATATGGGTGCCAAAAGCATAATGTTTTGTATCATACTGTAATTGAGCGAATAATTACCCTTATGACGAGAAAGGATGGTGAGGCTGCACTGTAGGATAAAAACTACAATACTTCAAGGAATGCGCAGTGGGCTCCTAGCAAGTGACTTGTTTTACGTCATTCCAGGAGATATGTAGGGTATTTTGTACACTGCAGGGCTTGCCCTACATACTGAAGTTCAGGGCAAGCCAAGGAGCAATATTGATTGCTGCGGATACGTTTCGATATCAAGATCTAAAAAGTTGTTCATTTTTGAAGCAGGAAATGACAGCTTAAAGCTGTTATCTCATTCAATCACCTGCGCTCATTGCCTGGAGCGTCAGTCACTACTTTTTTGAGTTTATCGTACAAAGATGTCCGATGAATCCCGAGGATTTCTGCCGCTTTCGTTTTATTACCCTGAACAGATCGCAGCACATCCTCAATAACCTTCTTTTCCGTCTCTTCCAGTATATGTTTAAGATTGCCCCCCAGCGCAGAATCGTTCCGCTCTGGATCTCGATCATTGTAGAGACGAATCTGCTCAGGAAGGTCATCCGGCGAAATCATTTTTTCCTTGGCTATTATGGAGGCCTTTTCCATGACATTTCTCAGCTCTCTGACGTTGCCAGGCCAAGAGTAGCATTTCAGCAGGTCTAAAGCCTCTTCTGATATTCCGGAAGGGCCCCAGGAAATTTCGGACTTGAGCTGCGATAGCAGATAATTTGCAATGAGAGGAATGTCCTCTGTCATCTGTCTGAGGCTTGGTGCCTGGATATTAAAAACATTGATGCGGAAATAAAGATCTATCCTGAATTTATCCTCTTTGATCAGTTCACTGAGATCACGATTGGTAGCTGCGATGAGCCGGAAATCTACTGGTATGGTTTTTGTCCCGCCAAGTCGATCGACGGTTCGCTCCTGAAGGACCCTCAGGAGTTTGGCCTGCATTGATAATGGCAGTTCACCGATCTCGTCGAGCAAAATAGTCCCGCCATGGGCCATCTCGAATTTGCCCATTTTCCCCTTTGATCGTGCACCTGTGAATGCCCCATGTTCATAACCGAAAAGCTCGCTTTCGAAAAGTTCCGGTGGAATCGATGCGCAGTTAACTTTGATAAAGGGTTGCTCAGCCCGCTGACTCGCTTGATGAATGAAATAGGCGATAATCTCCTTCCCTGTCCCCGATTCGCCGGTAATCAAAATGGTCGAAGTCGTTTTCGCCGCCAGCAGGCATTTTTCTTTTACATCCCGAATGGGGGCGGATTCGCCAATGATTGTGTTCCCTCCCTTGAGTTGACTGACCTGGTTTTGATAATATCGCAATTGCCCATCGAGAAGTTCAACCTTGCGTTGCAGATCCCATAGCCTCGTAACTTCATTCAGCATGCCTTTACCGACGGCGCCGATCAGGTTCCCTTCAAAATCCCTAAGCGGGATCCTGGAGATCAGTTGTTGACGACCGGCAATGTGCAACATATCCCCGATTCTGGCCTTACCGTCTTTGAGAATTTCATGCAGGTGAGTGCCATCTACAACCTCAGTCACATGTTTTCCGATGGCGACATCACCATCGATCCCCAGAAGTTTCTCGCTATACCGACTTACAAAAATAATTACCCCATCTGGGCCTATTACTATGGGGCATTCGTAGGGGTTGTCTATAAGCGCGAAAATGTATTCTTCGCCAAGGCTGCGTAGTTTTGACTTCTGGGCATCGCTGTTTTTATCGGCCATGTCTCATCTCTCAACCTCCCAGTCAATGTAAATCTATAAAAACGTCATTGATTCATCGTCGGCTGGGGATGTCTTTTCCTGATCAGGATATTTGTCAACCTTTTGGCTAAGGGATGCCACTAAGGGACCATTTTTTCGCCATGTCCAACAAGAATCCACAAGTTGTTTGCTTATTTCCGGATCGGGCTTGTAGGCCTCTTTTTTATGCCAGGAATTATTAATCCATGCCCCTTGAACTGCAGCCGGTGCCATGGCAAGCAGCAAGGTCTTCAAATGCACACACCCTTTATTGCCACCAGCCATCTTTCTTATTTGGGCGGAAAAACCGCGAGTGATATCCAGTCCTTTTATATGATCGATACTGGTAGCCATGGTCGAGCAATCATCGCGCGGGACTCGGGGCAAAAACACGGCCACATCTTTTATCGTCATGGTCTTGGCGTAAATCAGCAACTCAATTCTCATATGGTGGTAGATTTCCGGTTCCACCCGCTCACCCACATGGTTGATAAAGCCAACATATCGTTGCTCTTTTAGCTCTCCGACCAAAAGAACATGTTCGGCATCCCAAGCATACGTCGATATATCGATATTACGGTTATGAATATTTTCTTTGTTGCATTGACCAGGAAAACTCATCTTGTCGTATCCAATTTCTGTTACAATACCTTTATAGTCATGCCCACGATACCCGCGATCAACAAAGACATAAATACATCATCAGCCAAACAGCCACTACATCTAATTCCGACAAATCGTTTTTTCTTGACAAGTATAACAGCCGCATTGATATAATTGCAGAAAGCGTGCCCCTTCTCGATTCACTGATACGCGTACTGACTAAGGAAAGTGCCACCGGCCATTGCCCAGGACCTTGGTGGTCTTCGGGTTTTTGCCAGGGCATTGCTTGTATCGAAATACTCGAATTACCAAATTTTATATTGATGCTAACAGCCGTTCTGCGCGGCCAAAAGAGCAACATTTGTGGTGGATTTTTTCTCCTTGACATTGATATGGCTTCAATGTAATCATCTTGATGAATGAGCTATGTTATGGCTAACATGTGGCTACTGATGATAAAAATTATTGAAATCGTCAACGTCAGAGACACAAACATGCAAACAAGAGGGTGTTGGAAGTATTTCTTACTCTCTTCGGTCGTCGTTGAAGCATCTCCACAAAAGACCTTGACTTTTTGGTCAGATCACTTTCAGTCCTTGACTGGAGACCGGAGAGCATGTGCTTTTTCAAGTCACCATTGAGCTCTCAACCTGCTTGTGCAATTCAAGTTGGGTTTCTTGATTTTGTATTGACAATCAGCACCGTTGGCTTTGGTCCCAAGATGAGCAGAACCACAACCGCATGGGTGGTAAGGAACTTAAAACTTAACCAAGACACCGATGCTCTTTTAAAAAATTCATCGGGTTTAATGTAATGGGTGTGGCTATTGGACTCAATGCATCATCACAATGCGTTTGATTCCAAAAGTTGTAACAGGTGCATGCCATTTTGGCTTGCGCCGCAATTTTAAACTTAACATTAAAGGAAAGGAGCTAAGTTATGGAGTTAAAACGGTTTTTAGTGTTACTGTTTGTTTTAATGGCCGGATCCTTCATGTGTACCGCCCCGGTGTTTTCACAAGAAGCAAAACCAGATCCTCTTGCCAAATGGGCCCCCGCATTTGATCCCAAAGGCGCTAAATTCAAATGCGTTGTTTCAAACGTGTCCACACCGGCCCTTGTCGGAACCTATGCAGGCTTTGAAATCCGTGATGAACTCTGGAAAAGAACCAACGGCCAGATTTATCTCGACTATAAACCCCTTTCCATCCTGGGCGGCGAAGTTGAAGTCCTCAACATGGTGCAGATGGGTGCGGTTCAGGGCATCAGCGTCAGCTCCGTTGCCTCTACCAACCTCGGACCCCGGTTTGGCGTTGTCAACCTGCCTTTCCTGGTAGATTCATTTGGAAAACTTGATAAATTCATCAGCAACAAAGCTCTTTTTGACCATTTTCTCATGGCAGCCGATCATCAGGGCATGACGGCCCTTGATATCACCGGTTACGGCAACTATGGCTGGGCCACCAATAACCCTGTCAGAACCATTGATGATGCCAAGAAAGTAAAGTTCAGAATTGCAGAAGCCGCCGTTAATCAGCTTGCTTATAAAAACTGGGGATTCAACCCGGTCTCCATGCCCTGGACCGATGTTCAGGTGGCCCTGAAACAAGGCGTTATTGATGGTCTGGATCATACACCGGCCGTTTGCAACCTGACAAAGAAATTTGAAGTAGCCAAGAATTTCACCCAGCTCAATTATGCTCAGGGCCTTTTTATCTGGCTCTTCAACAAAGCCTGGCTGGAAAGCCTTCCCCAGGATTTAAGGGAAATATTTATAAAAACCGTACATGATGTCTGTCTTGAAAACAGAAAAAGAACCGCACCCTGGGAAGAAGAGCAGATTACAGCTTCCAAGGCTGCCGGCGTGGAATTCATCAAATTGTCCGATGCCGATATGCTTACCCTGAAAGATAAGAGCAAAGGCACGTATGACACCTATGCCAAAGAAATCAATCAGCTTTACCCCGGCGACAAATACAAACCGGCCAATTATCTCCAGGAAGTTATGGATTTGTTGAAATAACCTATAACTCAGTCATTACTCATTCAAAAGAATAGGACCTGGTTTATGATTGGAAATATTTCAAAAAAAATCGATACATTCCTGACCCACTTCGAAGAATGGAGCCTCTTTATTATTGTTATGGTGTCCCTGATCTCGCTGTTTGTCAATGTGGTGCTGCGGTACGGGTTCAACTATACCCTGGCCTGGAGCGAGGAGCTGGGACGTATTGTCCTGGTGTATGCCACCATGTTGGGAACCAGCCTTTCAATCAAAAGGGGGGCGGTAATACGAATCGACGCACTGGTTCAGATTGTACCCAAACTTAAACTGGGTCTGACTTTTTATTCCAACATCTTGATGCTTTTCTTTTCCGGGATGATAATCTATTACGGGTATACCATGACCCTGCTTCAGTACACCACCCATCAGAAAACCATCATCATGGAAATTCCCCTTGTGATTGTCTACGCCATCATGCCCTTGATGGGTATTATGACCTTGATCCGGACAATAAAGGTATTGGCCGACGACGTTTGCAATCTCAGGAAGAAGGCTTAAGGGGGGAAGTAAAATGCTCACAAGCGATACTATTATCATGGCGGTCCTTCTCGGTTGCCTTATTTCCTATGTACCTGTTTTTTTAAGCCTGTTCATCGCTTCAACCGTGGGTTTTCTGTTTTTTCTGAATATGCCTCTCGGCATGATGGTCCAGACCTTGTTTCGGAGTGTTGATAATTTCGGCCTCATTGTAGTTTTGTTCTTTGTTCTCTGCGGCAATATCATGACCAAGGGAAAAATGGTGGGAAAGCTCATCACCTTTGCTAATTCCATGGTCAGCTGGCTGCCGGGCGGACTCGGGATGGCCGGTGTCATCGGATGCGGCCTTTTCGGAGCCATTTCCGGGTCCACCGTGGCCACGGTCGTTGCCCTGGGTGGGTTCATGATCCCGGCCTTGCTGAGAAACGGCTATGATGAGGATTATGCCATCGGGCTGATGACCACCTCCCCGAACCTTGGTGTCATCATCCCGCCGAGTATCAGTATGATTTTTTATTCCATGATCAGCAACGTGTCCCTGGAAGGCCTGTTTTTGACCGGGTTCGTCCCGGGGCTTATCATTATCCTCGGTGTCTGCATCTACACCTATGTGAAGTACAAGGACCGCAAAGATATCCAGCGGTTGCCAAGGCCGGAGCTTAAAGATCTTATCAGTATTTTTAAGGACGGTTTCTGGGCCATCATGCTGATCCTGATCATTTTTGGCGGTATTTTCACGGGCGCTTTTACAGCCAACGAGGCTGCGGTTGTGGCCAGCGTTTATGCCTTTTTTGTGGAGCTGGTCATTTATAAATCCATGAATTTTAAGGATGTCAAAGACGTCTGCGTCAGTTCAGCCCTGACCACGGCCACCCTGCTGCTCATTGTCGCCTGTGCCACGGTTTTCGGCCGCTATCTGACCTTTCAGAACATACCCAACCGGGTGGCGGAAGTAGTCATTGGAAGTATTCATTCAGAATGGGTATTCCTTTTTTCGATGAACATCCTGCTCCTGATTGTCGGTATGTTCATGGATATCATTTCCGCTACCCTGATCCTCGGGCCTGTTTTTCTGCCCCTGCTCAGTGCTTTTAATGTTGACCCCATGCATTTTGGGCTTCTCATGACCGTGAACCTGGCCATCGGTTACTGCACCCCGCCTATGGGGGTCAGCCTTTTTGTTGTCGGCGCCATGACCGGAAAGGATATCATCTTTATTACAAAGGCGGCCATGCCCACCATGGCCATTCAAACTGGTGTATTGATCTTTTTGACCTATACGCCGGATCTGGTTCTATTTATGCCGAGGCTTTTCGGATTTCATAAATAAGGAGTAACCACCATGTATTCTATCCCGAAAACTTCCACGATTCTTTATGCCACGGACCTCGGAAAACACACTCGGCCGGTCTTCAGACAGGCCATTGCCCAAGCGAAGGTTCATAATGCTTCAATAATTATGCTGCATGTTGTCGAACCCCTCAGTGAAACGGCAAAAGCGGTGATAGCCTCCTATATGCCGGGGGCCGCCATTGAAGAAATGCAGAAAAACGGCATGCAAAACATCGTCGCTGAGATGAAAGAGCGGATTAACCAATTTTATGAGGATGAACTCGAAGGTTTAGACAAAGCGTCGATTCCTGTTAAAGAAATGATTGTTGTTTCGGGGAGACCCAGTGAACAGATTCTTACGGTAGCCGAAGATTACAAGGTCGATATGGTAGTCATGGGGCAGTCAGCAAAAAAAGTCCTGGGCAGCCGAGTCATGGGATCTACAGTCAGGCGTGTCTCGCGGCTTACCAATGTGCCGGTTCTCATCATTCCCAATATCTGATCATCAGGTACAAAACCAGATCTCCTCACTCTCCAACCCATCACTCATCATTCCGGCCATGCCGGTTAAGGTGGGCAGATGAAATCACTGCAACAACGGATGCGGGTTTTGGGAAAAGAGCTTGAGGTGGTATGGCATGGCCCGAAACCTGCCGATGCGCCGACGCTCATATTCCTGCACGAGGGTCTCGGATGCATCCGGATGTGGCAGAATTTCCCCGAAAGACTGGCCGCAGCGACCGGCTATGGCGCCCTGGTATACAGCCGCGCCGGTTATGGGGCATCCGATCCCTGTGACTTGCCGCGTCCCCTCGATTATATGACCTACGAAGGTTTAAGCGTATTACCCGAGCTGATTGCGGTTTCCGGGATTCGTGAGTGCGTACTTATTGGGAATTCGGATGGCGGCTCGATTGCGATTGTCTATGCGGGTGGAACCCCGGCCTTGCCGCTGCGGGGGGTCATCACGATGGCGGCGCATGTGTTTTGTGAAGATATTTCGGTACAATCCATCCGGCAGGCCAGAATTGATTACGAAACGAGCTTACTCCGGGAAAAACTTAAAAAATACCATGGTGCCAATACTGATACAGCCTTTTGGGGCTGGAATGATGCCTGGCTTCACCCCGATTTCTTGAAGTGGAATATCGAAGAATTCCTGGCCGGGATTTCCGTTCCCTTCCTTGGGATCCAGGGAGAAAATGATAAATACGGAACGAAGGATCAGCTGGATGCCATTTCCCGGGGGCTCAAAGGCGATATCGAAACCCTGATGGTACCGGAATGCAATCACTGGCCGCATCTGGAACATCCGGAGCTGATGCTTGCGGT
>JAABQY010000036.1 GCA_011391225.1 Desulfobulbaceae bacterium | reverse complement strand
TATATTTTACAAATGTTGTTGGACAATTGACTGACTATCCTGCTGACAAGAAGCTGCCAGCCGATTGGGCTTCCCTCTTCGAAGCAATGAGAACGGGGACGAAATCCTTCGCAATTCATTTACAAAGCCTGATCTTGCCGTTTGCAGTAAGGGGCGGGAAGCCAGTAGTTGCTTTTGTTGAAGGGGCGGATCCGATTTTTCTAGACAAAGTACGGGAAGATTGGTTGGAGGAAACGAGGGCGGCCGCTGAACGTGAATTTGTATTGCTTAAAGAGGCTCGTGTCGATGTTCAAACCGGATTGCTCAATCTTTGGAATCTCTACTCTCTTCTTGATGCTTCAAATCTCAAAAGGGGCTTGCACCTTATTTTGATTGAGCTCCCACCGAAAAGGGCGTCTTTTCGCTATGCGGTAAGGTATTCACAAAAGTGTGCGGCTTTGATCCTCAACTTTCTTCAGGGAGATTCGGTCCTCCACTTCATTGGTCAATCCACTTTTGCTTTGGTGTTGCCGTGCAGAAAAACGGAATCACAGTCTGAGGTAGAAAGCGCTCTTGTTGCCTATCTTAAGCTGGAAGGTTGTCATAGGGTTCATATAGGTTCAAGCTTTTCTCTCATTGAAGGAAACGATGGAGAAATCGGATCCCGGGAACAAAAACTGCTTGATGAGGCCTGGACAGCTCTTCATCATGCTGAAAAACGTGGGCCGTTCAGTTTTTGCGATTATAGCCTTCTGGCGCATCCGGGGAAACATCCTCTCGCACTGCCTGAAGGAAATTTTGTGCCCCGGCTGAGGAGATTATGGAGACAATCCCAATCCTTCAGCTTGGTACATTTTCAGAGTCAGGGGTTGGAAAACACTGCAAAGGAAAGTATTCTACCCCTCCTTAATCAAGAAATTCATGTGACAACGGAGAAGGATGTCCTGGTGTATCTTGATGGTTACGATGCTGCCGCTGCCCTGTCATGGACGACTGAGGTTATATGCCGCATAGGTCAAGCCAGCCAAGGCAATCAAGTTTCAGCCGGGGTGAGTTGTTACCCGTTCAGCGATTTTAAAAAATCCGAGATGCTTTTAAACTGCCGTAAGGCCTTGCTGCACGCTTCTTTTTTCGGGGTTTCGAGTGCAGTGATTTTTGATTCGGTGAGTCTCAATATCAGCGGCGACATCTATTTTGCCGACGGGGATTTGGCAAAAGCCATCCGTGAATATAAAAGAGGCCTGAAGTTCGATAAGGACAATGTTAATCTTCACAACAGTCTCGGAGTCGCTTTGGCGATGATGGACAAACTCATCCCGGCTATGCAGAGTTTTGAAAATGCTTTGGCTATTGATAATGAAAATTTCATGGCTCTCTATAATTTGGGTCTCGCAGAACAAGCCAGGGAGAGAAAGCCGGAGGCCTTCGAATATCTTGAAAAGGCAATGCTTCATTATGATGATGAAGATGGCGGAGTCGGCCTTTTGGATGATCTGAAATTACAATTGGGGATGTTAGCCGGAGACTTAGGGAAACATCGGCAAGCCCTCGATTACCTCAAGGCCTGGCAGGCAAAAAATGAAAAAGCGCCAAGAGCAGGCCGGGTCCACTATTATATAGGCATGGCCCACCATGGTGCTGGTGATAATCGCCAGGCCATGGTGGAACTGCAGCGGGCACTGCAATTTAATGAGTTTGATGACCGGGCAATGGACTTACTCGGCATAGTATATTTTCGGGAAAAACAAGGCGATGATATAGCGCTTGCCCTTTGTCGTAAAAGTGTTGAACTGGAGCCGGGGAATATTCTTTATAGGTGTAATCTGGCGGAAGTGCAGTTGCGATGCGGTTTACTCTCGAAGGCGAGAGAAAATCTCTACAGGTGTTTGAAAAATAAAAGAATTAGGGTCAGGGCGCAGGTGCTGCTTGGAAGAAGCTATGCTAAAGAAAAACAGCACCGTAGGGCCGGATCCTGGTATGAAAAAGCTTTAAAACATGGGAGATTGAACCTAGATCTCTACGAGGAGGCAAAACGTGGAGTGCGGGATAGCTTAAGGGTGGGTATGAATTGACAGGAAAAAGGCATGAACAGGCATACATCCCGTATGCGAATTTCCCCTTGAAGTTTAAGTATTTTTTAGTCAGAACAGTAATCTTCATGAAATATTCCAAGGGCTTTGTTCGCAGGCCGGCGGCTTTGGTTCTCTTGATGAATTGTTCGAGGCCCTGACGCTTATACAGACCGAAAGAATTAAGCCGTTCCCAATCGTCCTTATCGGCAGCGAGTTTTGGCCTGGACTTGTTGATTGAATAAAAGATACAATGCTGGGGCACGGTACTATTTATGATGCCGATTTCCTTTTGTTCAAGGTTTTCGACGATGCTGATGAGGCGGTGAAGTACCTGCAGGAAAATATGGGGTCTTGATTAGGTGACTTTCGAAAAAGTGCGGTGACGAATTTTAATTAACGCCTTTGTGTACACTCTGGTCATAGATACTGCTGTTGATGATTAAAATCAAATTCGGAGAACGATATGGCTCAGATTGATGGTTTTTTCAAGTTGATGAATGACGAAGGGGCTTCTGACCTGCATATGGTGGCAGGACAACAACCACTTCTCCGAATCCGCGGCGATATGGAGCGGGTAAAATTCAAGAAAATGGCCAACGATGAGCTTCGTGCCATGCTCTATGAAATTTGCCCGGAAGAGAAGATCAAGATCTTTGAAGAAACTGGCGATATTGATTTTGGCTATGAAATTCCAGGTCTTGCCCGTTATCGCTGCAATTTCTTTCAGCAAAAATATGGTGTCGGGGCTGTTTTTCGGGAGATTCCCAGCGAGATTATGACCGTTGAACAACTTGGTCTTCCTTCAGTTATTGCCCGCCTGGCACATCTGCCCAAAGGCCTTGTACTGGTGACTGGGCCGACTGGTTCGGGAAAATCGACAACCTTGGCAGCCATCGTCGATGAATGCAATAAAAATCGCAAAGACCATATCCTCACCATCGAAGACCCCATCGAATTTGTGCATAAGAGCCAGAAATGTATTATTAATCACCGTGAAGTCGGGAGCCATACCAAGAGCTTCGCGGCGGCACTTCGTGGTGCCCTGCGTGAAGATCCGGATATAATAATGGTCGGCGAGATGCGCGATCTCGAGACTGTCGCCTTGGCGATGGAGGCGGCGATGACCGGGCATCTGGTGTTCGCAACTCTTCATACCATTAATGCCATGAAGACTGTTGATCGAGTTATCGAGATTTTTCCAGCAACCCAGCAGGGTCAGGTTCGTTCGACCCTGGCCGATGCATTAAAGGCGGTTGTTTCGCAAACCCTCTTTAAAAGGATCGATATCAAAGGCCGTTGTGCCGCTCTTGAAATCCTTATTGCCACGCCTGCCGTGCGCAATCTTATCCGGGAAGGAAAAACCTTCCAAATTATATCAACCATGCAGACCGGTAAAAAATACGGCATGCAAACCTTGGATGATGCCATTATTTTCCTTTTGGAAAAGAAGATGATTGACCCCAACGACGCCTACTCAAATGCCGTGGAAAAGGCAAAATTCTTAAAATATTTAAAGAAAGCGCCTTCAGATTTTACCGAGGTCTAGTTCTTTTCAGGGCCAAGCGATTATTTTTTTACTCACCAAGACCGGCTCGTAGGAATATAGGGGGTTGTTGCGGTTCTTGGCATAGCCGAAGACTTGCAGGTGGCTCTGGCCGATTATTGCTTCAAGCGTACCGCTTTCTGCAGTGGTCAATAGTTCGATTCCCTTTTGGGCGCAGTCGTCTTGCAAGTGCCCATGGGGGAAGTTGCCCCGCTCGCTTCGGCCTGCCGATACCATCATCAGGTCTGGAGATACAGCGGCGAGAAATTCCGGCGAGTTGGAGGTGATCGATCCGTGATGCGGGGCGAGGAGGATACCGGCACGCAGGTCATAGCCCCGGTCGATCAGAAATTGTTCTTCGGCCCGTTCAATATCTCCTGGGAATAGAGCACAATACTGTTTTGAACAGGCTTTGATTATGACACCTTTGTTTGTCAGGTTTCGCGTTTCTTTGGCACCCGTAGAGGTGCTTTTATCAAATGCAACATTGGCAACACATTCAAAAAAACCTTGTTTATCATCACTCGCAAACCTCAAACCTTCTTGAGGTGTAACGATCGCTATCTGATGTTCTTCTGCCAAACGTAGCAATTGTCGGAAATTTTCATCGTGACCGAGTCTGTCCCTGACCCACAACTGCTTTGGAGAGAAGCGTTCGAGGATAAAGCCAAGGCCATTATAGTGGTCGGCATGGGGATGAGTTATAACAACCGCGTCGAGTCTACGAATACCTTTATGCCACAAGAACCGGGCGATAACCCGTTCGCCAACGCTACTTTTCGTAGAGGATGATCCTCCGCCATCAATAAGCATTGTCATGCCCTGTGGAAATTCTACCAGGGTGGCGCTGCCCTGACCGACATCAAGAAAAGACAGTTGAAATGAATTGACAGGGCTTTGTCGCAGGAAGGTGGGGAAAAGAAGCATAAGGAGCAAACAGGCAGTGACAACCATCCCGGAAATCCATATCCACGTCTTTGTCAGAAGACTGCAAAGAGAGCAGCCTAGTAGGCCTGCATAAAATGCAATCATCAATGTCATTGGTGGTGATGGCAGCCAGAGCGTCGAGAAGGAGAGGCTGGAAAAAAATGTCGTTGCCTGCACAGCGGCACTCAGTCCCACTGCACCGATACGAAAAAGCCATGTGCTGATATCCGGTTGCAGAAAAATAAAGGGGATGGCGAGAAAGCCTGCGGGGAGACTCCAAAGGCAGATGAGTGGTTCGACAAGGAGATTGGCAAGAATTCCGACCGGGGAAAAACGGTTGAAGGCGAAAAGGATAATAGGGGCTGTTGCCAGTGTGGCAACAGTCGAGACCAGGAGACCAGCGAGCAGCCAATTTAAAACGATCTGTCTCCACGTTCGGGGTGAGGGCGTTGTGGAATCGGCAAGGATGAGTTTTTTTAAGGCTGGAAAAAGAAAAAGAATGGCCATGGTCGCCACAAAGGACAATTGAAAAGAAGCAGTCAGTAAGGCCAAGGGTTCGACTATGAGAATAATCAGCGCCGCACATGCCAGAAGCGTCGATGGTGATTTGGGCCGATCGGTGCAAACTGCGACGATGACAACACAACTCATTATAACTGCTCGAAAGACAGGGGCGTTTAAACCGGCCAACAGGCCATATCCGACCAGTACCGGGAGACAGAGAATAGTAGCCCATTTGCGCAGAGGATATCGGAAAAGGAGTCTTTCCGAGCGGTTTAACAGCCAGTAGAGGGCAGTATAAAGGAGGATAAAGATAATGGTCATATGGAGACCGGAGATGGATAAAATATGAAATGTGCCGCTGCCCTTAAAGGTTTCGAGGGTGACGCCATCGACCCGGGAAATATCGCCTGTAAGGATTGCCCGGTAGAGGCCTCTGTTCTCGGCGGGTACGGAGATATCGATGTGATCGCCGATTGTTGTTCGTATCCTCTCCGGCAGATAGCGCAGGGTGTGAAGCGTGCCCTGATTTTCTTCCAGTTTTTGTACAAAGAGAGGAGAACGAACAGATCCGCTTATCCAGATACCCTTGCGTGCCAGGTGCTGTGCATAATCAAAGACTCCAGGCGTTCGGGAGCTGTCAGGGCGTTTCAGATCGGCACGGATAATGAGTTTGTCCCCCGGAATCAGTGCCGTCGGCCAAGGTCCTTGCAGATGCAGGAGGATGTTTCCGGTGGTCGGTTGGAGCTCGGGTGATTCATGAAAACGCATATACTCGGTGGAGACAATCACCTGGCTGGTTTTTCCATCAAATTCAGCAGAAGTGGCCAGGGTGCCGATAACGACAACCTCGGTTTTTCCTGTAATTCGGTTGAAAATATGCTCGGGGTTCTGTGGTATTTCGAAAGCTAACTGGCCATGATAGTAGCCGAGCGCGGAAAGGCAGGGAAGAAACATGCAAATGATTGTTTTCCGCCACTGTAAAAAATGCAGCACAGTCAGTAAACTCAAAAAAACAAACAGACCTAGGCAGAGGTGGGAGATGGTGACTTCCGGCAAGCTGATCCGGGAGGCCATGGAAATTCCAGCGATAAATGACAGAGTCAGATAAACCAGCAGATGATCGGAAATATGCGATGCCGGATGTCTCACAGAAATTTTCCGATGAGATCTAAATGGTTGGTGATGATATCGTGGCGTTCAAGCACACATTTTTGTGCTGCTTGACCCATCCGGGCGCGACGATTGGGGTCGTTCAGCAGTTCGGCAAGCACTTTCGTCATCTTTTGTTTATCGATTATTCCAACAGCTCCCCCTGCCGTAACGAGGTCGTCGGCAATTTCACTGAAATCCTCCATGTGTGGGCCGAAAAGCACAGGGATGGCCATGGTCGCCGGTTCGACCGGGTTGTGACCGCCTTTATTTACCAGGCTGCCGCCGACAAAGGCTAGATCGGCCACGGCATAGAAATCAACAAGTTCACCGATGGTATCAAGAATAAACATATCTGCCGGTAGAAAAACACCCGAAGAACGGAGGGAGGCAAGCAATCCGTGTCTGGCCGCCAAATCGACTATCTCTCTTGCCCGGTTAGGGTCTCTCGGCGTCACCAGCAGAAACAGCTCGGGGTGGATAGTACGCAATTGGCAATACGCCTCAATGAGTATTTGTTCTTCGCCGGGATGGGTCGATCCGGCAATGAAAATGATGCGGTCTTTCGGCAATAAACCGGCTATTGGCGACAGTGAATGGCTGCTGATCTGCGGTCGGGTGGCGAATTTGAGATTACCGAGTATCGGCAATTTCTCGGGCGAAATGCCTAAAAGCATCATTTTTTTTTTATCACGCTGCGTCTGCATTGAGAGGAAAGAAAAACATTGAAACATGGGATTGAAAAAAAATCGAAGCCGCTGGTAAAGGATCATCGATTTTTCCGATACCCGGCCGTTGACCAGGATGGCTGGAATGCCGTTTTTTTTCAGGCAGATAAGCAGGTTGGGCCAGAAGTCGGTCTCCACCAGAATGAAAAGATCGGGGCGAATATACTTGATAAACCGGAGAACCACCGGCAGCAGGTCAATGGGGCCGTCGATGATACAATCGGCGGTCGAGCCGAGAAGGGCGTCGGCGACCTTTTTCCCCGAGCGGGTGGTGACTGAGACAACTATTCGATCGGCAGGATATTTTGCCCGAAGACCGCGAAGTAAAGGGACGGCCGAGGTGACCTCGCCAACCGAGAGGGCATGGACCCAGATAGTCCGAGCGGCCGGCTTGTGGGTGGCCAGCCTGTGAGCGATCCCTGCACCGAGACGGGCAGGGATGCGATCACGGTATTTGCTGCCACAGGCAACAAAGAGAGTGAGGATTGGGAAAAAAACCAGTAGAAAGGCGAACTGGAGACTATTATAGAGTACGAACATGGGCAAGGCCTCAAGGTTGATTGGCTTCTCACATTAATGGAATTGATGTTGGAAATGCAAGGAATTCAATACGTAATAACGAAAATTAAGCCGTTTGCCCAACCTTAGGGGACAAGAGATGAATATCATACTGGCAGAGGCAGCAGAAATTGTTGATCGACAATTGACTCTGACCGATTACCGTGCCGAGCATATTGTTAAAGTCCTGAGGTCGGAGATCGGCGATCGATTGCGAGTCGGCTTGATTAACGGGTTGCGAGGCTATGGTAGCATTTCGGCACTGCAAAAAAAGCATCCATTCTCGGTAAGCCTTGACATCGAGCTGAGTGAACCGTTAGGAGCCTTACCGCTGCTTGACCTTATTCTCGCTTTGCCCCGGCCGATAATGTTGAAGCGTGTCCTCAGTCAGGTCACCACCCTTGGGGTCGGGACAATCCATCTCATCAACGCCAATCGGGTGGAAAAAAGCTTTTGGGAGGCGGGGCTTCTTCAACCGCAGGAATACCGGCCGCATTTGTTGCGCGGTCTTGAACAGGCGGTTGATACGCGCATGCCGGAAATCAGGCTGCATCGGAAGTTCAAACCGTTTATTGAAGATTTCTGCCCCTCTCTGGTCGGAGACTATTCGTATCTTCTGCTGGCCGACGCGGCGGGCGAATACCCTTTAGTGGACGTGGTTCGCGAAAAAAGAGGCAGGGTCCTTCTGGCTGTGGGGCCGGAAGGTGGCTGGGTTGACTATGAGGTGCAGAAATTTCGTGAACAGGGCTTTTTGTGCTGTAGCATCGGTGAGAGAATTCTCAAGGTTGATACAGCCATAATCGCCCTGCACGCGAGCATCACAGCAGTTCGCGCAATGCGGTAATTAGGGAGATCACCGATCTTCCTTCCGGCAACATGCACTCTTTTTCGCCCACGACGACATTGTCGAGGAGGAGTTCGGAGGTGACCGAGGCACGGAGGCTCCATTTGCCCTTCATACGCACCGTCGTAAATCCTGGCATGTCTTTTCGCACGAGAAAACCACGCACGCCTTCATCGGTTGCCGCCCAGACAATGGCGACATCGGCGATACTGCCATCCACATCTTCGTGCCGTTGATGGTTCAGGTGCCGTCATTGTTGCGGTTGGCACGGGTTCGCATGCCGGACGGGTTGGAGCCGAAATCGGGCTCAGTCAACCCTAAGCAGCCGATCGCCTCACCCGCCGCCATTTTTGGCAGCCAGTAATTTTTTTGCTCGGCACTGCCGTAGGCATAGATCGGGTACATAACCAGCGAGCCCTGAACCGAGGCAAAACTGCGGATGGCCGAATCACCTCTTTCGAGCTCAAACATAAGAATGCCGTAGGCCACGTTGGAAAGGCCGGCGCAGCCATATTCCTCCGGCAGGGAGGGGCCGAGAAAGCCTAGGCTGCCCATGACTTTTACCAGATGGGCGGGGAATTTCTCCTCCTGGGCATAGCTGTCGATAATGGAGATGACCTCCCGATTGACGAAATCCCTGGCGGTTTGCTGCACCAGCTTTTCCTCATCGGAAAGAAGCCCACGCAGGCCCATGTAGTCGGTCATTTCTGTTGTCATGCTCATTTACTTGCCCTTTCCGGTTGTTTTCGATATAGTGAGGTTACTCATTTTTTTTAAGAACTTTACGTAGTATTTCCAGGATCATCTCTATCTCTTCACGGGTGATGATCAAATGCGGGCGAAATCTGATGCTCCTTTCGCCGCAGCCGACCACCAGAAGGTGTTCCTGCAGCAGCTTTGCCCTGAAAGCATTGCGTTTATCACCATCCACAAGATCGAAGGCACACATCAGCCCCCGGCCTCTGGCGTTACTCAGGATTTCTGGGAATTCGCTGCATAAAAGCTCCAATCCCTGTAGCAGCTCCCGGCCCTGCTGGCAAGCATTATCGACAAGATTTTCTTTGTCGATAATTTTCAGGATAGCTGAACAGCGGACCATATCGATGAGATTGCCGCCGAAGGTTGAGTTGATTCTGCTCGGTTCGGTGAAGACGTTTTTTTTCACTTCGTCGAGGCGTGCCGAGGCCAGAATTCCACAAACTTGAGTTTTCTTGCCGAAACAAATGATGTCCGGCCGAACGGTAAAGTGTTCATGGGCCCAGAATTTTCCGGTAAGCCCGATGCCGGACTGTACCTCGTCAATAATGAAGAGGATTTCATGCTCGTCGCAAATCTTTCTCAGGTTTACGAAAAACTCGTCGCGAAAATGGTTGTCTCCCCCTTCCCCCTGAATAGGTTCAATGATCAGACCGGCAATATCGGCACCCACTCTTGCAATATGCGCCTTGATTGCCGTAAGAGCCTGTTCTTCCAGGATGCAGACTGCGGCGAGGTTTTTTTCGGTGAGCGGAAAGGTCAGTTTCGGGTTGATGACGCGCGGCCAAGCAAATTTGGGAAAGTAATTGATTTTGCGTGGATCGGCTGTGTTAGTAAGTGACAGGGTGTAGCCGGATCGGCCATGGAAGGCTTGCTGGAAGTGGATGATTTGCGTGCCGATTTCTTTTTTTGCGCCGCGGCCAAAGTTTTTTTTCACCTTCCAGTCAAAGGCCGCCTTGAGGGCGTTTTCCACCGCCAGCGCGCCGCCTTCGATAAAAAACACATGCGGCAGATACGAAGGCATGGCGTGTTTGGCAAAGGTTTGCAGGAATTCCGCCAGTGGTGCTGAATAGGAATCCGAGTTGGCGGGTTTTTGCACAGCCAGGGCTCCGAACTGGTCTTTCATGGCCAGAAGATCGTCGTGGTTGTAGCCGACAGCCATGGAGGCGAACATGGCAAAACAATCGAGGTAGCGGTCGCCGTTACGCTGGTCGACGAACCAGCTGCCTTTGGATTTTTCCAGATCGACAATGAGATCCATGCCGTCGGCAAGAAGATGGCGGCTGATTACCTTTTTCACATCTTGAGCGCTTATCATGATCTTTCGCCTTCCTCTTGTATTACAAACTTGATGCCCTGGGCCAGAGGCAAACTGCTGCCGTAGTTGACGGTCACCGTCTGCCGACGCATATATGCTTTCCAGGAGTCCGAGCCAGATTCCCGGCCCCCGCCGGTATCCTTTTCGCCGCCAAACGCCCCGCCGATTTCAGCACCTGAGGTGCCTATATTAACATTGGCAATGCCGCAATCAGAACCCCGGGCCGAGAGAAAGGTCTCGATCTGATTATGGTTGGTGCTGAAGATTGCCGAAGCAAGGCCCTGGTCGACTTGGTTATTCAGGGCGATGGCGTTTTCTATCCCTCCTTCATACCTTATGAGATAGAGGATAGGGGCGAAAGTTTCTTTGCGGACAATGGGGTAATGGCTTTCGACCTCGGCGAGGGTAGGCTCGACATAGCAGACTGAGGAATATTCCAGGTTTTTCAATATATTGCCGCCAAAGAGGATGGTGCCGCCCTGATTGATAATTGCCTTTACCGCCTTCCGAAATACCTTTACCGCATCTTTATCGATGAGCGGTCCCATGTGATTTGCCTCAAGCAGGGGATTGCCGATTTTTAAAGAGCCATAGGCTCTGCAAAGGTGTTTTTTGACATCATCGTAGCACGAACCATGGACCAGCAGGCGTCTGGTGGTCGTGCATCTTTGACCGGCGGTGCCGACCGCACCAAAAACAACGGCCGGAATGGCCAGGCGCAGATCGGCGTGTTCGGTAATGATCATGGCATTGTTGCCGCCAAGTTCAAGGATTGTTTTGCCCAGTCGTACGCCAACCTTCTGAGCAACAATGCGGCCTGAATCGACTGAACCGGTAAACGATACCAGGGGAATGCGCCGGTCGATGAGAAGCTTTTCGCCGATGGTATTTCGGTCGCCGATAAGGAGGGAGAAAATGCCTTCCGGCAGGCCATTATGTTCGAGCACCCTGGCGATGATTTTTTGTACGGCAATGGCCGAAACGGGGGCTTTTGATGAGGGTTTCCAGACAGTGACATCGCCACAGATCGCGGCAATCATTGCATTCCAGCCCCAGACTGCCACTGGGAAATTAAAAGCGGTGATGATGGCAACGATGCCAAGGGGATGATATTGCTCAAAGAGGCGATGGTCAGGCCGTTCGGAAACGGTGGTCATGCCATAGAGCATCCGTGCTTGGCCGACGCAGTAATCACAGATATCGATAACCTCCTGCACTTCGCCGAGGCCTTCCTGCAGGGGTTTGCCGGTTTCGTAGGAGATGAGGGTACCGAGCGGTAGTTTGAAGTCGCGGAGGCGCAGGCCGATCTGCCGGACGATTTCGCCACGCTTCGGAGCGGGCAGGGCGCGCCAAAGAGGAAAAGCCACCTCAGCCTGGGCCATGACGTGCTCGTAATCGGCTGGGGTGGCCTTGTGGATACCGGCAAAGGCTTCCCCATCCACCGGGGATGAAGCGATAATTTTTCTTCTGCCCTTATGAGCAAGCCACTTGGTGCCGGTCGAGGTGCCGGACATGGTTTTTTCAAGGTAGAGCGCGTCGAGAAAGTTCATGCTGCCTCCAAAAAATGATAAAAGTGTAAGACAACTTACTCATGTATCACACGCACCGGATGCGGAGTCAAGTCCACAAATCAAAGCAGCAGGGTCGCCTCAGAGGCCACTTCGCCCCACAGCTTTTCGACCCTCATCGTTTTTGTCAAGACGTGGGTATTTAAGGGAGGGGACGATGATGTCGTTTTTGCATCCCCAGGTTAAATCATAAGTAATTGAAACTAAAGGAAATAAAGTGCATTGTTTAATCCTCGCCTGCACTGCCTCGGTTATGAGTGAGGCGCAGCACAGTGCGGACTGGCCTGGACCAAAAGACACACATCCGGGTAGTGTTCTATAATGTAATGGATCTCCAGGATATTGTCCATCGACTCCCCGGTATTCTCGACGGAAACATTATATCTGGTGAGGATCTCTGCCGGCTCGTGGTTATAGCTCTGCTCTGGTTCATCGAGTATCCGGCCGAGGGTTTTGTGTAATCTTTTTCCATGGCGCTCATGGCAATCAGCAACGCCTTACGTTCCGTAAAGCGGTTTAGATTGAATTTTTCGGTGTCAATGATGGTCACATGATCCTCTCTCATATTTCTCATTGACTTGATCAAAGATGAGTATTAACAATAGCATGTAAATATGTTTTTGAAGGTACAAACTGTCTGATTATCAAGGGTAATGATTATGGCGAAAATCAGCAAAGAACATCATGAACGGGTTAAATACTTCAAGTGCGAAGTATGTCTGAAGGACATTCCAATAGAGTATTATTTCACCATTGGTGATTCTATTACCTGTAACGATTGCAGTACGGAATACGTGCTACAATCAAAAATCCCGCTTGAACTCATCAGGCAAGCAATGGATTATTCAAAGCTGGATTATGACGAACCGTATTAACCTCATCCGGCATGGCCGGACCCAAAAAAAACGATACAATAGCCTCATGCATGAAAAACGTATCGGTAAAACGTATTCGCTGCCAGGTTCCCTTCATAATAATTGGTTTTCCCTGTCATTTATCTTCAGATAGCTTTTTGTAGGGGGCTCTGACCTTCTTTGGTGCTGCCGATCTCGCCTTTGCCATAAAAACACGGCTAACTCCGTCGCAAGGAAGAACTGGAAGCCGCGATGCGGCAGCTCGGGGAGTGGCCTGACTGTCCTTGTCCCAGCTAAGCCGTTGTAAATCAGAACAGGTGGTGCATACAATGCACCTTCCGCCTAAAATCAACGGAGTTCACCATGTCGTTGTCTCTTATTCTGGCTATTTTCTCCTGCGTCGTGATGCTGTATTGCTCTCTGGTTCTGGCCTTTGGGGTACGGAAGCTGCGGCGACTGGACGATGTGACGGCCGACCAAAACTCATCCGAACCTCGGGTCTCAGTCATCATGCCGGCCTGCAACGAAGAGGAAAATATCGAAGAGGCCGTGCTGTCACTTCTCGCTCAAAACTACACCAACCTTGAAATTCTCGTGGTCAACGACCGCTCCATCGACGCTACCGCCCAAGTCCTGAAGCGCCTGCAGGCGTCGCACCCGCATCTCCTCATCAAAGAGATATCTCATCTGCCGCCCGGTTGGCTGGGGAAAAGCCATGCCTTAGCCCAAGGGGCAATCCTTGCCACCGGCGAATACCTCCTCTTTACCGATGCCGACGTGGTTCTGGAGCCAACGACCATCAGCCGCGCCATCCGCCATATGCTTGACGATCAACGCGACCATATGACCCTTTTTTTCAAAAACAGCGGTGGCGGCTGGCTGCTCAACTGCCTTATCTTAGAGATGGCCCTGGGGCTGTTGCTTGCCTTCAGGCCGTGGCGGGTCAGGCAGCCGGAAAGTCGGGAGTTTATCGGCATTGGCGCCTTTAACCTGGTGAAAAAGACCGCCTATGACGCGGTCGGCGGGCATACAAGCATTCGCATGCATCCCATTGACGATCTGATGCTCGGCAAGATCCTCAAAGAACACGGTTTTCGCCAGGATTGCCTGATGGGGGACAGTTTTGTTGCCGTCCCCTGGTATGACACGGTACGGGCAATGATCGACGGCCTGCAGAAAAACACCTTTTCCTTTATCCATTACCGGCTTTACTTTATTCCTCCCATCGTTGTCTTTCTTGTTGTGGTCAACATCCTGCCACTCTACGGGGCAATCTTCTGCGAAGGCTTGGTGAGACTTTTCTGTCTGCTGACTCTTGCCATGAAAGTGCTGGGCCTTATCTTTGGTCTTCGCCGCCAAGGTCGGCCTGCGTGGTACCTGATTGGGGTACTGCTTACTCCCTACCTTTCTTTATACATCATTTGCAAGTCGGCTTTTGTTGTACAGAAAAATGGCGGAATTACCTGGCGGGGGTGCTTTTATGACCTTGCCGAGTTGAAAAAAGGTCGGAGGCTGTATTTTTAAAATCTTTTTGGCGTATCCCGACCAGGCAGAATGTCTGCAACAGGTGGAAATCAGCTATGATGAGTATGAGAAGGAGAGAGGGGGAGTGAAAACTCCTCAATAGCTCTTTGTTTGGCCTGACGGGGGCGCGTCGAACCAGGAAAGCATACGGGTTTTGGGTGTGGTGTAGAAAGGCAGCAGGACTATGGAGCCGGGGAAAGAATTGCTGGCGGTAACTAGCGTGAATATGAAATAATAGGACTAATAACAAATGAAAATACTCGTCATCAACTCGGGAAGTTCCTCTATCAAATTTCAGCTCCTCGATATGGCGCGCGAATCGGTCCTGGCGTCGGGCTTGGTCGAGAGAATCGGCGAGCCTCAGGGCCTTGTCAAGTGTATCCTCAAGCCGGGAACCGAGAAGGAACACGTGGTTAAGAAAACCCAGGCGATCAAAGACCATACCAGCGGCATGCGCCTGGCAGTTGAAATGCTCAGCGATAAAGACCAGGGGGTTATTGCCGATAAAAGGGATGTCAGCGCTGTTGGCCACCGGGTTGTGCACGGTGGCGAAGATTTTCATGAGCCGACGGTCATTACCGCCGAAGTGCTGGCGGCGATTGAAAAAAACATTCCCCTGGCCCCTCTGCATAATCCGGCCAACATGGACGGTATTCGCGTGGCGCAGGAACTGTTTGCCGGCGTGGTTCAGGTAGCTGTTTTTGATACCGCTTTCCATCAAACCATCCCACCACACGCCTATCATTACGCCCTGCCCTACGAGCTCTATGAGAAAGAGAGGATACGTCGCTATGGATTCCATGGCACCTCTCATAAATTTGTTGCCGGCGAGTGTGCAAAGGCGATGGGACGATCGCTTGAGGAACTGAATCTCATCACCATCCACCTTGGCAACGGTTGCTCCATGACCGCTGTTGAGAACGGTAAAAGTGTTGATACCACACTTGGCCTGACTCCTCTTGAAGGGTTGGTCATGGGCACCCGCAGCGGCGATGTCGATCCGGCTATTCATGCCTTCCTCGCTCGCAACTGCCATATGGATATTGAGGCTATTGACAGGCTTCTCAATAAGGATTCCGGTCTGAAGGGACTCTGTGGCTTAAATGATATGCGCGATATCCATGCGGCCATCGCCGCCGGTAACGAGCGGGCGAAATTGGCCCTAGCTGTGCAGACCTACCGCAATAAAAAATATGTCGGCGCCTTTATGGCGGTGCTTGGTCGGGTTGATGCCATCATATTTACCGCCGGTATCGGTGAAAACGACGGGGTGGTGCGGACTATGAGTCTACAGGGGCTGGAGCCATTCGGTATCAGCCTCGACAGGGAGGCCAACACGCAGCGCATGACAAAACCCACACTGATCAGCCAAGCGGAGAGTCGGACCCAGGTTTGGGTCATTCCCACCAACGAGGAGTTGGCCATTGCCAGGGAGATCAAGGTAGTCCTTTCGCGCTGAAAATGTTGGACCGGGAGCCGCAAGATCAACGGCCGGTTTCCCACCATTCCGACTTGATATCACGCAGTTTGGCATAGATTAGCAGGAGTTGTTCGTGTTTTTTTGCTATCTTTGTCCATGAGGTTCCAAAGGCAAGACCTGGAAAGATGATGCTTCCATCCAGGATGGCCAACCCGTCTTGAATTTCCTCCTCTTTGTGAAGAAGCTCCAGGCTAGCGCTGTAGTCACTAGCCTGGAGCCCAGCGAGGTTAAAACTCAGCAAGCTGTACAGCAGCCGGTGCAGGCGCCGGCGGTCCGCAGGGAGATCGGCGTGATCAAGGCACCAAAGGCACCAGTGCTGCGCCTCTTCACGGTTGCGTATAGCCAGGAGGAGAAGCGCCTTCAGTTCGCCGATACGCAATGTTGCCCAGGCCGAGTCGTCATCAAAGACGATGCCGATGATATGGGAAAGGAGCTGGTGGTCATTCAAGCCGAGGACTTCCAGCCGATCGAGAAAGTCGGCGAGCTGCGCCTGGTCCATCTGGGGCAGTTTGAGGAGATCGGAGCGCAGGGCGGCACCGGCCGAGCGGTTGTTATACACCAGGTCATCGAGTGGATAGATCTCGGAGATTCCCGGTGCGAGAATGCGGCAGCTGTACATGCCGCAATGCCGGTATTCGGCGCGATAAATGTTTGTACCGAGGCCGCTTATGAGGGCCAGCAGACGGCTGAACTCCTCTTCGGTCGAGCCTTTGAAATCCCAGGGGGAAAAGGGGAAATCGGCCTTGTTACGGAGCATTGTCCAGGCCAAGAGGCCATCGGAATCGACAAAATGGCTTTCCAGATTGAAGGGATCGGCAACCTCTGCCAAATCGTGGCAGGGTGGCTGGAAATGTCGCAAACCTTCGAGGTTCCGGCCCTGCAGCAACTCGGTGAGCGTTCGTTCAATGGCGGTCTCAAAGCGAAGATTGGCACCGAAGGCGGCATAAACCCCGCCGTTTTCCGTGTCGGTTAAGAGGGCGCAGATGACCGGGAATTGTCCTCCCAGAGAACCATCCTTGACCCGAACAATCAAACCCTCTTCGGCTAGCCGCAGAACGATGCGACATAGCTTCGGATAACGGCCGAGAACAGCCATGGGGATATCCGGTAAGCTGAGGCCCCGGCTGATAATGATATTTTTCACATGCCGTTCAATGATCTCCGACAGGGCCTGGGCACCGCACTCAGCAGCTGAATTGCCGGCGGCCATGCCGTTACTGACGTAGAGATTGTTCAAGAGACTGATCGGGAAAAAGACCTTCCGGCCGGTTGCCAGGTCGGTAAAGGGCAGGGCGCAGATGCCGCGCTCGATGGAATGAGTGTTGTTGTCGCAGAGATGCTCAAAGGTCAGTTCTTCTTCCGGGTTGTAGAACTTGCGCAGCTGGGCATTGAGCAGTTCTGTGCCATCCGGGGCATTCTTGGGAATCACAGTATTTTTCCCACGTTGGAACCATTTCTCATCGGGATAAAAAAAGAATGGTGATGTGATTGCCCCATCATCGAGAAAACAATCGGCAAAAAAGAAGTTGGTAGACAGTCGCTCAAAAAATTCCCCGAGGGCGCTGGCCAGTGCCGCCGGTTTTGAGGTGCCTTTGCCGTTGGTGTATAGATGGGAGCAGGCCGTCGAACGCAGATGGACCGACCAGCAATCCGGGGCCGGGTTCAGCCAGCCCACTACCTCTGTTTCGAATTCCATGGACTTGAGGAGAGTGGTAGCCTTGGCAATGGTGTCTTCAAGACTGGCATCCTTGCCGGGAAGGTGGGTTGATGGAGCCATGGCGGTTTCCTGTTGTTGTCTTCAAATAGTATTGCCTGCACGCAGCGAATCGGCAAGCATTTCCACAACGAAGCGCACTCTTTCACCCGCCTGGTGCTGCAGCAGGTTGTCCTGAATGTGCATGACGCAGGTCGGGCAGCCGGTCGCCACATAATCGACATCCGCCCGGCGGATATTTTGCACCTTGTGGTTGTTGATCTTGATGGCCGTATCATAGTGGGTGATGCAGTAGCTGCCGGCACTGCCACAGCAGACGGCGGCATCCTTCATCTCTTTAAACTCTACGCCGGGAATCATCTTGAGAAGCTTTCGCGGCTGCTCGCTGATGCCCTGACCGCGCACCATGTGACAGGGGTCGTGGTAGGTAACCCGGTAGGGCAAGGGTCCCAGCTCGGTCGCTTTGATGTCAAGATTTTTTTCAATAAATACATTGATGTCGTAGACCTTCTCGGTGAAGGCCTGGAGTTCCGGGCCCTGCTCGATAAACATCTTGATCTCTTTTTTCAGGGCCATGCCGCAGGAGGAGCAGGCGACGACAATCGCATCGAGATTATAACGGCGGAACAGGTCGAAATTGTGCTGCATGAACATTTTCGCCCCCTCGTAATCGCCGTTGGCCAGCACCGGGGTGCCGTTGCACTTTTGCTGCTTCGGAATGACCACCTCATAGCCGTAGCCGGTGAGGATATCGACCACCGATTTCACCACGTTGGTATAAATGAGATTGCCGGCACAGCCGGTGAAATAGCCGATGCGCATCTTCGCCGGGCCCTTTTTGGCGGGGATGACCTCCGGGTACTGACTCTGGGCGCTTCTAAGAGCCATCTGTGGAAAAAAGCGCCGTTTGGAAAAGCCGAAGAGGGGAAAAAGATGGCGCACAGGATTGTTCGGACTTATGCCGAAGAGGGCGCGTTGGGCGATGCCGATGAACATGGCGGCAAGGGTGATCGGCCACTTGCGCCACAGCAGCTGTCTGAAGATGAGGGCCTTGAAAAAACCGAGACCCTGTTGGGTGGTAATGTACCAGCGCAGCCTGAGCACGACGTGTTCCGGGCTGACACCGGCCGGGCAGTTGGCCGAGCAGGTTTTGCAGTTGAGGCATTCGTTGATAGCGTCTTTGACCCTTTGGGTGATTTGTATGTCGCCGGACACCAGTTTTTCAGCGAGCTTGTTTTTGCCCCTGGCAACATACAATTCGTTGCCCATTTCTTTGAATACCGGGCAGACGCTGCGGCACTTGCCGCATTGCATACATTTTTGAAATTCCTTGGCGGCTTCCAGGAGATGTTCTTCAGCCTGTTGTTTGGTGGAGACGTGCATATTCATGTTTGATATCTCCCGGTTAAGCCGAATGTTCGGCGGGCATATCGAACATCTTGCCTGGATTAAGCAGGTTGAGAGGATCAAAGGTTCGTTTAATGTTCTGCAGCATCCGGATGCCTTCACCGCCCAACTGATTTTGCAAAAAGGGCTTTTTCTCAAGGCCTATGCCGTGCTCGCCGGAAATGGTGCCGTCCAGGTCGATGGCCAGTTGGAACAGCTCGGCAACCGCCTTTTCGGTGCGGGCCATCTCATCTGTGTTGCGCATATCGATAAGAAAGGTCGGGTGCAGATTGCCGTCTCCGGCATGGCCGAAAATCCCCACCTGGAGCTTATATTTCTTAGCGATGGCGGTGATGCCCCGTACCATATCCGGGAGTTTTGAGCGCATAACCGTGGCATCTTCGAGGATGAGATTGGGGCGAACGCTGGCCAGAGCGTTCAAGGCGACACGGCGACCGGCAAAGAGCAGGTCGCGCTCTTCGCTTGATTTGGCCCTGGAAAAATCACGAAAATCATTCTTTCTTACCTCGGTCTCGACTTTGGCCATTTCGGCAATGGCCGAGTCTTTCTGGCCATCAGTTTCGATGAGCAAAACCGCGGCGGCGTCTTTTGGCAGACCGCAATCTTTGAAATTCTGGATGGCGTTGATGGTGGCATTGTCCATAAATTCCATAGTTGACGGGGTGACGCCGGCGGCGATGATGGCGGCAACGACCTGGGCAGCACTGTCGAGGCTGTTAAAGGTCGCAAGTGCCGATTCGCGGTGTTCGGGAATCGGCAGCAGTGCCAGGGTTACCTCGGTCATGATGCCGAGCAGTCCCTCGCTGCCGACGAAGATCCCCTCCATATTGAAGCCGGCGACATGTTTTACGCATTTACTACCCATGGTGACGATATCCCCCTGGGGCAGCACCACCTTCAGCATTTTTACATAATCCTTGGTGACTCCGTACTTCAGACCGCGCAAGCCACCGGCGTTTTCGGCGACATTGCCGCCGATGGTCGAAAAGCCGACGCTGCCCGGATCGGGCGGATAGAAGAGGTTGGCTTCGGCGGCAATCGGGTCGATATCGGCGGTGGTCAGGCCGGCTTCGACGGTGATGAGCCGGTTGGCCGGATCAAAGTCGATTATTCGTTTCATTCGATCCATAACCAGGACGACGCCTTTTTTTAAGGGGACCGATCCTCCCGAGAGGCCGCTGCCCTGGCCTCTCGGGGTGACGGGAATCCGTTCGCGGTAGGCAAGTTTCATGAGCTGGCTGATCTGCGGGGTAGTGGTTGCAAAAACCACCGCTTCGGGTTGTATCTCTACGTGCGATGCATCATAACTGTAGGCGATCATATCCTCGACTTCGGTGAGAACGTTGCCCTTGCCGAAAATATTTTGCAATTCCTCGATATGGCTCTTTTGCATTTGTGACTCCTTCAATAAATACAGAGTGGAGAAGATTCTCCAGCTCGTTGGTGATGCACCACTTTGATTTTCGGCATTTGATGAAGCTGATGGCTCCTGCCCGCATTTTTCCTTTTTCGTCAGAGCTTTATGGATACAATGAAATGCATCGAAATTGGTAGGACCAATATATATATGATACCAATTTACCTGTCAAGCGAAATTATAATGTACCATGCATGAAAGTTAAAATACTCAATATAAAGATAATACGTGTAAATAAATATATTCGCGTCGAAAATATATTGGTATTACCAATACACAAAAATGTTTCCGTGGAGTTCGCTGGAGATGGTAATGACCCGTTGTTTTAGGTAGAAAACTCAAATTTGGTGAAAAAACAGGGCAAGGTCGCCGTCTTTGACATTCACTCTCTTGATTAATATACTGCCCAAGTGTGATGTTGCCATCTTCGGACGGCATTTATATTTTATTAGGCGAGGTGTGCGTATATTGGGCCTTGCAAAAAACATGACTCGCACAGCAATTTGTACCCCATTCCTTTCAGGAATGTTGAAATAAGCAGATTGTCGAGACGATGAGGGAGGGGGCAAATGGAAAATTGTAAGAATCATCCACAGGTCGAGAGTACCTATTTTTGTTCTAAATACAAGTATTACCTGTGTCATGCCTGTGTTCGGTGCGGGGATCCACAAATTTACTGCAAGTTTCGGACTTCCTGTGTGATTCATTTTCTCGAAAAGGAAAGAAAGGTCGAGCAACCTTGAAGTCAGTGCAGGTGCGAATTTTTTGAGAATAGTTTTACAACCACTCTCTCCAACTGGAACAATTTGAACATTTGAGTTTTTAAACTGGTTCCCGTTTCCGTTAAATGCAACATTTTCCCTGAAAATGCAGAGATGGGTCAGATATCCCTGATTATCAATATCAACGATTTGAAATCCCATATAATCAGAATACTTATTT
>JAABQY010000035.1 GCA_011391225.1 Desulfobulbaceae bacterium | reverse complement strand
GGCTAAGATGGACCACAGCCTTATCTCCGCCTCGTGCTTTACCTGTCATAACGGCAGCACGGCACCCGGCAAACCGGCTAACCATGTTGTCGCTCCCAACACCTGCGAAAGCTGCCATACAACCAGCCGTTGGACTCCGGCTAAGATGGACCACAGCCTTATCTCCGCCTCGTGCTTTACCTGTCATAACGGCAGCACGGCTCCTGGCAAACCGGCTAACCATATCGTCGCTCCCAACACCTGTGAGAGCTGCCATTCCTCAAGTCGTTGGACTCCGGCAAAAATGGATCACAACCTGGTCAATGGTTCCTGCTTTACCTGCCATAACGGTACTACTGCTCCTGGTAAACCAGGAAACCATATGTCATCACCGAACAGTTGCGAAAGCTGCCATACCACTAATCGATGGACTCCTGCCCGGGTAGATCATAGTTTGGTAAGCACCTCCTGCTCAAGCTGTCATAATGGCAGCGCAGCGCCGGGAAAACCGGCCAATCACATAACTACTGCCAACTCCTGCGAGATTTGTCATACAACCAGAGGCTGGACACCCGCAGCTATGGACCACTCCGGCATCTCATCCTCGTGTTCAAGCTGCCATAACGGCAATAATGCACCGGGAAAACCAGCCAGCCATATCCAAAGTGGCAATACCTGTGAAAGTTGTCATCGGGGCACCTCGTCGTGGAGCAATGCCAGCATGGATCACAATTCCGTGACCGGACCATGTTTCACCTGCCATAACGGGGTTATTGCCAGGGGTAAGCCGAGTGGTCACCCGAAAAACGCCAGCAATGCTTGTGATGAATGCCATACGACAAGAACTTTTGATCGATAACATGGGAAATTCACTCCACACAGAAAGGAGTTGATGAGGTTGTACATGATACAGAAAAAACACCGTTACATTATCTATGCAGTCACTTTTCTTCTCGGGCTGTGTTGTTCAGAGACCATGGCAGAGTCACTTCGAGACCGCATTCTCAGCGAGATAAATGTCAGCAATGGCGGAGAGTATTCGGTGATTAAAATCACCTTTGATTTTCCGGTTCAGTATCTACGACATACGCCCCCTAACTATGGTAAAGAGGTACGTATCCGCCTGCGCCCGATTTTGGCGAATCGGGAAGAACTAGCAGGGCTGAATAAGCGCGAGTCTCTCAATCCCCCAAAAAATAACGCTGCCGGGGTCGTTCGGGTTGAATATGATGGAGTCGATCAAAGCGAACCTATCCTATCGGTATTTCTTGACAAATCGAAGCAATTTGAAGCCAAACAAGGCGATGATTATCGCAGCTTGATTATTCAGGTGCCGGTGGAAAAAAGCAAAGAGGCTGGCGAAGAGGAAAAGGCCGCCGCTTTGCCACCGGAAAAACAAAAAAGCCAGGAACCGGCTGTCACTGCGAAAGAACCCGCACGTCCAAAAAATTCGATTCTTACCCCGGAACGACAAGAAAGCCTTCTCAAGGAAGGGGTGGAAGCGATGGCACAGAAGAACTATATGCGTGCCGTACAGATCTACACGAAATTACTCGAATCAACAGACCCGGCAATTCAGGAATCGGTCCAGTTTCAACTCGCCTTGGCCCAGGAACTTGCAGGGCATCTGGCCCTCGCCAAAGCAGAATATAAAAATTATATGGAAGTTTATCCCAATGGTCCCAATTTCAATCAGGCACATGATCGATACAAAACCCTGTTGACCGCCCAACCATTGCGGGAGGGTGAATCGGCGACAACGGCGGGTATCTGGAAGAGTGAGTTTTTTGGCAGCATCTCGGAATTTTACTATCGAGATTCCAGCTTTCTCCGGGATGAGAAGAATGAAGAAGGCCTCCAGGAGATGGTCAATGTTTCATCCCTGACAACGGGGATCGATGCCACCTGGCGTCTTCGTAGTGACAAATATCAAATGGAGACAGTTGTGGTCGGGAGCTATGAAGGTGATCTGACCGGAGAGAACGAAAACAGGACAAGAAGCAACGCCCTCTATTTCGACTTCAAGGATCTGGATAAAACTTTCGCCACTCGATGGGGCCGTCAATCAGGCAATAGCGGCGGTGTACTCGGTCGGTTTGATGGAGGAAAATTCAGTTATCTCCTGACAAAAAAAATTCGCATGAATCTGGTTTCGGGTTTTCCTGTTAACCAATCCTACGATGATCTGAATACCGACAAAATCTTCTATGGCGTCAACTTTGACTTCGGCCGCTTTTTTGACCACTGGGATTTCAATACCTATGTCATCAATCAAACCGCCGATGGGATAGATGACCGCCGGGCGGTTGGCACCGAAGTGCGGTATGTCGATAAACAGGGCAGCTTTTTCACCCTGGTCGATTACGATATTCTCTTTAATGAATTAGGTATATTTATTTTTGCCGGTAACTGGTTGCTGCCAAACGATGCTACTCGCCTGAATCTTTCTGTCGACTACCGGAACAACCCCATCCTCAGCACAAGCAATGCCCTCATCGGCCAGGTTTCACCTTCTTTGGAAGAGCTTAAGGACTCCATTGGCGAAAGCGCTCTGCAGAAGTTGGCCGAACACAGAACCCTGAGAAGCAGCTTTGTCACTTTAGGAGCATCCCATACTCTTTCCGAAAATTTGCAGTTCGCCGGAGACGTTTCCTGGTCGAAACTTGATGGGGCACCAGCCTCCGGTGGGGTCGAAGCAATGGCCTCGACCGGTGACGAATTCTTTTATTCGGCCCAGTCAATAAACAATAATTTCTTTAGGGATGGCGATCTTTCGACCTTCGGCCTCCGTTACGCCGACACCAAACAGCGCGATACCTACAGCTTGATCTTCAGTACTCGCCAATCGATTGATGATAAATGGCGATTAACCCCTAGGCTGAAGATCGATTACCGTGTTAATAAGCTTCAGGATGGCGAACAGTGGCGATTCCGTCCCGCTCTGCGAGCTGAATACTTTTTTAATAAACAATGGCGGTTGGAATTAGAAGCAGAATACAACATAGCCGACAAGGAACTCCCGGGAATTGCAGAAGATAAGTCTGGATACTTACTATCCTTCGGGCTCCGCTGGAACTTCTGAGCCGTTGTGAAATAATCGTTCTTCCAGGTCAAGCATACGTCCATCTTTAAATGAGTAGTGACAACCAAAGCCATAGCGTCCTTCCAAGTAACTTCAATTTAAGGGAAAATGGGGTCAGGCTTCTAAGATCATAAAACTTGCCAGGGCATCGGTCATCAAAACAAAAAACGCCAATGAAGAGTTCACCGGCGGAGGGCAGCGGAGATCGGTGGTAAGGCTGATTGGCCTCTTTCTTCTTGCCCATTGGAAGGTTTTAAAATATATAAATGTACAACTGTACTTATGAAGATAATTGCTGATACAAATACAAATATCACCGTACAAAAATTCGGAAAAGCAGGGGAAATATCATTCAAGCGGTAGCTCTGAGAATGGACCTTGTGGGATTGCTCGTCAATGGTTTTTGGCTTGTTGCAAATGGCTCGCGGTAAAATACATTATGCCAGCGCCGATGAAACCAAGAAGAGGTCCAACCAACAATGAGCCGATGAGCCACTCCCACAGACGTTCATGCATTCCGAGCAGCCATGGCTGCCAGGAAAAATCAACCAGCAGTTCACCTTTTCTTAAATAATAGCCCATCTGTATGCAGAGAACCGGAACAACAGGTGGCATGCAAAACTGACTGGCAGCCACTGCAGCCACCTTGTTCATGTGCAGCCTGTGGGCGACATAGATGATGGCGATGGTGTGTATGGCCAGGAGGGGCAGTGCTCCCATGAAAATGCCGAGCCATACCGCCGCTGCCAGCCAGAAAGGTGAGGTATGCTCTCTGCAGATTTCCCGAAGCACCTTCAGAGGATTTTTAGATATGGTTTTATAAACTTTTTCCTGGAACGGTTCTTGCTTAACGAGTTTTTTATGCGGCCATGGCAATAGTCGCCGCAACACCAGTTGGCTGTGCAATAAAGCCAGGCTCAAAGAATCTCGAATTTTCATTAAACGGCTGATTTCTTCATTTTCAGGTGTGTTGCCGGCTGTGACCGGCACGGAGTAAACCTCGATTCCCGACCAGACGAGTTTCACTATTGTCTCTATTTCAAAACCGCAATGGCTTCTGTTGAGGCTCTGAGCCAGTAATTCCTTGACGGGATAAAGTCGGAAAGTGCTTTCAATATCGTCTATCTCCAGTCCGCATGCAAGTCGAACCCAGAAATTTGCAGATGTTTTGGCAAAATGTTTGGGATTCCCGGTGTCAGCATGGCTTTGTTGTTGCGCACCGACGACAACACAAGGGATTTTGGAGTTCTGTGCTTTTGCCACCAGCAGATGGATGTCCGCCGGGTTATACCTTCCATCACTGTTGATGGAAACCATGGTGTCGTAGCCAAGTTTTGCCGCTTCCTCTGCCCCGAGAAGCAGTACCGCGCCCTTACCGAGATGTTCCTTTGATCGTATGCTGCGGCAGTGTAAGCTGGCAATGGACTGGAGGAAAAAACGGTCGTCACTTCCACCGTTGACTACCAGCATTTCGTAGCCTGTGCTCATCGCCGCTTGCACCACAGAGGCAAGTGGAGTACCGCTATTATACACAGGTATAACAATGAGAATTTTGAGATTGCCAGTCATTGTCCCTGATGTTTATCAATTAAAAGGTCCCACAAAGGGCCAACATGACCGATCCGGTGGAGGAGGGGAATCAAATGCTCACTTTCCGATACGGGATACATTCTATCCTTTTTGCCGTGAAACGCCGAACGTAGCTGGCGGTCAATGAAAATCCTGTCAACCTGGGGAGAATAATAGAAGATAGGGGCAACGAGATCGGTATCGTCGGATAGCAGCTTATCTGCTATGGCGTGTTTATGGATTCTTGTCCCTGGCAGAATGCGGATGCCGATATAGGCAAAGACAGCAGCTCTTCGTAATCTTTTCAGATTGGTGATCCCTTGACGCACTGTTTCCTCGGTTTCACCGGGGCCGCCAAACATGAGGAAATGGGCGCAGGCGATCGATTCGGCAATAATAGCCTCATTGACCGCGACCACCTCATCGAAGGTAAAACCTTTATTGAGCCCAATCAGTGTAGCGTCGGTTGTGGCATCAGTACCAAGCTCCATGGCAACCATGCCGCTTCTTTTTAATAAGCGCAGAGTGTCTTTCTTAAGGTCTTGCGGACGAAAAAATGCACACCAGGGCGTTGTGTTTCCTGTCCGGATGAGTTGTTCGGCTATCTCAAGATATTGATCGCTGGGATCATTAAAGAGGGCATCGGAAAAAAAAATGTAACGGGCTCCGAATTGCCGACAAAGACGTTCGATGTCATTTACCACCTCCAGGGGCTTGCGATGCCGCAGCTTTTTCCCTTCTATAGCCGGGTAGGTACAATAGGCGCAGCCGTAATTACACCCGCGCTTTGTTTGCACACTGAGCATGCCGCCATGGGCAATATAGTAGGGTGTTACGTCATGAGAGTAGATTGGCCGGCAGTCGGGAAAGCTTGTAAGACTCTTGGAGAATAATTTCTGCTCAGGGTGTTCCTCGGCCATAAGCATGTTTATCAGCTGAGGGAATGCCTCTTCACCTTCCCCCACAACACCGTAATCGGCATTGCAATAGGCGAGAAGCCGCTCCGGCATAATGGAAAAACCTGGCCCACCCAGGACAATGGGGGTTTTGGAGTGTTCTCGGATGTGTCGGATCGCTTCAATAATGTCACTCAGCAGCTCATGCGGGGATGCACTGTCAACAGTATCTATGTTTCTGATGGAAATGCCGATAATATCATAGTGAGTATCCTCCAGTCGTTCCAGAAGAGTTGAGTAGCCTCCGGATGCCAGGATGTCGATATGATCGGCACTGTGGCCGTGGCGTTGCAGGGCACCGATGAGATGAGCTATGCCGAGCGGATACACCGGGTAGGGTGAGACCACTCGGTTGGCGGAAACAAGGAGACAGTGAGCGACCATTAACTAGCCTTATTAATACAATTATTATTTAAAATAGACGGAGAGGTCGGTAAAAATCTGCGTAGAAAAGAGCAGTTTACGAAACTTGACAAGATCCTCATGGAATATTCGCGAGTCGTCATACACTTGGAAATCTTTGGCCAGGAGAGCATGAATTTTTCCGGTGGCATGGCCGAGTTTATCGGCATTGCGAAAAGACAGGGCCTGGAGGTCGGCTAAGGTTTCCAGAGTCAAGATATGTTTGGCATTGCTGATCAGACGAAAAGCCTTTCTTGCGGCCACGGTACCCATGCTGACAACATCCTGGTTTGAGGCATTGCAGGAGATGGAGTTGACGCTCATCGGTGCCGCAAGTCCACGGTTCTCAGCCGTCGACGAGGTGGCGAGATACTGGGCGCCCATGAACCCCATAGTAAGGCCTATTTCTCCGGGGATGAGATGTTCAGGTAAGCCCTCATTAAGATTTTTGTCGAGAAGCTTATTCAGTCTTCTCTCGGAAAGATTGCAGAGTGTTGACATAGCAATGCACAGGATGTCCATGGCAAAACTGATGCTTTGCCCGTGGAAATTGCCGCCGTGGATAATCTTATTTTTTTCAGGGATAATAATGGGGTTATCATTGGAAGAATTGGCCTCCGTTTCCACAGTGGTAATGACGTAATCTAAGGTTTCACGGACGGGGGCGAGGATTTGCGGAGTACAGCGGATTGAATAGACATCCTGAACATTGATGTTTGTTTCAAAAACCGGTGTATCGCCATTGTTTTGGCTTCTGATCCTGTCATGTAGTTCATCCCGACAGGTAATATTGCCGGTACCCTTGTAGAGTCGTTTGATGGTCTGGGCGACACGGATCTGGCCGGGATGCGGTTTTACTGCATGCAGGTCGGCGTCAAAGGCATCATCTATACCGCCGAATATTTCGACGGCAAAAGCTGCATTGATGCAGGCGATATTATACAATTTTTCAGCACCACAAAGGACAAAGGCGGCGATAGCGGTCATTGCCGCTGTACCATTCATCAGCGCCAGGCCTTCCTTGTAACTGAGCGTTAGCGGGGAAAGGCCGGTCTTTTTATAGGCATCGCCAGCCTCCATGAGATCTTTGCCAAGATAAACCTTGCCGCGGCCGATAATGGCAAGAGACATATGGGCAAGATGGATAAGGTCGCCGGAGGCGCCGACACTGCCGCACTCTGGGATATACGGCGTGAGTCCGGCATTAATCATATCACGCATGAGTTCCAGCAATGCGACCCTAACACCGGAATAACCCTTAGCCAAAGTGTTGAGGCGGACGGCAAGTATGCCAAGAGCAATGCTCGGAATAATGGGTTCTCCAAGTCCTGCCGCATGACTGATGATGAGGTTTTTCTGCAGCGTCTCAATGTCGCGGTCATTGACAATTTTGTTGCACATCGGGCCATAGGAGGTGTTGACGCCGTAGATAATCTTTTTATCCTGCAGGGCTTTTTCGAGAAAGGCCCTGGAGGCTTTGCATCGTTCTATGGATTCCTTGTCAAGGGCTACCTTTTTGTCGCCTATGCCGATTGCCACGATGTCTTTATATGTGAGGTCGTTTCCGGAAAGGATTATAACTGATTGAGTACCCATAGTATTGTATCTGTCCTTAGGCTTTTCTTAAAAGAATTACAAAAACCGTTTTACTTTGATGAGGCAGGAGGGAGGTGAAGATTATGACCTCGGCCTGTTCTTTTTTATATACTCGGCAAGAGTCGTCAAGGACTGCATGACAACCCTGCTGGTGTTTTCCGAATCCATGCGAACACCATATTTTTGCTGCACGGTAACAGCAATCTCCAAGGCATCAAGAGAATCGGTTCCGAGTGGAGAATCGGGGCCGATCAGCGGATCATCACTTTTTATCTTGTCCAATGCAACATCATGCAGGTTACATGTTGTACAGATGAGATCCAACAGTTCTCTTTCAAAAGATTCCATATATCGTTTCGAGAAGTTATAAAAATCCAGCAAAGTTTATCTGAGAGATAAACTTGCAGAATGATAAAGGACGTCCAATCACCGATCAATCCACTGCTTGTTTCTTTATAGCTTTACGCACGTCACGCATGTGTATTCCGGTAACAGTTTCGTAGAGCAGTCCGTCATTATTGAAAATATGTAAATCAAAATCCAGTTGATCGCTCTTGAAAGAGGTCATGGACACCCTGGTAAGATACCTCCCACCTGGTTGTGTGGGCCGGACAATGGTTCGCCGTTCAAAACCGACCGGAAAGGGCGCAAAATCAACAAATTGTTGGCCCAAAACGCAGGCTGCATGCAGTGCCCCGTCGAGAGGAAAGGGCGAGCCGATGACGTTCTGGACAGGATCGACAAAAGGGAGCTCAGGGACCTGTAACTTCCCCAGCGCCTGACGGCCCGAGAGACACAGAATTCCTTGCAGAGTTTGGTAGTATCTGCCAAAGGGGATCAGATGGCGATATAACTCCACCGAGCCTATCTCCTTGAGAGTGCCGGTCAGCGGTGCCGGGTCGATATTGGGAGGCAGGGCTTTGTTCTTTTCCGCTGGTGGGAAAAATATCTCGCCATGTTCCTTGATTCTCGCCATAGTTTCCAATTGCGTATGGCTGAGAAGTTTGGCATGAATTCGACCATCCTTGTCGGCAGCACACTCGACTAAAATTGGCACTGCTGTTACGTTCTGAGGGATCTCAAGAAATTTACCAAAGCGAACATTTTCCATGACCCTGACATCTCTATCAGGATGGAGCGTTAAGCACCTGGCGGCCAGTAAAAGCATGGTTTCCACGGCGGGGAGAACAATTTTTCCGTCAACCGCGTGATCTTGGAACCATGGCTGTACTGTAAGGGTGCACGGGATGCGCTTGTCGCTCATGAATGAGGAAACTCATTCCAGAGGTTGATGGTTTTTTGGTCAATTTCAACAGGGATGTTTTTTCCGTTGACGGCACAATGCCTGGTAAAACCGGTGCAAGAGATGTCGCCGTCGTCGGCCTTGGTAATCAGATAATCAAATTGCAGTTTGACCATTTCGATCTTGCCCGGTCGGGTGTGAATGTACATCAGATCGTCATAGAAAAGTGGTGAAAAATAGTTGAGTTCTGTTTTAATAATTGGATAAATATACCCACTTGCCTCGATCATTTTGTAAGGGTATGCTGCTTCACGCATCAGTGATGCCCTGCCGAACTCGAAATATTTCAGATAGTTGGCATGATAAACTACCTGCGATCGATCAGTGTCGACGTACAAGGTTCGCAGTTCGCAGCGATGCCAGATCTTGCCGCTGTTTACGTCTCTGACATAACAAGGGTTTTCGAGGAATTCCGGGATAAAGGGCCGTGGGCGCATTACATTCCTCGAAAAACAATACAGCAATTGGTGCCACCAAAACCAAAGGAATTGGAAAGGACGAATTCGTGGGCATGCTTGCGGAAAACATTTGGAACCACATCCAGGTCGGCGAAATCAGGGTCCGGGATATGGTTGACTGTTGGTAAAACGATACCTTGGCGCATGGCCTCAATAGCCAGAGCCGCTTCAATGCCGGCTGATGCACCAAGAGAGTGGCCGACCTGTGATTTATTGGCCGACACTGGGATCTTTGCTAAGTGACTGGAGAAAACTGTTCGCAGACAGTTAACTTCCGCGCTATCTCCCGTCTGGGTTGAGGTACCGTGGGCATTGACGGCACCGATGTCGGCAGGTGATATTTCCGCATCATCAATGGCGTCATGGATGGCACGGACAATGGTCGTTGCGTTGGGTCGGGTAAAATGGTGGGCATCCGAGTTCCAACCTATCCCGGCAATTTCAGCTTTAGCCGTCAGACCAAGCGCACGGACCGCATCTTCGGCTGCCAGTACCAAAACTCCGGCCCCTTCGGCAAGAACAAAGCCCTTACGGTCAAGGCTAAAGGGTCGTGAGGCCTGAGTAGGATCTTCAGAAGCCCGGTCTTTAGGTCCAACCTTGATGGTCGCCAGCATGTTGGAAAACCCCTGGATTATTTCCGGCACAAGACAAGTCTCAACTCCGCCGGCCAGGACAAAATCACAATCCCCGTCGCGAATCATTCGTGCTCCGATGGCAATGGCGTGATTTCCCGAGGCGCAGGCGCCCTGAGGAGAAAAAATAGGGCCGGTAAATCCCATGAGCATGCCAGCTTTCCCGGCCGGCAGGTTAGCACAGACATTGGGCAGCAGATAGGGGCTGACCTTTAAGGGGCCACTACTGACATAGTTATCCATGGCAATTCGGTACGAATCGGTGCCGTTTAAGGCCGAGCCGATCAGGCAACCGGTTCTCGGGCCGGTCTCGGCGTTTATCTCAAGTCCCCCATGGAGAAGGGCTCTCCGGCAAACCTCCATGGTGAGAAATACATACGAGGCATTCCAAAGAGATGCTTCTTTTCGGTCAACATACGGGAACTGGCTGGGATCCCAGTCGGGAATCTCACCAACCACATTGCTGCGGCTGGTCGATGGGCAGCGGGTGAGTCTACGGAAACCAGCCAGGCCGTCAACGGCCCCTTGCCAGGTTTTGGCAAAGGTGTTACCGAGGGCTGTGGCAACGTCATAGCCGACAACATAGACCCTTCTGTTTTTTGGTGCCTTCATAGATGGCGCTCAGACAGATTTTTTAAAAACGGCACAGGCATTGCACCCGCCAAAGCCAAAGGAATTTTTGAGAACAAATTCCTGTTCAAGAAAACGTTTTCCCTCAACAACACAGTCGATGTCGATGTCCGGATCAGGCGTGTGATTGATGGTGGGGGGGAGCATACTCTCCTCTTGACCTTGCAAGGCAAAGATGGTTTCGATAACGCTGGCGGCGCCCATGGCATGGCCGATGAGGGATTTATTGGCGCTGACAGGCGGCAAGTTGTTGCCAAAAATGGCTCGTAGAGCCTCATATTCGGTTTTGTCGCCAATCTTGGTGGACGCCGCATGGGCGTTAATTGCTGCTATATCCTTGGGAACGAGACAGGCGTCGCTAAGGGCATTCAGCATACACTGTTTGATGGTTGCAAGATAGGGTGCGACAAAATGATGCGCATCGGAAGTCATGCTCCAGCCAACCAGCTCGGCAGTGTAGCGCAGGCCATGGGTCTCGGCAAATTCTCTGGTGGTAAGGATCACCGCCCCGGCACCTTCGGAGATGACAAACCCGCGTCGATCGAGAGAAAATGGCCTGCTGGCCCTCTGGGGCGGGTCATTTTCCCGACCTTCTTTAGGGCTATACACGCCGTTCATGGTGTAGAAACCGGCGACAATCGGTTCGACCAAGGCAAAATCAACGGCCCCGCAGATGGCCACATCGGCCCTATTTTGGGCAAGAAACATCGAGCCGACCAGCATCGAGGTAAGCCCGGTGGCGCAGGCGGTGATAGTCGAGGTTATCGGCCCCCGTGCCCCGGTTTCAATGGCGATTTTCCCTCCGACCATATTAATGCAGGAGTTGGGATTGGTATACGGGAGGGGAAGTTTGTTCTCGGCGTGCATCCGTCTGTCAGCAGCGAGGACGGCGTCAAGACCACCAATGGCCGAGCTGTAGGTTACCGCAGTTCGGGCTGCGATATCAGGGCGTATCTCTATCCTGCTACGTTCAAGGGCTCTGGCAACCGAGAGCAGGGAGTATTTAAAGACCGGAGAAGTCCAGGCCGCTTGATGTCGGGCGGAGAGGAAAGGGTATTTTTCTTTATCAATGTCCGGAACCTGTCCGGCAATATGGACAGGAAAACCTTCGGGGAGCTTGAAGCGGGTAAGGGGGCCGATGCCGCTTTTGCCTTCAAGAGCGTTTTTCCACTGCCCTTGCAGGTCACTTCCCAGCGGAGAGATGGCATCATAGCCGACAATGACTGCATCTTTTTTCCCCATAAGCTCACCAGGGAATAAACTGATACAGCTTGGCAAACATCTCGTAGACTTCGATCCAGTTTTGCAGATCCTTGGTCGTTCTGATATGCGCCCGTTTGTTGACCATGACCCAACTCATATGGGCGGCACCGTCCTTACATGTTGAGCAGTCGCGGGTTTCCGAAGTGCAGCAACGGTGCATGGTCTGCAGTTCGGATGACCAGCGTATAAAGCTTATCAGTCTTTTCGGACGCGGATTCCGTTTGTCGAGGGGTTCAGTGACCGAGGGACATTCCATCCAGCCAAATGATCGACCGAGCATTTCCCCGGTAGTGATGACCTCATGGTAATACTTGGAGGAAATCACTGTTTCGGGATACCTGTCGAGCATGCTGTCCATCTCTGCACGTACGGCGACCAGTTCGTCAGCCTGCCAAGAAAAGCCGTCAACATCTTCGTCATTGGAAAGAAGCTGCATGTGTACCTTGAGGCCGACGTCTTTGATCTTCTGGATGATTTTTTCAGTTTTACCGAGTTGTTTTGGAGTAATGGTATAGAGATAGTAGGCGTGCGGGTCACCTTTGTAGTTGGCACTGCTTATCCTAAAGGTGTCTTTGCCGCGGAGGATTGTTTCGTCTTCGGCATCACCCCAGAGGGAGATACCGACCATCATGTCGGGAAAACGATCGCGGGGAACCTTGATCAAGCCATTGGTGGCACAGAAGGTGGGAAGCTTCTTGTAAAAGGCTTCGACTCGGTCCAGGCAGAGGGTCGGTTCGCCACCGATTAGAATAGCCAGATTGACACCACGATCCATCTCTTTTGTAACGAAATCATGCCATTTGCCAACATCGTTTTCTTCGGCAGCTACCATGTGCTCACCGGAGGAAAAAAAGAAGCAACCCTTGCAGCGCAGGTTGCAACGGTTGGTTACATCATAAATGGAACTACGGATATTGAGCCTGGAAATATTCTTGTAACGCTCGTACCAGTGTTCATCAAGGAGGGAACTGACGGTTTTCATAAGTATGCTAGTTGGTTGGAGGCGGACTGATAAAGGTGTTGCAGAGGTTCAGCCCTTTATCATATCCTCTGACCCAGACGGCAAGATAGGTGTCTACATAGTCGAGCCAGGCGGAAAATGTCACAGGATCAGTGGCATGTCGGTACATTCTGGCAGTGACGACGGCACTGCCGGCGGCGTAATGTCGGCAGTCAGTGCAATCGGTATCCGGCACACAACAGGCGGCATCACGGTCCCACTGCAGATCCGTGCGGTACTGTCTGAAGGATCTGCCAAGGCCGATGTCCGTCGATGGGTTCATCCTTGGATAGGAACAGGAAAAAAGATCATGCAAACCAAGTTTGTCGGTATGGGCAACAATATTGTATGTTGAAAAGAGTACAGTTTGTGGATATTCCGTGAGCAGTTCGTCCATTGTCTCCCGGGTCTTTCCTAAAGTTTCCGGGGTGTGGCGGAGATAGCCCTGGTAGCCGACCGGCGCTGAGAACATATTAAAGGTAATGTGCTGACCATTATCAGCCAGGAGCTTCGTTACCTCTCGCGCTTCATCTATGTTGCCGGGAGTGAAGGTGTAGACGAAAACCGCTCTGGGGTCATCTTTATAGTTCACCATCTGCCGTGCCAGCATGTTCGGCGCCCGGCGGATGGCTTGGCTGGTTTGATCGTTGCCCCAGGCGGAGATGTGTATGCGGTAATCGATTTCCCTAGGAATTGCCTTAAGACCGTTGGTGGCTATAGCTCCAAGCGGAATCACCTGGTAACAAATTGCACAGAGGTTCGGCACCAGCGATGGTTCTGCGCCGGCTAGGACAGCAAAGGTTATGCCACGCTCTTTTTCTGATTGCAAAAGCTGTCGCCAGGCGTTTTCATCGGTATTTTCAGGGGCAAACTGCTTCTCGCCGGTGAAATAATAACAGCCCTCACAGCGGATATTACAGCGGTTGCTCATGTCATAGGTGGATTCGCGCAGGAAAAAATAACGGCGAACCTTTTCCCAACGCTCTCGGATACGCGGATCGGCAATGATATCAGAGAATTTGTATTCCTGCGGTTGGGCTGACATCTATTCTTTTTCGGTAAGTTTATTGATGATGTACTGGGCGATGATACGTACAGACGTCAGTTTGGGATAATCATCCTCGTCAATCCTGATCCCGTACTCATCCCTTAGAACCAGGGCAACGGTTGCCAGGTCCATGGAGTCGACCCCGACCTCATCAATTAAGTCGAGATCAGGATTAAAGGTCTGAGGGGTAACATCTTCAAGCTTGAGCTCATTAATGATGATCTCCGAGATTCGAGTGATGGTCTGATTGATATCGTAACTCATGAATTCTTATTTTTTGTTTTGGGTGAAATGCATTTTGCCGGAACAGACATCTTCGTTCCCGCTGGTAATATTGAATGTATAGTGATTTTCTATATTGCCGGGTGCGACCTGAATATCGAGTTGTTCCCCCGGCCGAACTATTTTTCTGAATTTAACCCGGCTGACACCCGTCAACCGTAGGCTGCCCGCGGTAGATTTTGTAATAAGATCGACCACCATTTTTAACTGAGCAATGCCAGGGAGAACCGGATTGTTGGGAAAGTGACCGGAAAACCACGGAGAGTTATCTTCGGTTATCACGGACGCGGTTGTCTTTGATATCCCCATATTTTCATTCAATCAACAAATAAATACGATAGAGTATCATGTCAAAGCAATTCATAATTCAAGGTTGGCAACAATTCCTGCCATCACCGCTGTTTCCACTATGGTGGCAAGGAACAAACCTATACCATTCGAGTTTGAAATAAACAACAGGTAAGCAAACCCGGAAAGGGCGTTTTTCCGCTCCGGTTTTTGCAGAGATCCTTGCCTGCATCTTCTCGGCGGCAAAATATTTTTTGCCAAGATATTGAGCCCGCCTTTTTAAATTGTGGCTCTAATGTGCTGACATGAATAAGTGTTTTTAAATTTTTAGCCCTGCAATTCTAACATCTTCCCTGCAATTTACAAGTAAATTTTCTTTGCGCCAGAACCAGGCTGTGGTCGGTGGACTTGCAGCGATAGTTACATCTGATTTGCACTGAAGGCTTGCCGTACCTGTTGCTCAAGTTGTGTTGTGGAAGGGGGATTGTATCGGTAATCCGGGTTGATATGGTCGATAATTTTTATGCTTATATCGTTGTGGATTCTCGAATTAAAGAGAAATTTACCTGGGGTAAAGAGTTTGTCGGTATTGTGGAGCTGTAAGACATAGAGAGGCGTTTTGCACATCCGGGCAATTTTCAAGGCCCCACGGTTCAGATTGCCGATTTTACCATCCCTGCTCCTGGTGCCTTCCGGAAAGATAAAGAGATTGCCTCCGGCCTTGAGATACGACCCCATTGTTTCCATCTGTTCGATCATCATCCGGGAAAAGTGCCCTTCACTTGAGGCGGGAAGGTAACCCGATTTTTTAATCATCCAGCCAAAGATTGGTGTGCCGAAAAAACGAGGTTTCACTATGGTTTTTTGCCGAGGGAAAAGGGCAATCAGCAATAAGGGATCGAGGTAGGAGAGATGATTACAGACCACTACCGATGAGCGTATGGCGGCTATCTTGTCATCGATATGAAACTTTTGACGGGGGGCGGTGGTGCTGACAACGCGGAAAAAAATTCTAAAGAAATGATAGTTTAAGCGTTGAAAATGAATTTCCGGGTTTTTTGCAAGCACAGCGGCGGCAAGATATGCCCAGGAAAAGAAAAACAAAAAACCAAAAATGAACCAGACCCAGCAGGTAAGAGTTACTGCACTGTCTAAGGCTCTGTCGGTAAATCCTTGCGGGGCGATGTGACCGGGATCTTGTTTCTCTGTAGCCATATTTGAACACATCGCCCGGCAAGGATTTAATGCACTTCGCCGGCATTTTTCACCAGTAGGCAGGTGTTTACTCCACCAAAGGCAAAATTTTGAATGGCGCCAATTTTCGTGTAAGTGTCGGTAAGTTCACGGGTGTGGCGCAGCATGCTGCAGCGTTCATCAACATTTTCCAGGTTCAGAGTCGGGGCGATAAATCCTCGCTCCATCATGTAGGTGGTTAAAATCAATTCGATGACTCCACAGGTGCCCATGGTATGACCCATGTAGCTTTTCAAGCCGGTAACCAGCGGTTTGCCGCCATATACTGCAGCAATAGCCTGAGCCTCGATGACATCGCCCATTTTGGTTGCAGTGGCATGAGCGCTGATAAAGTCGACATCGCTCGGGGTGATTTTCGCATCTTTTAAGGCCAATCGCAAGGTAGCGGTAATCCCGTCGAGGTTTGGCAGGATCAGGTCGCCGCCGTTGTTGTTGCAGGCAAAGCCGATGATTTCTCCTAAAATGACGGCGCCGCGTTTTTTTGCTGAGTCATATTCCTCAAGAAGTACTGCTCCGCCGCCTTCGCCGACAACCAAGCCGTCGCGGTTGGTATCAAAAGGCCGGGGGGTGCAGTGCGGTGTGGTGTTGTAATTAACGGAACAGGCCAGCAGATTGTCGAAAACCGCCACGGTGGTGGTGTCGTACTCATCGGCGCCGCCGCAGATCATCGCATCCTGCATGCCGTACTTGACCATTTCGTAGCCGTAGCCGATGGATTGACTGCTGGTGGTGCAGGCGGTGGAAGAGGCAATGACCCGACCGGTTATGCCGAACATCCGGGTAATGTTCACGGCCGTGGTGTGCACCATGGAGCGGAGATAGTCAACCGCGCCGATGGACGAGAATTTTGAGTCGATGTCATTAAAAAAGGTTTTATAGATTTCGCGCTGGACGGTAGGACTGCCATGCGTTGAGCCGAAGGCCACACCAAGGCGGCCGGAGGTGATAAAATCCTGGCTGAGCCCGGACCGCTTTAGAACATCTTTCGCAACCTGACAGGCATAATAGGCCACAGGTCCCATGGTTTTAGTAAAATGTCGCTTAAAACCGTATTCTATCGGATAATCAACGGTCCCGAAGACTCTAGAGTGAATGTGGCGAGTCAGGAGGCCATCATCACGCAGGGGCTTTACGCCGGACCGACCCAGCCTGAGATTTTCTATGATGGTATCTTTGTCGTAGCCGATTGGCGTGATGGCGGAACAGGCGGTGATGACAACGCGTCGTTTCATGGTGTTGATGTGCAGGGTTATTTACTTCGAGAGTGTTTTATATCTTCAATATAGGCAACTATGTCGTTGATTGTCCTGATGCCCATAGCTTTTTCCTTTTCTTCGCGGGTGAGGGAAAACCCAAGAATGGTGAGTTCAATCTTGCCGAGGAGCTCAATTGCATCAATACTGTCAAAACCATGGTCGTCCCGGAGGTTGTCATCCAGGCCCGGCTTCTCAAATTCAAAATCTTCGGTGAGAATTGCTAGAATTTTATCTTGAATATCAACTTTGGTCATAGTGGAGTAGAAAGGGTGAGGAATTTTTAATAACAAGAGGAACTTATCCTTTTGTTGTTGAGCCTGCCGGCTGGAAAATAGGCTTGGATACTACACAGTTTTTTTCAATTGCAAAAGGAAATATTGAACTGATAAGGCAGGACATCTTGAGAATAATCCCAGATAAGTTAATGGATGTAGGCGAGAAATTAGAGGAACGATTCGACGCTTTCTCATGTTCTCACTGCCAGAAGCAGAATCGCGGTAAGTCATAGCAGCGTGTAACGCACCAGATGTCCTTCTCGCATAAAAAACTGGACAAAGTGCTCGGTATCCCTATGGTTGCATCAGGCAGTGTACAAAAACTAGACATCTAGACAGTTCTTTTCGAAGCAAACACAATCATGCAGGCAAATATCACTTCAGGACTTCATCTGCCCCAAGCCAAAACCACCTTTCGCACCTCTAGGGTTGTGCTCGGGCTTATTCTTGCCACCTTGGCCCTCGCTGCCCTGCTTGCGTATTCGACCTTCGAAAATATCAGTCGGGCCCAATCGGTAATGGAGGGCTTTCTTCGCGATAAGGGCGAGACCATCATCCGTTCCCTTGAGGCCGGAAGCAGGACCTATCGGATGCACCACATGGGTGAAGATAATCCCTTATATACTTTTATCCTGGAAAACAGCAAGGCGGAGGGCATTATTTTCATCCGCCTGAGCAGTGCGGACGGGACCATACTTTACCAGGCCGGCGACCCGAGTGCGGCGCTGCGGCCGGACGAAAAATCCCCTCCCTGGAACTCCCTGCATGCGCATGCTGAAAAAAATAGTGACCCAGGGCTATACGTGATGACCAAGGTTTTCCAGCTTGGGCCGTCCATGATGACAACATCCATGCTCCATCACCCTACCCAAAATATGCACCTTGCGGATTCGACCGCAGCGGAGGCGTTGATCTCCATAGGCCTCTCAACCCGTCAGTTCGAGGCGGCCCGTAGACAGGATGAGCACCACACCCTGTTCATGGCCGCTCTGCTGTCTCTGGTGGGTTCGGCGGGTATCTACTTTATCTTTTTGTATCACCGGATGTGGGTCACCAAGGTAAGCCTTGCCGACATGAAACTTTATGCCGACAGTGTGTTTGCCTCCATCCCCGTCGGTCTGGTTACCCTCGATCGGGAAAACCGGGTGGTTTCCTGTAACCGCAAGAGCGAAGAGATGCTCGGCCGCTCTTCCGGTTCGTTGCGTGGCGGCGGTCTAGACAAGATTTTCACGGGTAATGGACTAGCTTTAGATGATCTGTGCGATGACGGATTGGATCACGACGCCAAGTGTGTCGGAGCGGACGGTGGTGTTGTGCCGGTATCGATCAACGGTTCAAATCTCGTCAGCCACGATGAAGCGAGAATTGGCAAGGTATTGATAATAAAAGACATGCGAGAAATCCGCGAGATGGAAATGCAGCTTGAACGTTCCCGACGTATGGCAGCCCTTGGGCGCATGGCTGCGGGCATCGCCCACGAAATCCGCAACCCGCTTGGCACCCTGCGCGGCTTTGCCCACTACTTCGGCAGGCAGCCCGGCGCGGCCGAAGAGGCCAAGTCTTACGCCAATCTTATGGTGAGCGAAGTTGATCGGCTGAATAACACGGTCTCCGGAATGCTCCAGTTTGCCCGACCCCGCGAGCCGCAGATGCAGCCCGTCAAACTCGATGAGTTGCTGGCCAAGACCGCCACCCTCATGGCCTCCGATCTGGAAGGCCGGGGTTTGCATTTGCAATGCCGCAACGACACTGGAATTTTCTGCACCGGCGACCCCGATCTGCTGCTCCAGGTCCTCATGAATTTGGTGAAAAATAGTATTTCAGCTACCACTGAAGGCGGAGAGATTTCGCTGACCGCGGTGAAGGAAGGCATAATGGTGAAGATAACAGTGGCCGACAACGGTTGCGGCATGAATGAAGAGGAAAGGGAGCGCATGTTTGACCCCTTCTTTACCACCAAGAATACCGGCATCGGCCTCGGTCTCGCCGTCAGTCACCAGATCATCGAACAGCATAAGGGGCTTTTCGAAGTCTGCTCGGCCCCCGGGGTGGGGACCACTATGACGCTTATCCTTCCCAAGTGAGGGGACGACTATACTCATGGAAAAACGACGGCAAACCATTCTTCTGGTCGATGATGATTCGGCCCACAGGACCATGCTCAAAGCCAACCTGGTAGGTGAAGGCTATCTCATTCGCGAGGTGGCGGACGGTGACGAGGTCCTGCCGATACTGCGCGAGTCCGAGATTGATTTGATAATTCTCGATATGAAGATGGCCCGGATGGACGGCATTTCAACACTCTCCTTACTCCTACAGGCCGGATATACCGTTCCGGTCATCCTGCTTACCGCTTTTTCATCAGTGGAGAGTGCTGTCGAGGCCATGAAGAAGGGGGCCTTTGACTATATCACTAAGCCGGTAGACATCGGCGAGCTGCAACTATGCATTGCCCGCGCCCTGAATTTTCGTGGCCTCCAGGAGGAAAACCGGCAGTTAAAGGAACGGCTCGGCGAGCGGCAGATCGCCACCGATATTCTCGGTAAGAGTCCGGCCATGCAGGAGATGTTCGCGACGCTGTCCATGGTGGCGCCCACCGATGCCACAGTCCTTATCACCGGCGAGTCGGGCACCGGCAAAGAACTGGTGGCGGGTGCATTGCATCACAACAGTCCGAGGAAGGACAGGCCGTTCATCAAGATTAACTGTGCGGCGTTGAACGATAATTTGCTTGAAAGCGAACTCTTTGGTCATGAGGCCGGGGCCTTTACCGGCGCGGCCGGGCGGCGTAAGGGCCGCTTCGAACTCGCCCATCGTGGAACCCTATTTCTCGACGAGATCGGCGACATGAGTCTGGTCACCCAGGCCAAGGTCCTCCGGGTCTTGCAGGATGGTGAGTTCGAACGCCTGGGCGGCAGTGAGACGGTGAGAACCGACGTACGGCTTGTCGCCGCAACGCACAAGGACCTGCGGGCGATGATCGAGGCTGGCACCTTCCGCCAAGATCTGTTTTTCCGCCTGTCGGTAGTACCGATCCATCTGCCGGCCCTGCGCGAGCGGATTATCGACATCCCGGAACTGGCCGGCTTCTTTCTTGGTCGCTACGCAAAGAAAAACCGAAAGGACCTAAAAGGCTTCCATCCGGAGGTCTTGAATTTCCTCATGCGTTACCCTTGGCCCGGCAATATCCGTGAGCTGGAAAATACCGTCGAACGGGCGGTGATACTCTGCCTTGGCGAACAGATCTCCCCGCACGAACTGCCACCGCACTTGCTGACCGAGGACATATATGCCGACCGGGGCAAGGATGATGCGGAGGCCGGCACTCTGCGCGACATGGAGCGGTTGAAAATCAAAAGTACCCTGGCAAGCACCGGCCACAACAAGAGTCTCACCGCCAAGAAACTGGGGATCGCCCGGCAGACTCTGCTTAACAAGATTAAGGAGTATGGACTTCTGTAAAGACCGCGCAGAAGGGGCCAGAGCTTCAGCCCTTTCGCACCACCATTGTTGAAAAATAGTGGATTTCCTGGGCGACCGCTTCACGGATGTTGACCCAAATCTTCTGGTCCGCAAGACTGCAGCGTTCGACGAGCACCGCCTTGTCAGCAAGTCCCAATTCCTCCAATAGGCCGACTAGGCGTGGCATAACCTTGTGCACCTTCATGAACACTGCCACGTCGCAGAGGCTCAGTAACTCGCGAATGCGCTCGTTTTCAAAGGTCGCGGGAATGACCACCAGTCGCTCATCGCCGAGACACAGTGGCACGGCGGCCGCAGCCGAAGAAGCACCGATGGCGGAGACTCCGGGGACGATTACCACATTGAAGGGCGAACCATATTCCTGAAGAGTTTCACAGACATAAAAGCCGGTCGAATAGATGGCCGGGTCGCCAAGCGTTGGAAACACCACATCGTGGCCATCCTTGAGACAGGCCATAATAGTCTTTGCCGCCTCCTGCCAGGCGCTTTTCACCTCCGGGTCCGGTGATTGCCCGCGATGCACCTGCTTCATGGGGAAACGGTGACTGAGGATGATTTTGCCTTCCTGGCTGACAACGCCTGCAGCAATCTTTAGGGCCATACTGCCCCCGTTCTCAAAGGCGGAGGGAACAAACCAGACGGCACATTTTTTCAAGATTGCCGCAGCCTTCAAAGTCATGAGTTGCGGATCTCCCGGTCCCATACCAACTACATAAAACGTTCCCTGCATGTTCCACCTTCCAGAAAAATTTTGCT
>JAABQY010000034.1 GCA_011391225.1 Desulfobulbaceae bacterium | reverse complement strand
ATCGATCGCTGAAAGCCGAAGAATTCGGCAATTATGCGCTTGATATCCGATTTGGTGGCGATGTGCGACCGGATCTTTACCTGGTTGGCCTGTTCGATATCTGCCAATACCGCTTGGCAGTCGGGATGGTAGATAGCCGTCTCCAGGAAGCCATCTTCCATCTTGAAAGGCAGTATCAATTGCCTGATGGCAAAGTTCCGAGGAATTGTCTTGGTGGCGACATCCATATCCAACTCAAGGGGGTCGAGTTTTTTGAAGGGCAGCTTTCTCTCCTTAGCAATGGCCTGCATGATAACATCCTCATCGATCAGCTGGCCATCTCCTCCGAGCAGCTTGAGATTGAATGCCACAACAATATCAACCATATCAGGGTAGTCTTTATCGACATCCCCTTCCTTGCTTGCCATCCGCAGGAGCTTTTGACGCTGTTTACCCTTTTCAAGGGTAACAAACTGCCGTTGCTTCGGGCTGAGTACCCGCAGATCAACAAGGACATCAAGAAGCTCATCACTGTTCAAAAATTTCATCAAACCACCTTAGTCGTGCTAAAAATTGTCTTTTTGCTGGTGGGCTATCCGAAATGAAGCTATCTCTTCAGCTGTGAGAGCGGAAGCAGCCCACTGTCGCTGGTTGCGGGTGAAAATCTGCGAACACTCCCCCCGACCTTGCGAATTCGTCCAAAGCCAGGTGCAGAACACCGGCGACCGATCCATGCGCTCCTAAAAGGACCATCAATTACCTCAAGGACCCTTGAGTTTTGCTCTGCTTCACTTCCATCTCGCGGACGGTCTCCTCATAAGTCCGGCCGGTGAACTTGACTATCTGCGCTTGGTAAAAGCGCTTTTGTGCCATGTCGGCCATGGCCGCCTTCTGTTCCGTGAGCACCGCCTCTTCAAGCAGCCCGTTAGCCCAATACGCGGTGGCCAGAGTATCGAGAATATACCCTTTGGGTTGTAAGGTGGCCGCAGCTCTGGCAAGCGTCAGGGCTTGCAGCGGATCGCGGAGGCTGAGTTGTTCGCTGGCCAGCAACAACCACGCCAGATTGTTCATAATTTCTGGATTAGCCGGTTCGAGGCTGTAGGCCTTTTCATAGGCGGCAAGAGCCCGTTCTTCCATCTTTCGGGTCAACATAAGATCACCGATGAGGCGCTGCCAGAGGGCCCGGTCCGGCTCCTGTTTCACCTTCTGCAGGAGAACCGTCTCGGCAAAGTTTTCCTGGTAGCGTAATGCCAATTCATCTTTGGGAATCTGGTGCACCAGAAGACCGGCGAACACCACCACTGACACATAGGCAAAAAGACTCAGGCGCACCTTGCGGTTATGGCGTGCAATCAGGCCAGGTTCCCTTTCGGCTCGCTCCAGGAAGTCAATACGCTCACCAATACCAAAATGGTGCCAATTCCTCTCATCACGGATATTGCCGCTCAAGGCGGCAATTTTCTCAAAGGCTGATATCATCGCCCGCCCATTACCGATGGTCGCCAAGCTGAACAAATCGGCTTGACGCTCGAAATTACGGATGAAGTATCCGAATAAAAAGCGAAAATATACCAGCAGAAAAAGCAGCAGCGGTACCGCACCGACCACGGTTATTATGCTATCTGCACCGACACCGCTTGCAAGTATGATTTTATTAAAGAAATTCTGAGACAACAGGAGGTAGACAAGAGGCTCGGCCAGCATTCCGGCGAGAAGGCTGAAACCGCTGAGAAGAAAGACATACAGCAGGAGATGATATTTTTTTACATGGCCTATCTCATGGGCCATGACCGCCTCCAGTTCTTCCCAAGACATGGTTTCGATAAGCGCGGGGGTGATGAGGATGTATCTGAGACCGGGAACAATACCCATCACCCCGGCGGTCAGAACCCGTCCCTCAAAAAGCGGCCAAAGATAATAGTCGGCGGAGAAATTCTGCGTGGCGCAAAACGCATCCAGCCGGTCTTTCAGATTCCCTTCCGGCAGCTTTTTGCAACCCCACAACCTGCGTACCAGGGGTGGAAAAAAGAGAACAACGAAAATGAGAAAGACCCCGAAGAGCAACAGGTCTCCCCATTGTGAGGCAATAAACTTCTGCAGTCCCGGCACGGGCAGCAGCGCAACTATATCGTACAACAGGCCAATGACGATCCAGGGCAGAACAATGGGCAGATTGGCCCGGATATTATTGCCGATGAAGATCAGCGGCCGGTATTTTCGGGCAAAGATGTACTCGTAGTTGCGCTGTCCTGCCCACCACATCAGCGCCAGATAGACAATAAAAAGCATGAGTCCGGCAAAATTGACCAGGCCCGGCATGGTATTGCCAAGGGGCAGAAGTGACAGATAGTATTTCGGATCACAGAAATACAGCGTCGCGCTAAAGAAGACTAAGGCTGTAATCGCCAGCTGTTTTTCGGTCCGAAAGTAACCGGCGGATCTTAAGGCCTGCTGGCGGGAGAAAAGCTTCCGGGAAATTTTACCATAGCCTGCCAGCAGCACAACAAGCAGAGCCAGCGCCTGCCAACCGCTCAGCCAAGGGGTCTCCGGAACACTTTCAATGGTGAAAAGAAAAATTGCAACCAAAAAAAGGATAAGATTTGAGTACATCAAGGAGGTTCACCGAAATTTCCGAAAGGAGGTGCGATCAGCTACAGGAAATAAACATTTATGAAAAAGTGTTTGACAACTCGTATGCATAATCTGGGAAAAGTAAAAAATCGACTCTGAGCCCTGATTCGCAAAAAGTAATACAAAAAATTCTTTTACCTCTCTAGCATAATTACACTTTTCTGTTTGACAACAATCAACAGCGGTTTTCTCCTTGGTCGGGAAATGGGTGCATCTCAACTCTTTTTCCACTCTCTTTACCTTTTTTTGTTGACTTTGCCCTCAAGGTGATTTTATATGACTTGTTTTATTGTCAGAGAAGCGGGCGTATAGCTCAGTTGGTAGAGCCATCGGCTCATAACCGATCGGTCGTAGGTTCGAATCCTACTGCGCCCACCATTCATACTGCAGCTTCTGACCAGAAACAACAAGTTCCTTGAAAATAAAAAAATTATTCATACGACAAGGGGAAGGCATAACACCCCTGGCACATACACGCCGATCCGAGCAGGAAATGCTCGAACCGGCTAGGTGAATCAAAAGGTACATTCCCTGTGGAGTGTACCTTTTTTGTTTTTACCGCTTAAACAACAGCAAATTTGTTATGACAGCAAGAGTAAAGGACATCATCCGCAACCTCAATACCCTGGCACCATTTAATTTAGCCGAGCCATGGGACAATGTTGGACTCCTGGTTGGCAACCCGGACCAGGAGGTGTCAGCAATCCTTGCCGGCCTTGATCCAACCAACAGCCTCATTGATGAAGCGATCAGCCTGGGGGCCAACACGGTCATCACCCACCACCCGGTCATCTTCAAACCACTGCCGGCGATAAACACCTCCGCTGCGTACGGCAAGTTGCTTGAGAAGGCTCTCACCAATCGAATCGCCATCATCGGCTGTCATACCAACTTCGACAGCACAGAGACTGGGGTCAGCACCATTCTTGCAAATCAACTCGGCCTGGACAACCACTCACCTCTTATCCCATCACCACATGAGAATTCGCCGGAATCCGGCCTTGGCCGCATAGGTTCTTACCAGTCCCCTCTATCCTCCGACGAATTCCTGAAACGCCTTCTTTATGTTTTGGCCCAGGACAGTGTCCAGGTAGCAGGGATACTGCCGGAGAAGATTACCACCGTCGCGGTTTGCGGCGGAAGCGGCTCGGAGTTCGCAGTACAAGCCCGAGCCCTCGGGGCAGAAGTCTATCTTTCGGCAGAAATACAACATAGCACGGCTATTTGGGCGATTGAATGCGATTTTTGTATCATCGACGGCACCCATTACAGCACCGAAAAACCGGCAATCGCCTTCCTGGTCAAAAAACTGGAAGAGTCCGGTCACAATGAAAATTGGAATATCAAAATCTTGGAGACCAAAACGGAGCGTCACCCCTTCGTTAAACTGGATAGAAACAACAGAAAGTAACGTAACAGAGAGAGGAGAATCATTTTGAACGAACTTTTAGCCCAACTCGTAGCACTGCAGGCCATTGACATTGAAATTGATCAAATCGACCAGGCTATCAAGGCCGAACAGAATGGCCTTGATGAACGTATTACCGCCCTGGCCAAAAGAGAAAATTTCATCAATGAATTACAGGAAAAAAATACCTCAGCGCAAAAGGAAAGCCGCACCCTCGAAGGTGAAATGGCGGACAAAATGGCCCATGTCCGAGATCGCCAATCGAGGATGATGCAGGTTCAGACAGGTCGGGAGCAAACGGCAATCCTCAAAGAAATCGAGGATGCCAAAAAGAGCGCCAAGGAAAATGAGGAGAAAATCGTCGAAATCATGGTCTCCATCGAACAGCTGACGGCCCAGATGCTCGAAGAAAAGAACATGTTAAAAGGCGAAAAAGAGCTCGTCGCCGAAGAAACCGAGAAGGTAGGTGCCAATATTGAGGCGATCAACAAGGGGAAAAAAGATAAGGACAGCCACCGGGCCGAACAGGCAAGCAAGATCAAGGAGTCACTCCTCCGCAAGTACGACACCCTTCGCCAACGCCGCAAAGGTTTGGCGGTTGTAAATGTGATCGACGGTGTTTGCCAGGGATGTTTCATGGCCCTCCCGGCACAACTTTTCAATCAGTTGCTGAGGGGTGACCAGTTGTTCGACTGTCCGACCTGCCAGCGGATGATCCATTGCTCCCCGCCTGCGGAAGAGAAAAACTAGGCATCATTTTTCCCTTTCTTCTTTCGCCGTTTCCAACTACAATGTGGGTCGGAGTGGGCGCATGATCGCTCCGGATTTTACCGGAGAGGAAAGTCCGAACTCTGCAGGGCAGGGTGGTTCGTAACACGAACGCCGGGCGACCGGGGGAAAGTACCACAGAAAACAGACCGCCTGATTCGATCAGGTAAGGGTGAAACGGCGAGGTAAAAGCTCACCGCTTCCATGGTGACATGGAAGGCACGGTAAACCCCACTCAGAGCAAGACCAAATAGGGAGATGTTTGAGGGCGGCCCGTCCGAAATCTCCGGGTAGGTTGCAAGAGATGTTGAGCAATCAACATTCCAGTTAAATGATCATGGCCCCTTTACCGGGGTACAGAATTCGGCTTATAGTCCGCTCCGTTTTTTCGCATGAGTAAGGTCGTTCAGCTTCCTGTGAGGAGCAAAGCACCCAAGGATTGTCCATAAGACTATTTATCGCCTGCCCTGCCATTTTCCATGACCCCCAGAGCCGCTGTTATCATTCCGGCTGCCGGCTTCGGCACCAGGATGAACCTTGATCATCCGAAACAGTATCACCTGCTTGTCGGCATCCCCATTCTTGTCCGCACTGTCCGTGCTTTTTACGATGAGGATTATATAGCTCGCATTGTCGTGGTTGTGCCTTCGAACATGGTCGACGATACTCGTTTGCTTCTTTTAGATCATGGATTTCATGCGGCAAAGCTGACGATAGTGGCGGGCGGGCGGAGACGCCAGGATTCAGTCAAGGCCGGCCTCGATATCCTTGATGACAGCACGGAAATCGTCCTGGTCCATGATGGGGCAAGGCCCCTCGTCACCCGGCAACTGATTGCTCGATGTTATGAGGCTGTCATCGTCAGTGGTGCCGCCATCGCCGCCATTCCGGTAAAAGACACCCTGAAAAAAAACAATGGCCATGGCCAGGTCGCTGAGACTATAAACCGCATCTCCCTCTGGCAGGCCCAGACCCCCCAGGCAGCGAGGCGGGAACTCCTTGAAAAGGCTTACCGAATGAATGGCGACGCTGATGTCACCGACGAATCTTCTCTTTTGGAAAAGGCGGCCATCCCAGTAACCCTCGTTGAAGGGGCAGAGAGTAATATCAAAATTACCCGTCCGGAGGATCTCTTCTTGGCCGAAAAACTTCTGAGCAATAGTGCCGCACCGATCTTGCGCATCGGACACGGCTACGACGCCCATCGCTTTGCCGAAAACCGCCAGCTGGTCCTTGGCGGTGTCACCATCCCGCACAGCCACGGCCTGGCCGGCCATTCCGACGCCGATGTCCTTACCCATGCCCTGTGCGACGCCCTCCTCGGGGCCCTGGGAAGCGGCGATATCGGTAAACATTTCCCCGATTCCGATGCTCGGCTTGAGGGTATCTGCTCCATTTCTCTCCTCAAACAGGTTGTGCAAATTGCGACGGAAAGGGGGTATACAGTGGTTAATGCCGACATCACCCTGGTCTGTCAGACGCCCCGGCTTGCCGCTTTTCTCCCGCCGATGAAGGCGATACTTGGACGCACCTGCCGGATTGCTGCCGATGTCATCAACATCAAGGCAACAACCACTGAAGGCATGGGATTTACCGGGAGGAAAGAAGGCATCGCCTGTCATGCCGTCGTTCTCCTGCAAAAATAAATAAAAAAAGGATTGTTAATGACCTTAGAAATCAACCGGGAGCGTCTTGCCGCAACCTTTACCGAGCTGTGCCAAATCAGCAGTCCTTCCCGCCAGGAAGGGGTTGTTGCTGCTTACCTGAAACAGGCATTTGCCGCGCTTGGCGCCGATGCCATTTATGAAGATGATTCCGCCGGCCGCACCGGCTCTGACTCCGGCAACCTCATTGTCCGCTTCAACGGGAACCTCCCTGATCAGGAAGGGTTGTTTTTTTCCTGCCACATGGACACAGTTGAGCCGGCCACTGGAGTCGAGGTGGTCAGAACCGGGGATATTTTCACCAGCAAAGGTGATACTATCCTCGGCGGTGACGATAAAACCGGCATTGCCGCAGTCCTAGAACTGCTGGCCCTCCTGAAGGAAAACCATACCCCGCATCCGACCCTTGAAGTGGTGGTCACCACCTGTGAAGAAATCGGTCTGCTCGGTGCGAAAAACCTTGAATATGGCAAACTACGGACGAGATACGGCTACGCTCTGGATTCCACCGGCAACAATCACGTGGTCATTGGTGCACCTGCCGCCAATAAGATAAAGTTTGAAATCAAGGGCATGGCCGCTCACGCCGGTCTCTGTCCGGAGGCCGGGATCAATGCCCTGGCTCTTGCCGCACAGGCTCTGACCATGATCCGCTTGGGTCGGCTGGACGAGGAATCAACGTGCAATTTCGGTATTATCCAAGGTGGCATTGCCACCAATATTATCCCCGAGCGGGTTGTCTTGCGCGGTGAGGTTCGTAGCCATTCCCGTGACAAATTGGCACGCTATACCGAGGAAATTTTTAATGTTTTCCAGAAAATTGTCGCCGACTGGCAGGGAAGTCCGGCAACCGGGAACAACAGGCCGTCTGTTGCCTTTGATATTGTCGACGACTACCCACCACTGGTCATTGCTGAAGATGCCCCGGTCCTCCTGAGAATAAAAAAGGCCGCAGCAGCCTGCCGCAAAGAACTGCGTTACATTGTTGCCGGTGGCGGCAGTGACGCGAATATTTTCAACGGTTTTGGTTTGCCGACGGCTATTGTAGCAACCGGCATGAACAAGGTGCATACCGTCAGTGAACAACTCGATCTCAACGATCTTGTCAATCTGACCGAGCTACTCTATGCCTTGGCCACAGAGTAGAAATCAAGGTGGAATGGTGATTTTCCCATCCAAGCCTTTCTTTCTTGTTGAATTTGGGGAATATTTATTATAGATTCTCGTTTTTGGGATACAGAAGAAAGGCACAGAGATTCTCTCTTTGTGCCTTTACCTGTTTTGGCAATCACTGCAAAGAGCCCGCGATCTCGAAGGTGATAGAGAGGATGCTCCAAGCTGGCGATTTTTCAGACAACCAAGGATAAGCTTTCGATGTTACATAATAATATCAGCAAATCATCAGACCGGCGTCCCACTCACGAATGCGGGGTCTGTGGCATTTATAATCATCCGGACTCAGCAAAACTGACGTATTTCGGACTGTATGCCCTGCAGCATCGCGGCCAGGAGAGCGCCGGGATTGTAACTTCAAACGGCACGAAGGTGTCCATGTATAAAAACATGGGGTTAGTGCCGGAAGTGTTTTCCGAAAGCACAATCCAGAGCCTAAAGGGGCATCTGTCCATTGGTCACGTGCGATATTCTACCACCGGGGCATCCAATATTACCAACGCCCAACCGCTTCTGGTTACCCATAAGGGAACAACCTTGGCGGTCGCCCACAACGGCAATCTTGTCAATTCCATCTCACTCCGTTCCGGCTTGGAAGAACAAGGCTCGATTTTTCAAACCACCATGGATAGCGAGGTAGTCCTGCACCTCATGGCCCGCTCCGCCCACCTTGACCTGGAACAAGCCCTCCGCCAGACCTTTACGGCGCTAAAAGGGGCGTATTCCCTGCTGCTCATGACCCAGGACACGATGATCGCCGTACGCGATCCGGACGGCTTTCGCCCCCTTTGTCTCGGTAAATTGAAAAACGGCGGAAACGCTGGGAATGGCGGTTGGATTGTCGCCTCGGAAACCTGCGCCCTTGATCTCATAGAGGCCTCATATATACGAGATATTGAACCCGGCGAGGTGGTGATTTTCAAGGAAGGGTCAATGACCTCGATCTTTCCCTGGCCAAAACAAAACAGCCATTTTTGTATCTTTGAGCAGGTTTACTTTGCACGTCCCGATTCGGAAATTTTCGGAATAAATGTCTATCAGGCCCGGAAGCGCATGGGACAGATCCTTGCCGAGGAAGCCAAAATTGATGCCGATTTCGTCATGCCCTTCCCCGATTCGGGTAACTATGCGGCGCTCGGCTACTCGCAGGCTTCCGGTATTCCTTTTGAAATGGGTGTGATTCGCAATCATTATGTCGGCCGGACCTTCATTCAACCAACCCAGTCGATGCGCGACTTCAATGTCAAGGTGAAACTCAACCCTGTCCGTTCTTTCCTAAAGGGAAAACGACTGATTATCGTTGAGGATTCGATAATCAGAGGGACGACCGGAAAAAGCCGGGTGAGAGCCCTCCGGGAAGCGGGAGCAAAAGAGGTCCACATGGTGGTGAGCTGTCCTCCGACCAGACACGCTTGTTATTATGGCATTGATTTTCCATCGGCAGGCCAGCTTATCGCCAACGATAAAACTATTGCCGAAATCGCTGAATATCTCGATCTCGATTCACTGCATTATTTAAGTTTGGAGGGGCTGGTGAAGGCTACGGGGATGACAAGTGACCATTTCTGTCTGGCCTGTTTTAATGGGAAATATCCGATTGAACCGGATCGGTCCTTTCACAAGAATATCTTGGGATGAAGATCAAAACCTCGTGACCACACAGTTCTTGCCGCTTTTTTTGGCATCATACATAGTTTGATCGGCTCGCTTTTTCATCGCCTCTTCGTCTTCTTCCTTCAGAACCTGCTTGTCTCGCTTGCAGGTTACGAGCCCGATAGAAAGGCTGGTGCCGCTGAAGTTTCTCTCAAGAAACGTCAGGAGAATCCGCTGGACAACTTCCGTACCTTGGCTGGCGCTGGCCTGCGGGAGCAAAACGGCAAATTCGTCCCCTCCTAGGCGAAAACATATATCTACGCTTTCTCGAGTGCACTCTTTCAAAATTGCCGCAAGGCTTATCAGGGCCTTATCACCTTCCAGATGGCCATGCCTGTCATTATACTCTTTGAAGTTATCAATATCGATTATGGCGAGCATCAACGAGTATTTTTGCCGAAACGCTCGCTCCACTTCATAGGAAAAATGCTCGTCAAAGGCCCGTCTGTTGAGAATTCCGGTCAAGCTATCCTGCTTTGACAATAATTCCAGCCTTTTTACTAAATTACGTTCACGTATAGCCCTGGCCAGCTTGGCATCGAGTTCGGCCTGGTCAATCGGCTTCTTAATGAAATCAATAGCTCCAGCCTTGATCACTTCGGCATAACTTGCCTTTTCGTGGAAACCGGTAGCAACAATGACATCGGTTCCTTTGTGATGTTCGTAGATTTGGGCGAGAAGCTCTAATCCATCCATCCCCGGCATGACAATATCGGTAAGGACCAGGTCTACGGGTGTTGATCGCAACACGGCGATTGCCTCGACACCGTCACCGGCAACCAGACAGTGGTAACCGAGTGAACCGACCAGGACACTCAGAGCCATGCGGACCAGTTCATCGTCATCAACTATCAAAATAACGACAGAATTTTTCATATCTTCCATTGCATTCTGTTTTTTTCTTAAAGCTCAAAGACTCGCGTTGAGTTCCATAGAAATTCATTTCTTTATGAAAGAATTTCGTGAAGATACTTATCCCATAGAGCGGAGTTGGACAAATAATGACAGGTTTCTCGAACTAGTGCGCAATCATTTTTTAGGTGTCTGCAGTAAGAGTACCTGCAAAAACGAAGAAAGTCCAGATGTCGCTTTGTTGTTCTTGCCAACTCGGCACCTACAATGCTACAGATAGCATATATGTTTTTGAGAAAAGGAGCAACTATGGCATATTCAAAAGCTCTTTCTGCGAAAAGATGTTCAGCAAGAGCGTTTGCCATATCTTCAATGTAAATGATAGAATGTCTGAAAAATTACAGCATTACGCTTTAATATCCAGAGTGACGCATGGACAACAAATATATTTCGCATCTTTTTGAAGGAAGACTTTCCGGTACGCCCCTCGATGAAATACTCTTTCTTGTCGGAAACATTAGTCCCACTGCAGATCTCACATTGATTCGCGCGGTTCACAACGACCTTGCCGCCTTCTTTACCGGCTCGCATCCCGATTTTCAAAAAAACACCCTGCCCTATCATAACCTGCGCCACAGCCAAATGGTAGTGCTGGCAACTATTCGTCTCCTTGACGGACTTCACTACAATAATCATATAGCGATTACCGCCGATATGCTCCTGAGAGGCCTCCTTGCCGCTTATTTTCATGATACGGGGATGCTTCTTGTAGAAGGTGATCTGGCCCATTCTGGCACCGCATATATGGCTGGCCATGAGGCTCGATCAATCCTCTTCCTCAAACGTTACGCTGCCAGCAAGAGCCTTGGAGAGGATATTTCGAGGGATTGTGCGACTATTATCAATTACACCGACCTAAAAAGCGATCCTGCTACCTTCGAACTCCATAGCCAGGGAACTCAGTTGGTCGGTCAAGTGGTCGGATCTGCTGATATCCTCGCACAAATGGCTGATCGATATTATCTGGAGTGCTTGCCCCTGTTGTACAATGAACTGCAAGCCGGCGGCTTAAGCCGACACAATTCAGTTCTGGAACTTATGGAACACACCACATACTTTTATCACAATGTGGTTCAGAAACGTCTCCAGACCACCTTTTCACGTACCTCCATGGCAATGCAGGCCCATTTTCGTGAGAGGCATAAAATCGACAGAAATCTCTATACTGAAAATATAAATAGAAATATTATGTATTTAAGGAAGATCATAAAAAAATGTCAAGATATCTCTTGTCTTGACAAATACCTCAAACGAACCCCACCTACTATTTGATGCGCGGATCTTTCCCGGTTTCAAACATCTCAAAGAGATCAAAAAATAGTTTCGTAATCGTAGTGAAATGGGTAGCTGAACCTGAACCGGCATACGCCTTGGTCAACTCCATCGCCTTGGCAATACTCTCCTGACTATCTACGCTGTTTGGGTCTTTCAAGGCCTGAACAAGCTTTTTTCCGATGTTTTCTTCCACGGGTCTTTCCCTTTGTATTGTGGCAGGTTATTGTTTGAGACGCATTTTCCGATTATGTATGCGGATGTTTTGTCCAACTGTCAAAACAGGCGGCAATGCCAAAGAGCTCGGCCTGCCGGTAGATCTTGCCGAGGGCTGCGTCAAAATTTTCGACCTGGTGCGGGCAAATAATCATCGCCCGCATAAACTCAATGATATCCCATTGATTGTGACTAATAAACCTGACACTGCGGCAACGTCCCTGCGCCCCGGAATCGGCAAATACCATGACCGTAGCGATGGCTGCACTCAATGTATTCCAATCTTTGTGCGATGCATTCGGCCGCACCTTATATTGGAACAGGAAGGAGTATTGCACGGCTTCACCTTCAGGAATTTTTCCGGTTACAGACGCTTATCACTTTGCGATTGAGATTTTCCAGAAATTTAGCCAGTTTCTTTTCAGCACTTTTAATTACATTGGTAATTTTCACCTCATCCAGCGCCCCGACTACGGTACCGCATGCAAGACATTGAATGAGACAGAATTTCTGTCCGGTTTTTGTCGTGACGTGAACAGCCTCAAATTCGTGGTATTCACATGATGGACACTTTGACCTTGCCATAGCCGCACCTTCAAAAAGGGTTTATATAAATTATCATTCAAACATAACGCTAATACCTCACCTCTTCAAGGAACTCTTTGCGATTTTCCACAAGGTGATACAATAAAACACCGAGAAAAAAGGCAGATTCAGGATCACAGTCCATTTAGATAAAGGAAAATTGCAGCAGGTGGATTACATTCCCAGTGACAATGTCGTGAGTGAAGTCGACTGGAAAGTGGGATGCTAATTTCAAACCTGTACACTTTTTTACAGTAATGTATCTTGAAATATATATGAATAAATTCAAAAGGATAATTCGCTACTGCTACCTGCGCGTTGTCCGCATCAAGGCTCCTGCAGAGTCCATAGCCCTTGGTTTGGCGGCAGGCGTCTTTGCCGGGGCGATGCCCTTTTTGTCTCTGCAGATGGTTATCGCCATTGCGCTCGCGTTCCTCATTCGCGGAAATCCCATCGCCGCAGCGCTGGGTACGTGGTGGACCAATCCCTTCAACTGGGCTATCGTTTTTCCTCTTTTCTACATGCTTGGCAAGGTTTTTGTGCCTGGGGAGGTCGTGAGTCTGAGTATGAGCGACCTGACCAATCTGGGCCTCCTTGACCTGTTGCGCCAGGGTTGGAAGTGGCTTCTCATCACCACCCTTGGCGGATGCATTTTTGGAATCCCCCTGGCCATCCTCACCTATTTCGTGACCGTACGGGGCGTGCACGCCTATCACGACCGCAGGGTCCACCGCAAACATATACGCCGGCACCTGTTACTACGCCAAGAAGTGCCGCCAGAACAATGACAAAAGAAAAAGGTTGTAAAGGAAAAGTAGTTACTGCAGATGAAGCGATAGCCACCATAAAAAACGGCAGCCGCATCTTCATCGGTTCAGGCTGCGGTGAACCACAACATCTCATTCATTCGCTGGCAAATCGAAATAAGCTCACCGATGTAATCATCTTCCAGATGTTGGCCCATACCCTCGCCGATTATCTCAATGACAAGGATTTCCTCCAGCGCTTCTCGGTAAAACTCTTTTTTGTCCCCATCAAAATGCAACAGGCGGCATTCGAAGGCAAGGTCGACTACATACCAACCTATCTCTCGCAGTTGCCGCAATTGTTCAGGAACAAACAGATTGTCATCGATACCGTGCTGATCCAGATAAGCCCCCCGGACTGCTTTGGCATTGCCAGTCTGGGGGTCTCCGTCGATGTTACCCTGGAGGCCGTGAAAAGCGCGAAAACGGTCATTGCCCAAATCAACCCGCGGATGCCCAGAACCCATGGTGATGGCTTTCTCCATGTAAATGATATCGACTATCTGATTCCCTTTGAGGAAGAATTGATCTTTATGGACCAGGAGCCGGTCGAAGAAGAAACCGCCCGCCGCATTGCCCAGTATGTCAAGGAGCTTGTCGACGACGGCAGCACCTTGCAGGTTGGTTACGGACACACGCCTTACGCCCTGCTGCAGTATTTCGACAATAAAAACGATCTGGGTATTCATACCCACATGATTTCCGATGCCTTTATCCCACTTATCAAGGCGGGCATCATTACTAACAAACACAAAAACTTCATGACTGATCGGGCGGTGGCTACCTTCTGTATGGGATCAAGGATCGCCTATGACTATATAGACAACAATATCCAATTCTATTTCGGTACGGCCGACTGGGTGAACACGCCGGGCATTATCGGTAAAAATGACAATTTTATCTCTATCAGTTCCGCCCTCGAAGTTGATCTTACCGGCCAGGTATGCTCCGATTCCGTCGGCCGGCAATTCTTCAGCGGTACCGGCGACCAATCCAATTTTATTCGCGGTGCAACGCTGTCAAAGGGTGGCTTGTCGATCATCGCCCTGCCGTCAACGGCCGGAGGTGGGCAGATTTCCCGGATAGTTGCCAATCTCAGCGCCGGTGCCGGGGTGGCGACCCTTCGGGCCGACGTCAACTTTGTCGTAACTGAATTCGGTATTGCCCAATTGAAAGGAAAAAGTGTCAGCCAAAGGGTGATCGAACTGTGCCAAATCGCTCATCCGGATTTCCGCGCCAGCCTGATCGATGCAGCCAAGAAAAATCACTACATTTTTAAGGATCAACTGCCGCCACTTGCTGAAGATCTTATTTTCATTGAGGAATACAAAAGCAGAACCGTTCTGAAAAATGGCAAAACCCTGTCGGTGCGGCCACTCCTGCCCTCCGACGAGATAGCCTACCGCAATTTCTTTTATTCCTTGAAAGAAGAAACCATTTTCTTGCGATTTTTCCATTCGGTCACCATTTTTTCCCGGAAAATGGCGCAGGAACATTGGGCGCATATGGATTATCGGAAAAATATCTCGCTGGTCGGCAGTGTTAAAAACCGCGGCAATAAAGAGATAGTCGCCATCGGCACCTATGCCAAAATTGATAAACAATGGGCCGAAGTGGCCTTCGTCGTCCGGGAAGATCTCCAGAACCAGGGTGTTGCCGGATATCTCTTCAAAGAACTTGAAAAAGTTGCTTCAACCAATGGCTTTGGAGGTTTTTATGCGACCACCTTGCCGGAAAACACATCAATGATCACTCTCTGCCGGAAGCTCTATTCTGATATAAAAATCTCTTCCAGCGCCGATGAAGTTAGTATCTGGATGAAATTCAATCAGATGCGTTAATCCATAACAAAATCGAACGTAAAATTATGCAGACAAAAAAGATCAAAACCATCGCCATAGTCGGGGCCGGAGCCATGGGGGCTGCGTATGCCTCTATGTTTTCAGACGCCGCTAGTTTTTCATTGTTTTTTCTTGCTTCGGGGCAAAGATATCTGAGGCTGAAAAAGAAGCCCTTAACAGTCAATGGCAGACCTTATGCCATTCCGGTCTTGCAGCCAAAAGAAGTTGGAGCTCCAGTCGATCTTGTCCTCGTCGCCCTGAAACACCACCATCTCCCCGAAGCCCTTGAAGATATAAAAGCAGTGGTTGGTGAAGAAACGATTCTCCTGTCAGTGATGAACGGCCTTGAAAGCGAACAGATAATCGGCTCTGTCTGTGGTATGGAAAAAATGCTTTATGCTATTGCTGTTGGTATCGACGCCGTGCGCGAGGGAAACCATTTTTCCTACGCCAGACCCGGCAAGATCATCTTCGGCGAGGGATCGCAAAAAGACCAGGGCCGGCGGGTGACCCTCCTGCAGGAGGCCTTGACCCGGGCGGCGATCCCCCATGAGGTGCCTCCTGATATGCAGCGTGTCATGTGGTGGAAATTCATGATTAATGTTGGTATCAACCAGGCTTCGGCGGTATTGCGTGCGCCCTATGGTGTCTTCCAGTCCTCAGGTAACGCGCTGGCCCTCATGCAGATGTTGATGCAGGAAGTCGTCATGCTGGCCGGAAAAGCTGCCGTCAATCTGAGTCGAAAAGACCTGGACGACTGGCTCGCCGTTCTTGCAACCCTGGCGCCCGAAGGAAAAACCTCGATGCTTCAGGATATCGAGGCAGAAAGAAAAACCGAGGTGGAGATTTTCTCTGGCAGGGTTGTGTCCTTGGGGCTTCAGCACGGTATCGCGACCCCGGTCAACCAGACAATTCTTCATATTATCAAAGCGATGGAAGAGCGAACCTGCATCAGCACCACAGTTGAATACAAACCGCCAAAGGTATCAAAAAGCTCTTTCCTCAAAGGCCGGCTTTCTCGATAAAGAAGCGAAAGAGGTTGTGATGTACGGCATAGCGTTCCGTCATCATCTCGGGGTGCCACTGTACTCCAAAGACAGAGCTGTTCGAGCTGTGCTGAAAGCCCTCTACCAAGCCATCGCGACTGAGGGCTGCGGCAACCAATTCCGCAGCCAGTATCTCCACTCCCTGGTGATGCAGACTGTTAACCCACAGGGCCTCGACCCCATAACATTGCCGCAGAAAAGTGCCTTCATTAAGCAGCACTTCATGTACCAGCGCCTCTCGTCCTAGATGGGCGCTGTGGTGCGGAACCTCGGCGCTGTAATATGCGGCCAGATCCTGATACAAGGTCCCGCCAAAGTACACATTCAACAGTTGAAAGCCTCGGCAAATCCCTAAAATCGGGATTTTTTTTGCCAAGGCGGCTTGCAGGAGAGCCCACTCATACCGGTCGCGTCGCTCTATGACCATGCCAAGACCGGGTTGCGCCTCCTGCCTGAAAAGGGCAGGAGCCAAGTCCTCGCCACCCGCCAGCAGCAGGCCGTCTAGGTGCTTGACGACATCAGCCGCTGCCAGGGGCTCATTGAGCGTCGGCAAGGCCACCGGGACACCACCGCTTTCATGCACACTGCGCGAGTAGTCGAGATTGGACATCAGCATATCTTGCCCACAAGCCCCACGCACCCTGCGACCGTCCAGTTCTGCGTCGGAAACAAAATATGTCGTAATACCGATGAGTGGCTTCATAGTTACAGGCTTTATTTGGCGTCAGCAGGTTTCCATCTTAGCTTTTACTGTATTGACGATCTCAGCGGCATCGGGGCTTTTCACCACCACTGAATCTACCCCCGCCGCCAATGCTTCTTTTCTTGTTTCCGCATCATCATTGCCGGTAAACAGAAAGAGTTTCATATGACGCAGTTCCTCGTTTGCCCTGACTTTTTTGCAAATCATCAGACCGGTCATGTCCGGCAGGTAGTAATCGATGACCGCAGCTTCGGGCCGTTCGCGTATAATTGTTTCATAGCCTTCCTGGCCATTCTCCGCCGTGATGATATGATATCCGGCCTTTTGGAATAATCGCGTATACAATCGGCGGATAACCGGGTTGTCATCGACCAATACCATTTTATATGCCTTCCGGGACGTAGCTTTCAGAGTTGGTTCCCCCGAAGTGCAGGAAGCAATCAGCAGTTCATCGCCGAGATGTATCTCCATATCCGCTTTTGGTGCAAGGAAATCCTTCTCTGCCCGCCTGATCCCAAGGATTGTTCCCCTGAGAAAGGTGTTGGCGGTTTCAACCACATGTTTTGCCAGATCAGATTCTTCAGTAACCCGCTGCCATTCCGGTTGATATTGCTGCTCCGGCACCATGTCACTGTCGAGAACCTCACCCTTGGTCGCTTTGAGTATCTTATCGGCTACTCTTCTTCCGGCGGATGCGTAGGGTGAAATGATGGAGTCAGCTCCAGCCCGCAGCATTCTCGACTCCGAAGAGGTCGTTTCAGTGCGGGCGATAATGTGCAGCGTCGGGTTGAGTTCTCTTGCAGTAAGGACGGTGAAGAGATTTTCCGGATCGTCGTTGAGCAAAGCCATCAAGGCGGTGGCATGTTTTATTCCCGCGGCGAGCAGCACCTCTTCTTTGGTGGCATCTCCTTCCAGATAGGAATACTTGCGCTCCTGCAAGATTTTAATTTGTTCTTCGCCGGATTCCAGCACGACAAAGGGTGCTCCGGCTTTGTGGAAGTGTTCGGCGGCGGCAACACCAACTCGCCCAAAACCACAAATAATGTAATGCTTTCTGAGTTGATCGATCCGTTTCTGCATGATTTTTCTTCTGAGTTGGGGACTGGAAGCTTGTTCGACCAGGGCTTCGGTAAAGGCAGCAACCAAAAAACCGATACTGCCGAAACCGAATATTATCAAAAACATAGTGAATATTCTTCCGGTGCTGGAAAGGGGATGAATCTCACCGAAACCTACCGTGGTGATGGTGATAACCGCCATATACAGGGCGTCAAGCAGGGGAAAACCATCAATCACCATATAGCCGATCGTACCGATGGCCAAGAAGGTGATGGTGATGAAAACGCCAATGACTATTTTTTTGTTATGCAGCATCCGATTCGCGGTGATTTTCGATGTATGATGGTGGTTCTCAACACACTTTAGCAGAAGGATACGGGAATGAAAAGAGCGGGGAATTATTCCCTGCCCGCCATCACGGTCAGCAACATGAAGCAATGCGAGAAACGGCCGGATTCGGGGATGAAGCACAGCACCTTATCACCGTCCTGCAGCCGACCTGATTGCATCAAGCCCTCCATCAGCAGGTAGATGGAGGCGCTGCCGATATTGCCGACCTCGGAAAGGTTAGTAAACCATTTTTCATAAGGAATTTCAAAACCGGATTCCTTCATGCCCTGGTATATTTTGTCGCGGAAATAGGCCGAGGAATAATGCGGGAGATACCATTGAATACCTTCCGGCCGTATGCTGCGCTTTGCCGCGATTTCGGGCAGTGCCCGGGCCATGGAGGTGGAGATGATATGCTCGTCGAGCAGCTTGACATCCTGCCTGACGGCAAAGTAGTTGTTCTCTGCCGTAGCCAGGTTGCTGGCTAACTGCCGCCAACCCAGCATCCGACCGTCACCCATCTTCTTGCCGCCTGCATACATGCAGGTCGAAAGCTCGCCGGCGAAGGAACGGTTTTCGATCCACTCCACCCGATAAGAAAGACCAATTCGGTTTTTATCCCCCGAAACATAGGCAGCCCCGGCGCCATCGGAGAGCATCCAGCGGAGAAAATCGGCATCAAAACCCAGCTCCGGCTTTTTTTTCAGATCAATGCCCAGGTCGACTGCAGAGGAAAAAAAGGTGGCTTTCATAAAGGATGAGGCCAGTTCTGAACCGGTTGCCACCGCATTGGCGACGGTTCCCGAGGCAACATTCATACAAGCGTATTTCAGAGCGGTCACCCCCGCCACACAAATACCCGCTGTGGTCACCACATCGCAGGGCGGCAATGCCAACTCCCCGGCAACCATGACTCCATGACCGGGCATAAGGAGATCAGGGCTTGATGTACCACAACAGAGACATTTGATGTCCGCCGTTGTAAAACCCTCGGTCGGCCGCAGCCGCCGCACCGCCTCGGCGGTCAGCTCGGCATTGGTGTGGGTGGCTTTGCCGGTTTTCGGATCGAGGGCATAATATCGGGTATTGATCTTATTGTTGGAGAGTATCCGCCGCTTGGTGCGCGACGGCATGTTACCAACCCGGCCAAGTATATCTTCAATGTGATCGTTGTCCACCGGTGCATTGGGGAGAAACGAGGCGAGGGCGTTGATATAGATATCCATATTCAGCTCTTCGTTAGGTGTTGATGCAGATGTTTCATCAGATCGGAATAGAGGGCGTAAAACTCCTTTTTGGCCAGCCTGGTCGGCAGCACCGCGTTGGAGAAAGTATAATAATCGAGGTCGGTGATTTCCAGTTCCGCTGCCAACTGTTTATACAGAGGTGTTCCGGGAATCGGCGTGAGGATCGACGGAATTGGCAGAGCAATGGGCGACCTGTCGATAAAGCGGGCCAAGCGCTCGAAGTCGGCATGGTCGTAATCAGGTGAGATGATAAAGTCACCGATGACCCGGATGCCGATCTCAGCAAGAATGTGCAGAGCGGCGATATTTTTGTCGAGGCTGCTGCGTTTGTTCATCCGCGCCAGACGAACGTCATCTATCTCCTCAAAACCAATGACCACCGCGGCCAGCCCGGCCTCGTGCCACAGCCGCATAAGCTCGGGATTGGCGACCACGGTATCGGCCCGAACATCGGCAACGATTTTTTTTTCTATGCCCAGCTGAAGAATTTTTTCAGCGAGTAGCTTGGCAGTGGCCGGATCGCCAAAGGTGTTGGCATCGACGAAGCGGATGAGAGGAATGTCCGCAAGCATCCCGATATCACGGATGATCGCCTCAACACTGTGGCCGAGATAGCGCCCCCCAGTCATGCTGGGAATCGAACAGAAGGAGCAGCAATGGGTACAACCGAAAGCAGTGGCGACAAAACCTGCTCTGCCTCCGACCCCGCTCATGACGTATTTGTCGCGATGCCCTCGCACCAGATCGTAGCGAGGCGGCTGGTCGTCGACCAGATCCTCGAAACTGTATTTTCGCAGGGACGGCGTAAGTGGCCCACCCGGCCGTACCCTGAGCACCCCGGGAATATCTGGAGGCCCTCCTCCCTCGACCAGGGCGTCTACCAGGAGCCTAAAGGTTAGTTTGCCAAGTCCGACAATGACGTAATCGATAACGGGCCGGTGAAAATAGCCGGGGTCGGAGGAGGCATGGTGGCCGCCGACGACGATGATCGGCGGCCGGGCATAGGCCCCTTTGATCTTTTCGCACAGCTTGATAACTGTATTGGCCTCGCAGGTGACAGAGGTAAAACCCACCACGTCCGGGCAGACCTCCTCCGCCAGCAAGGCATAGAGGCCATCCGGCTCGGCCTTCAGGTCGACAATTTGCACCTCATGTCCCGGCAGGTTTCCGGCGAGAACCTCAAGGGCCAACGGCTCGCCCCGGAAAATCATTTTCAACGAGGTGATACCGAACTCTTCCTCCGGAATGGAACGTCCGCAATTGGGGGGGTTGATGAGAACTATCTTCATGGGTTTTAAAAAACCTTTCAGGTAATCCTGCCCCCTGAAGGAGACAGGAAGGTTGCTCAGGGGCGCCTTTTCCTGCTTGCTGAAAAGAGCACTGCGACCATCGCGGCAGCAAGTCCAAAAACCACAAGTGAGGCGACCTCCGGGAGGATCGACCGGAGGTCGCCACCGCGGAGAAGGAGGTCGTAAAAGCCGCTCTGCCCCCAATAGAGTGGGGAAAGCAGACAGATTGGCCGCATGAGTTCCGGCAGGGCGTAGATCGGCACCATGATGCCGCCTAAGGCGGCGCCGATAACTATCGACAAGGGGCCGAAAACGGCGATCTGCTCATAGGTTCGGCCGATCGTCCCGAGCAGTATCCCGTAGCCGCAGGCCGCGACAATGACGCTCTGCATCATGATGGCAAAGAGCAACGGCTGACTCCCCGGATCAAAGGCCGCCAGGCCAAATATCGGCAGGACAAAAATACCGGCCATGACAATAACCGCGAACTGAATGGTACAAACAATGGTATACGCAAGGATTTTTCCGGAAATGATCGTTAAATAGCTCACCGGCAGAACCTTCAGGCGCATCAGAGTTCCCGACTCGCGTTCCCTGATGAGAGAGCCTGCCAGCGGCACGACAATAAAGAAAATACCGAAAATCGCCCAGGCCGGGACATTCTGCTGCACGGCGCTAGGCTGCTTGATAAAGCCCATCGCCGTACTGAAATGTTCACGCACCGGGATCAGCTCTATGCCCTGAAAGAGTTGCGGCAGCAATTCCTGGGCGCGCAGATCGGGACGCTGCATGGTCTGCAACACTGTCGGTGGAAGATCTGCCACAAGCTTTTCAGGAAGCAGGATCAAGCTTTTTTCTACCAGCAGTCGAGTCTGCACCCCGACCACTACCTGACTCAAGGCCGATCGCACCGCCGCCCGAAAACTCCCATGCACCGTCGGATCAAACCACATGAGAATCTCCGGCACCGCAGGGCTTGCAGGTGTCTGGCGCTCGGGGAAGAGATTACC